>CAZQTO010000053.1:0-14673 GCA_964596375.1 uncultured Zetaproteobacteria bacterium | reverse complement strand
AAATAACCCTTGGGGAACAGCGGGCGGATCGGACGATCGATCAGACGGCTGGTCAGGGTCTCTTTCTCGCTCGGGCGTCCTTCACGCTTGAAGAAGCCGCCGAGGAAACGTCCTGCAGCGTATGTCTTTTCCTGATAGTGAACGGTCAGCGGCATGAAATCGACGCCCTGGAGCGGGGTCTTGGCTGCCGTTGCGGCCACATGCACGACGACATCGCCGCATTGAGCCAGCACAGAACCGCCGGCCTGACGGGCTACGCGGCCGGTTTCAAATGATACTTCCTGACCGCCCACATTGGCGGTGGTTTTCTTTATATTAAACATAGCTCTTCCTTTTTTGCCGGATCAATGCGTGGATGAGGGAACAGAGATGAAACGGAGAGGGGCAAAAAAGAAGGGCGAGCCCGAAGGCTCGCCCTTGCAGTACATCAGCGACGCAATCCCAGGCTGTCAATCAGCGTGCGATAGCGGTTAAAATCCTTGTTCTTCAGGTATTTAAGAAGATTGCGGCGAACGCCGACCATCTTCAGCAAACCACGACGGGAATGATGATCCTTGTGGTTATCCTTGAAGTGCTCGCTCAACCCGTTAATACGGGCGGTAAGCAGTGCAACCTGTACCTCAGGCGAACCAGTGTCGCCCTCGTGGGTTGCAAATTTATTAATAACTTCGTTTTTCTGTTCCAAATCCAACGCCATGAATCCAGCTTCCTTTGTCTATCCTTGTTATAGGGCGGCGGAATATAGCGGCAAGATGACGAGCATGCAACGCCCGAAACGAAGTGCAGTGGCAGCAGAACAAATTCGGGCTTCGTGCCATACACTGACCAGCCTCGCTTGCAGTGCAGCAAAGCACAATCTACCCTAGTCAGCATGCTGAAGCCGCATAGTCTTTCCGATCATCACCTCAGGCTCATGAGATGAGCGGTTTGTATTTTCTCTTCCCCACTCTGGTGGCCATTCTCCTGTCGATGCTGTTTGTCCGCGCCGGAGCCATTGCTCTGATGCTGACCGGCATGCATTACGATCAGGCGAAGTTTCAGGCCCTCTCCGCGTTCACCGCCACCGGCTTCACCACGCATGAAGCGGAAAAAGTGGTGAATCATCCCGCCCGTCGAAAAATTATCAGCTGGCTTATGATCGGCGGTTATGCAGGCATCGTTGCGGTTACCGTCAGCGGCACATCCACATTTATTGCCACCACAGCACAGAATATTCCCAGAAATGTTCTTATTTTTGCCCTCGGTCTTTTGCTTATCTATATCATCGCGCGTCACGCAGGTCTGAATCAGCGCTGGGAAGACCTGGTGGAGCGCTGGCTGTACCGCAGTTCCCTGTTTGAATTCGAACCCGTAGAGGAACTACTGCACCTTGCCGAGGGTTTTGGTCTTGTGAAGATTGAGGTGACAGAAGATTCGCCGCTGGCGGGGCAATCCATCATGCAGATTGGCGCCGATCGCAAAGAGATCCTTGTGCTGGGCCTGGAACGCAAGCATGCCTGGATTCCTGCCCGCCAGATGCGCGAGTCATTGCAACAGGGCGATCAACTGATCGTCTACGGTCATCTGGAACGGCTGAAGGAAGAATTCGGGGAGAATGCCTAAGCCCACTGGCAAGCCATAAAACAGGGAGAAATCCATGCTCAGAGAATTCACCCGCAACGAACGCATCGCCTACTTTTCGATGGAGATTGCCCTGCACAACGATATCCCCACCTACAGCGGCGGTCTCGGGGTTCTGGCTGGAGACACCCTCCGCTCCGCCGCCGATCTGGAAATGCCGATGGTGGCCGTCACCATGGTCAGCCGACTGGGTTATTTCCGCCAGACGCTGGACGAGAAGGGTGGGCAGACCGAGAGCCCCGATACGTGGGCGCCGGAAAAATATGCAACCCCTCTGCCTGCGAAGGTTGCCGTGCCCATTGAGGAGCGCAGCGTGTGGGTGAGCGCCTGGCTGTATGTTCTGGAAAGCTATCTGGGCGGTCGTCAACCGGTGCTGCTTCTCGACACTGATCTGGATGAAAATACAGCGGAAGACCGCCAGATCACCGACCGGCTGTACGGCGGCGATGCTGCCTACCGCCTCAAGCAGGAGATCGTGCTCGGCGTCGGTGGGGCGAGATTGTTGCACGCCCTCGATTTCAAGGTGCGGCAATACCATATGAACGAGGGGCATTCTGCTTTACTCACCCTCGAACTGCTGCACCGCCATGCCTATGCGGTGGATGATCTGCGGCCGGGAGAAGCAGCGTATGATATTCCGGCTGTGCGCGAGCTGTGCAATTTCACCACGCACACACCGGTTGCAGCCGGGCAGGACAAGTTCCCCTATGAGCTTGTATATCGCCTGCTTGATGATTTTGTCGACAGGAAAACCGTGCATAGCCTGGCAGGTGACGATGGCCTCAATATGACGCGCCTGGCGATGAATATGAGCGACTATGTCAATGGCGTGGCCAAGCGTCATGCCGAGGTGTCTCGTAAAATGTTCCCCGGCTATCACGTGCGGGCCATCACCAACGGTGTGCATCCGCACACCTGGACCAGCATCCCGTTTCGCAAACTCTACGACGCGCACCTCCCCGGATGGTGCTATGAGCCGGAGCAACTGGTACGCGCCGACTGCTGCATCCCCAAGACCGAGGTCTGGCAGGCACATACGGAGGCCAAGGCAGATCTGATTGAGTTGGTCCGGGAGCGCTGTGGCACCACCCTTGATGCGGCGCTACCCATCCTGGGCTTCGCCCGTCGCATGACGGCCTACAAACGTCCCGATCTGCTGTTTCAGGATGTCGAACGCCTGCGCGGCATTGCCAGACGCAGGCCGTTTCAGATTGTGCTCGCCGGTAAGGCCCACCCGCGTGATGAGGCCGGCAAGGCTCTGATCCGGAAGTTGTATGAGCATATGCGGCAACTGGGCGGTGAAATTCCCCTCGTTTTTCTGCCCGACTATGACATGGAAGTCGCCCTCAAGTTGGTATCCGGAGCCGATGTCTGGCTGAACACCCCGCTCAAGCCTTTCGAGGCATCCGGCACCAGCGGCATGAAGGCTGCCTTCAACGGCGTGCCGAATCTATCCGTACTCGATGGCTGGTGGATCGAAGGTTGCATTGAGGGGGTTACCGGCTGGGCCATTGGTGACGACTGTGAGAGCGGCGATAGTTGCGAGATCGCCAACAGCAACGATGCCGCCTCACTCTACAAAAAACTCGAAGATATTGTGCTTCCGCTGTATTACGATGACAGAGAGGGGTGGATTTCAGTCATGCAGGGTGCGATTGCCAAAAATGCATCGATTTTCAATAGCCATCGCATGATGCGGCGCTATGCCGCCGATGCCTATATTCGCTGAGCCGCGCGGATTCGGGCGTGTAACGCATGCTGCAATTTTGTGCATGCGGATGTGGAGGTAACAAGTCATGACGAAGACAAGCAAACGAGCCACACGGCGGCAGTATTTCAGAAAGCGCTATCATCCGCCGGGGACCGCACCGGGCACGCTGGTCGAATCACATGTCCAGGAAGTACCGGTACGCATCCGTCTTGTGGATTATTCATCGGAGGAGATTTTCCTCAAGGAGGATGCGGCGGCGGCTGACTGCCTTGCCTATCTTGAGCGCGACTCGGTTACCTGGGTGCATGTGCAGGGGCACCCGTCCCCGGACACGCTGCGCACGCTGGGTGAAACATTCCATCTTCACCCGCTGGCTATGGAGGATGTGCTCAATATCGGCCAGCGGCCCAAGATTGAGCCTTTCGATCACCAGATTTTCCTGATTATGAGCCTGCCGATGTTTCAGGGCGAGATGGTCATTACCCGCCAGATAAGCCTGTTCGCCAACGCCCGTTATATTGTAAGCTTCTGTGAAGGGGTGGATGATCCGTTTATTCCGCTTATCAATCGCCTGCAGACAAAAACATCCAGCCTGCGCAAACGGGGCGCAGACTACCTGCTGTACAATATCCTCGATCTGGTGGTCGATCAGGGCTTTCCGGTACTGGAAACCTTCGGCCTGCAACTGGAAGAACTGGAAGACAATATTGCCGCATCCGCCGGACGTGAATTGCTGGAACGCATTCATACGCTCAAGCGGGAGCTCATTCTGCTGCGCCGCATGCTTTGGCCGCAGCGCGAAGTGATCACCCATCTGCTGCGTGAAGGCGATGCGCTCATCAGCGAGGAAACTCGCATCTTTATGCGCGATTGCTACGACCATACCGTACAGATTATGGATCTGCTGGAAACCTACCGCGACATGGCCGGCAGCATCCTCGATATCTACCTTTCCAGCGTCAGCAACCGGCTTAACGAAACCATGCGCGTACTTGCCGTGATTGCCACCATCTTCATGCCGCTGACCTTCATCGCTGGGATTTACGGCATGAACTTTGATCGTTCGAACCCGTGGAATATGCCCGAACTGAGCTGGCCTTTCGGTTATCCGCTGGTCTTGCTGGTGATGCTCAGCATCTTCATCAGCATGCTGGCCTATTTCAAACGCAAGAACTGGTTTTAGGCTCCATACAAAATACATTCCCGCAGTCTCGTGGAGCACATGCCGCTTGCCCGCATGCCATGTGCTTGGCAGCTTGGCAGCTGTGAATAAACCAACGTCGTTGCGGATGTATTGTCCATGATGCCAACCATTGAACCCACCGAGACCTTTGTGATTGCCGTGCTGTTGTCGGTCGGCGCACAGGTTCTCGCTGCACATTGGCGCCTGCCTGCCATTGTCATGTGGCTGACCGGAGGCATGCTGCTCGGCCCGTTCGGTCTGCATCTGCTGAACATTGCCGCCATTCAGCCGGCCATGGAAACCCTGATCGAGCTCGGACTGGCTGTGATTCTCTTCGAGGGCGGGCTGAATCTGAATCTTCGTGCCCTGCGCGAGCAGGGGGCGGTGGTCGGTCGCCTAGTCCTGCTCGGCCCGCTGTTCACCATGCTGTTGGGCGGCGGCCTGCTGCACACTTTCAGTAATTTACCCTGGGATATGTCGCTGTTATTCGGAGCGCTGGTTGCTGTTGGCGGCCCGACCGTCATCATTCCCATTGTACGTCAGACAAGGCTGGACCGGAAACTGCGCCATATTCTGATGGGCGAGGCCATGCTCATCGATGCTGTGGGGGCGATGCTGGCCATTGTGATGCTGCAGATTGTCATCTCGCCGAATTTCAGCATGCAATACATCCTGCCCGAGCTGTTCGTGAAGTTCGTGGTGGGTATCTCCTGCGGTTGGGCCGGTGGCCGTCTGCTTACCATGATGCTCGAGAGCCCTTGGCTGAAGGATAATGAATTGCGTCCGACTGCCACGCTGGCAGTGGTCTGGGCGCTGTTTCATCTATCCAATCATATCAGCGACCAGGCCGGCCTGATGGCCGTGCTGGTGGCCGGCGCCGTGTTGCAGCATAAGCATCTGCCCGATATCCAGCGCCTGCGCAATTTCAAGGGTAGCTTGTCCACCTTGCTGGTCGGCATGCTGTTCGTGCTGTTGGCCGCGAGTCTGAATCTCGGCATTATGGTGAACTACCTTGGCCAGGGCATCCTGCTGTTCCTGGCGCTGGTGTTCGTTATTCGGCCGCTGGTTGTGGCCAGTTCGGTGTTCGGGGCGGGAATGAGTGTCGGGCAGATCCAATTTCTTGCCATGATGGCCCCCAGAGGGGTGGTGGCGGCTGCCATTACCGCCCTGTTCAGCGTTATTATCAGTCGCATGGGCATCCCCGGCGGCGAGGTGCTTGAGGCGCTTGTATATATTGTCATCATACTGTCCGTACTGGTGTACGGCACGATTGCTTCACCGTTAAGCCGTATGCTTAAGGTTGAGGGCAGCGATGAGCGTTCGGTGCTGATTGTCGGTGGCGGTCAGATTGGGGCCGAGCTAGGACGCGCATTGAGTGATGATCGCGAGGTTCGTTTTCTTGATCTCAATGCCGAGGTGATCGAGAATTTGCAGCGCTCCGGCTTCCAGGCTGTGCGCGGCAATGCATTGGATCCTATGTACATGGAAATCGTGCATGCCGAGGAAATCGGTGTGGTGGTCGCCATGACAGGCTCTTCGGATCACAACCTGCTGATTGCCCAGATGGTGCGCGATAATTTCCATGCACCTGAGATCTATGTAACCCTGCAACCGGATGACGAGAACAAGCAGTCGCGCATGATTGAGCGACTTGGCGCCAAGCGCCTGTTCGCAAAGCCCTACCAATTCACCTACTGGAACGATCAGGCCTATCGTAAACGATTGATCTATGAAACCCGTTTCATCGAAGCGGATTCACCCTTGATCGGTGTGCGCATGGCCGATGCCCGCATTCCGCACGGTGTGCAGCCGATGGTGATCGTGCGTACCGAACAGACGCATCTGCCGCACGATGATTTCATCTTTGCCGCCGGCGATGAGATCAAGATGCTGTTGCGTCCGGAGCGGATGCAGGAAGGGCAGGCGCTTATTTTACCACCCGCCGAGCATCCAGAGGCAGCGCCTCAGGCCAGCTGAGCCTGCGGCTTATTCCCTTGCTGCGTACCCGTTTTGCCCCCAGCCCTACCGGGCATCTGCATGTCGGCAATGCATATTCAGCCTTGCTCTGCCAGCAATGGGCCGAGTCTCATCAGGCCGAATTGCTGCTGCGCATCGAGGACATTGATTTTAACCGTTGCCGCCCCGGCTTTGCGGCCGATCTGATCGAAGATCTCGGTTGGCTCGGTATACGCTGGCAGGGGGATATTCTCTATCAGAGTCGATATCTGGACGCATATACACAGGCGCTGGAGCAGCTCCGGCAGGACGGGTTGATTTATCCCTGCTTCTGCACACGGCGCGACATCCAGCAGGAGATTGAGCGCGCCGGGCTTGCCCCGCATGCCGAGGATATGCCGGAGGTTTATCCCGGCACCTGTCGAAAGCTCACGGCTGAACAGCGCCGGCAGCGCATCGCCGAAGGCTTACCCTTCGCATGGCGGCTGGATGTGCAGGCGGCCATGCTGTGTGTCGGCGAGATCAGCTGGCAGGATGGGGACGGCTGCTCTCACGCAGTCCACCCCGACCTGAACGATGCCGTCATCGGCCGCAAGGATATCGGTATCAGCTACCATCTGGCTGTTGTTGTCGATGATGCCGCGCAGGGAATTACGCATATCATTCGGGGCGACGATCTGAGAAGCAGCACCGGCCTGCATCGACTGTTGCAGGGTCTGCTCGGCTTTCCCGAGCCGATTTACCTGCATCATGCGCTGTTGCGCAACGAGGCTGGCGAGCGCCTGGCCAAGCGCAACGGCGCTCCAAGTCTGCGCGAACTCAGGACAAGCGGTGCCTCCGCCGATACACTGCGCCGCCTTCTGCTGCAGAGCGGTAGTGCTGTACCGGCCCCATGGGCGGGCTTGGCAGGCTGAGATGATTGACGCATGGTTGGATGTATGATGATAACGGGTGGAGACGCAATTGGCGGGTGACAACAATAATATCCTCGATCTGATCGGCAACACGCCGCAGGCTCGTCTCACCCGTATGACGGCGCATTTGCCGGATAATATCATCATCGAGGCCAAGCTTGAGCGCTTCAATCCCGGCGGTTCGGTCAAGGATCGTCCGGCCCTGAAGATGATCCGCGACGGTATTGCGCGCGGTGAACTCGCCCCCGGCAAAACCATTCTTGATTCGACCAGCGGCAACACCGGTATTGCGCTGGCCATGATTGGCTCAGCCCTGGGTTATCCTGTTCGGCTGGTCATGCCGGGCAATGTTTCCGACGAGCGCAAGCGCATCTGCCGCGCCTTTGGCGCCGATCTTATTTTCTCCGACCCTCTGGAAGGTTCCGACGGCTCGATTCTCAAATGCCGTGACATCTACGAGCTGGACAAGGAATACTATTTCAAGCCGGATCAGTACGACAATCCGGCCAATCCGCTGGCGCATGAGGAAACCACAGGCCCGGAAATCTGGCGCGACACCGGTGGAAAGATCACCCATTTCATCGCCTCGATGGGCACCAGCGGCACGCTGGTCGGTACGGGTCGTTTTCTCAAGCGCACCAATCCGGATGTGCAAATCGTTGCCGCCGAACCTGATTCGCCCTTTCACGGCATCGAGGGCTTGAAGCATATCGAATCGAGCATTGTGCCGGGGGTGTACGATGCCTCGGTGCATGACGAGAAAATCGGCATCTCGACAGAGAGCGCCTACGATTTCACCCAGCGCCTGGCACGCGAGGAGGGTATCCTCTCCGGTCTGTCCTGCGGCTGCGCTCTGGCTGCAGCCCTGACACTGGCCGAAAGGCTGGCTGCTGAAGGCAAGCCGGGTTATATCGTCGCCATCTTCCCCGATGGTGGAGAGAAATACCTGAGCACACCGGTATTCTCCGGCGAGACCATGCACTACGCTGATGGAATCTAAAGGATTTTTCATAATACCCTAATTTTATACTCAAGTATTATCCGGTATGTTTATTCCTCCAAATACCGAGCAAGGAGGAATGTAAAATGAATGAACGCAAGCAACACGTGCAGGAAGCCATTGATGAATACCTCGAAGCGGTCGGCAAGTCCTTCGGCGAGGATTATCGCAATGCCATGGTCGTCGAACCGAAAGGTGCCAGTATTCTGATCAAGCACCCGGATGCGGCCGAGGGCGAGCTAATTCCGCTGGGGTATATGCCTATTCTGACGCGCAACACGCACAACGGCTGGTTCCGCAAACACGCCGCCTGATATCCGGATTGCATCACCGCATCCGAACGCGGGAGCCTGCGCAAGCAGGCTCCCATCGTTTCAACCCGGAGAAGTCATGAGCGCAACACCGTGCAAAGCTCACACCGCCTGTCTATGCTTGGCATTATGCCTACACAGCCTGCGATGCGACGTTTGTTTGTTCACACCATTGCGGTACTGCTACGGCCGCTGCGCCGACGGCATCTGACGCCGGTTCATTTCAATAACAATCGCTCACCCCTCAATGACGCCGCTTCCGGATAGCCACAGGCAGAGCACAGCGCCCACGCCGTCTTATATCACCCTGCCGAATCTGCAGCAGCCCTATCCATCCCTGCTCGATTTTTTCGATCAGCGCTTTCCCTTTGTCGGCAGGCAGGTGTGGCAGCACAGGCTGGAGAGTGGAAAAATCTGCGATGAGCATGGCAACCCCGTGGATATGGACACCCCGTTCCGGCTCAATGCGCGCCTGCGCTATTTCCGCGAGGTGCAGGATGAGCATGCGATACCGTTTCAGGAACACATCCTGTTTCAGAACGATACGATACTGGTTGCCGACAAGCCGCATTTCCTGCCAGTGATTCCCTCAGGCAGCTATGTAAACGAATGCCTGCTGCATCGCCTCAGGCGTAAAACAGGACTGGATCATCTGGTGCCCGTGCATCGGCTGGATAGGGAAACGGCAGGGCTGGTGCTTTTCTCCTGTGATGCAGAAAACCGCAGGCCGTGGTTCGATCTTTTTCGTGATGGCAATATCAGCAAACGATATGAAGCCATTGCCAGTCATCCTTCCGATAGCAGGCAGCGGGAGTGGCTGATCGAGAGTCGCATCGAGCGGGGTGAGCCGTGGCTGCGATTCAGGAATGTCGAAGGGGAGATCAATGCACGCTCGCACATCCGCCTTGTCGAGATGCGCGGCGAGCTGGCTAAATTTGAACTTGAGCCCGTCACCGGCAAAACGCATCAATTGCGCCTGCATCTGGGCTTGATCGGTGCCAATATTGTTGGTGACCGGTTCTATCCTGATTTCCAGCCACCGCAGACCCCCCCGAACTACGACAACCCCCTGCAGTTGTTGGCAAAAGAGCTTGCCTTCACCGATCCTATGAGCGGCGAGCCGCACAACTTCGAGAGCCGTTTTACGCTCAACTGGTAACAGCCCTTTATCTTTCCCTCTTTGCCATTTCTCCTGCTAAACTGGCTTTTCAATGGCACGAGGTAACACAGGACGTGAACAGGGTATTGGCTGAAAGCAGGCGTGAGCAGACCAGAGGCGAGGAAATCGCCAACAGCATCAGTCACGGGGTCGGGCTGGTCGCGGCCATCGTGGCAACACCGTTTCTTGTGTCGCGTGGAGCGCACAGCGGTAGCAGCGGGTACTTCGTCGGCGTCTGCATCTTCGCCGCCACCATGCTGCTGCTCTACCTTGCTTCCACCATCTACCACGGCCTGTCCCCAGGCCGCGCCAAGCGCCTGTTCAAAACCATCGAGCACTCCGCCATCTATTTCCTGATCGCTGGCACCTACACGCCGTTCACCCTCGGCGTGCTACACGGCGCATGGGGCTGGACGCTGCTGGCGCTCATCTGGGGCATTGCCGTGACAGGTGCGACCCTGAAAGCGCTGGGCAGAATGTCCCGCCCGGTCATCTCCACAGGCCTGTACCTGCTCATGGGCTGGCTGATTCTGATCGCAGTCGAACCGTTGTATGCCCGTCTGCCTGCATCCGGCCTGCTCTGGCTGGTCGCCGGAGGTGTGGCCTACACGGTGGGCGTGGCCTTCTTCGCCGCCGATGCACGTCTGCGCTACGGTCACTTCATCTGGCACCTGTTCGTCATGGCAGGTACCACCTGCCATTACTTCGCCGTCTTCTGGTATGCGATCTGACTGCTTCCCGCACCCCACCATCCTGTGGATCCGCCGCTGCTAGAGGCCGAGCGCGCTTAAGTCGATTTTTCCCGCGCGCATTGGCGGGCACCAGAAAAAACTGCCGCTTACCGGTGTGGTGAAGCCGAACAGGGCATCCACCTGTCCATCCTCCGCCCCGACCATGCGCGTGAGCAGTGCAGTGTAGGCGGCGAAGCTTTTGCCGAAGGCGACGAATACCAGCCCTTCGTGCATGGCATCGGCCCACGGCATGGAGCGCCGCACAATGAAAGCCTCAGGCTCGAAATCCTCCTGCGCAGTGCGTTTCACATGCGCTGTGTCCGGCGCATCTTCCAGTTCTTCATTATCCGATTTCCTGCGGCCGATGGTTTCATCCTGATCCTCAATGGGGCGGGAAAGAAAATCATCGAGGTTGTGCACCCACTGCTGCACGGCCACAAAGCTGCCGCCATCAAGTCCTGCACCAGCGCCCTGCACGATGCCAGCCTCAATCGCCTCGCTACCGATAGGGTTCTCTGTACCGTCTTCATAACCGGTAAGGTCGCGCCCAATATCAAAGCGGAAGCCGTCGATGATCTGCTCGCAAAGAAAGCCATCCTCCAGCAGGTTGACCAGTTGATGCGTAAGATGAACCAGATGGCCTCGATCATCACCGCGCAGCCAGCACCAGAGGTCTGTCTGGGTGGATGGCACCTCAACCTGCGCGTCCGCAATGATCGGAAAAGAGGTCAGCCCCGGAATCTGTTTGCCGCAGGCCTTGGCAACGGCAGGGCCGATGCCGACCACGATAGACTCGCCATCGGCGAATGCCGCAAGCTTGCAAAGGGAGGTTTGCAGCTCATCTTCTGAAGCGATGGAGAAGCTCAGATACCGCGTCTGAGCAGGTACATCGTCCAGGATGCCGCCCTGATAATTGCGCATAAAAATCTCCTTTATCTGTGCAGCGCCGGCCGCCAGTCTTACATCAAACCATGAAAGCACTCGTTCACTGCGTATGCAAGCCCCGGCATGGCCGGGTACAGCCTAACGACCAAGCTGCCAGAGCCTCTGCAAAACATGGCCTGCCGGTATAAGCTATGTGCATGGATAAGCAGCCAATGATGCTACGCCTGCTTGCCGATGAAATGCTGATGCGCCTCGGTCGTTGGTTACGCGCCGCTGGCCATGATGTGGCCATGCTGCCGACAGGTACGCCCGATGCCCGGCTGGTCAGCCTTGCCCGGGCGGAGCAGCGGAAATTGATCACCCGCGACCGCAAGATGCTCGAATACCGTGATGCGGACACGCTTGTCATCTTCCTGCAGGCCAACGAGCTGAATGCATGCGCGCTGGAACTCTCTCGGCGTTTGGCACTGGACTGGCTGTATGCCCCGTTTTCCCGCTGCATGCTGTGCAATCGCCCGCTGATTGCCGGTGATGTGCGCGATCTAGCGCACATCCCCGAAGAAAGCAGGCGGTTTAACGAAACGGCATGGCGCTGCGAGGATTGCAACAAGGTCTACTGGCACGGCTCGCATGTGGAGCGCATGCGCCGCCAGCTTGAGGTCTGGGAAGAGCTTAGTCTCCACGACTCAAAATAAGCGGTAAGATCACCACTGGCATTTGGATAACACTATTCCAATAAAAAATGGCATGGGTATTGCTCCCTCTTGGGCATGATTACTCGTCTGGATACCGGGGCAACAGCCTGGAACCCAAAGGCAATGACGTTGCCGGAACTGGGAAAGCCCCAGACTGCGGCCAGTTCCTTCCAGAAGTATCTGGATATGGATAAGTTCAATGCGGTGCCCAATCCGGGCGAAAAACTGACACCCGAGGCTATCCGGGCACTGGCATTAAATCTTATCGCCGCACTGGATCGGGCCAGCATGAATACCCTGTTTTCCGAATCGGATTCTGGACAGGGGGCTTCGATTTCCAACCGTTTATCCACCGATATGTTTATGGCCTTGCGCAACAATTCCGCAATGCCAGCGATTCCTGTGCAGCAGACTCCGCTGGAACTGCCGGCTCCAGCTGTTGAATCAATCCCCGTCTCCGAACCGCTGCTGATTGCACCCGAAAGGCAACCGGAAGTGATTGCCTCTGCTAGCGCAAGGCAACAGCAGTACGCGCCACTCATATACGCTGCTGCAGAGAAACACGGTCTTGATCCGAAACTGATTGAGGCGGTGGTACGTACGGAGAGTGATTTCAATCCACAGGCCGTTTCTTCTGTCGGCGCACAGGGGCTGATGCAGTTGATGCCCGAAACGGCGACTGATTTAGGGGTGCGCGACGCATTCAATCCTGAAGAGAATATCGATGCCGGAAGCAGATACCTCAAACAGCTGATGGTGCGCTACGATGGGGATACCAAGCTGGCCCTGGCCGCCTACAACTGGGGCATGGGCAATCTCGAACGCAATCCAGAACGCATGCCGCAGGAGACGGTGAACTACGTCGCCAAAATTACCGGGTTGATGAATAACACAGCCTGAGTCATCAGATCGCCTGAAATGACAGCGTTGAACTCAAGCTGACTGACGGCTACACGAAGCCTTCGCTTTCTTTTGGAGGCGACTGAACGTACCGTTTCGGGATGAGAACACCGAAGGCAGTGCTGCTGGATCGCGACGGGGTGATTAACTTCGATTCGCCGGATTATATTCTTAGCCCGGAGCAGTGGCGGCCGATTCCGGGGAGCCTTGAGGCCATCGGGAGATTGACCAGGGCGGGTATTGCCGTGGCGATTTGCAGCAACCAGTCGGCGCTGGGGCGCGGCATGATGGATGATGAAACCTTCCGGAATATCCATGCCAAGATGATGCTGGCTATTGAGGAAAAGCATGGTGAGATCGCGCATGTGGCCTATTGCCCGCATGGGCCGGACGACACCTGCGGATGCCGCAAGCCATTGCCGGGCTTATTGGAGGAATCAGTAGCCGCGCTCAATGTTTCGGCTGCCGACACGCTGATGATCGGTGATTCGATTCGCGATGTGCAGGCAGCACATGCTGTGGGTGTGCCATGCTGGCTGGTGCAAAGTGGTTACGGCGATGCCGACAAAATTTTGCAAAAGTCCCGCGCGATGATGCCGGATATTCCAGTCTTCCCCGATCTGGCCGCAGCAGTGAATGCGCTGCTCAAGGATGGTATGTAAGACATGCTGTTTATCCGTTCGCTGATTTTCAATCTGCTGTTCATGCTATCCACGGTGGTGTTTTCCATCTTGATACTGCTCACCCGCCCATTCGGTTTTTCGGCCGCATGGTTCTGGGCGCGCACATGGTCGGAGCTGACCTTCGTCCTGCTGCGCCTGATCTGCGGTATTCGCCTTGAGGTGGAAGGGCGCGAGCATTTTCCTGATGAAGCCTGCGTGGTGATGGCCAAGCATCAGTCGGCAGCGGAAACTATCGCCATGCCGATTCTGGTTCCGGCGTATGTGTGGATACTCAAGCGCAACCTGCTCTACATCCCCTTCTTCGGCTGGGCGCTGGCCGTGATGGGTACCATCGCCATTCGCCGTGGCAACCCGCGTGAAGCCATCAAGCAGGTGATTCAGCAGGGCACCCATTTTCTGAAAAGAAATCGTTGGGTGGTCATCTTTCCGGAGGGCACGCGCACGAAGCCCGGTGAAAAGGGCAAGTACCAGCCGGGTGGTGTTTCGCTGGCCCATAAGGCCGGGGCCGGTATTCTGCCGATGGCGCACAACGCCGGCGTCTGCTGGCCGAAGCTAAGCTTTATCAAAAAGCCGGGCACGATTCGTGTGCGCTTCCTGCCCTATATCCCCGCCGCCGAGGTTGCAGCAAGCAAGCGCAACGACCTGCTCAAGCGCCTGGAAACAGATATCGAAACCGCCACCGCTCAACTCGGCGGCTAAGCCTTTTCCGGCAAACTCGCCTTCATGGGGATGATGTATCTAATAATGTTTAGACTTCGGGCCCCGTTTAAAGCTGTGCCGGACCGGACGCTTGCTCATCGGGAATTGCGCAAAAATAGGGGGATTCATTCCCGATTTGCGCCCGATGAGCGAGTGATCGGGCCGGGAATTCACAGCTACCCGTGGGTGGCCTTTTTGACTCGGGGCATCCATGCCCCTCGCCCTG
>CAZQTO010000052.1:0-14731 GCA_964596375.1 uncultured Zetaproteobacteria bacterium | reverse complement strand
AGAAGTTCCACAAACCATGGCCATTATGCATGTCTGCCATATAGGGAGAGCAAGCGATGGCAAACAACGTCGCTGAAAAAGCAAGGTGAAAAAGAAACAAAGCCAGCGCACATTTGACAGCGTTGTCCTCAGCCCACCCTAAAAGAGCGCTTACTTTTTCCATTTATCATTCCATGCCTGAAACATCAGCACCGTCCACAAATGGTGTTGCCAGTTATATCTACCGGACAAATGCTCTTCCCACTTCCGGCGAATCGGGCCGGGGGCGAAAAAGCCCTCTTCCCGCAGCCGCTGCTCGGACAGTAAACCTTCCGCCCACTCCCGCAATGGCCCTCGCAACCAGACATCGATGGGTATTCCGAACCCCATTTTCGGGCGTTCGATCATCTCCTGAGGCACATAACGATTCAGCAACTGACGTAGAATCCACTTTCCCTGTCCATTTCTGATCTTCATTGCAAGCGGAAGGCGCCAGGCAAATTCGACTAGGCGATGATCAAGAAACGGTACACGTGTCTCCAAGCTAACGGCCATGGCAGCACGATCTACCTTCGTCAAAATGTCGTCCTGCAGATAAGTCACCAAATCAAGATACATCATGCGCTGGGTAAAGTCCCCTGCAACCGGCCACACCTGCCTGTTGGTCAGTATGGTTGGCGGCTCGTGCGCATGAAGCACAATGGATGCAGGATCTTGCCATTGCGAAACCAGATGCCAATACATCTCTTCAGGCGATGAAACACCCAGAACATCTGCCAGCTTATAAAGCTTGTCGCCAGGGAGGCGATGCCGGAGCCCGGAAGGCAACACACGAGAGCAGCGAGAAAAAATCGCATCCCACGAACCGGGAGAGAGCGAAGTCAGCATAGACGCCGCCCCCTTTCGCAGCACGCGAGGCATCCAACCGATTCTGTTCCAGACGCTTCTTCCCATAAAATGCCGGTTGTAACCACCAAACAATTCATCCCCACCATCGCCTGACAGAGCCACGGTCACATGTTGCCGGGTCATCTCCGATACCAGAAAGGTGGGAACCTGCGACGAATCGGAAAAAGGTTCATCGTAAAGTAACGGCAGCTTAGGGATGACATCCATAGCCTGCTCAGGCGTCACATAAAGTTCCGTATGCTCGGTCCCCAGATGGCGCGCAACCGCTTTAGCGTGCTCAGCCTCGTTGTACCCTTGCTCCGAAAAACCAATGGTAAAGGTTTTGACCGGCGGGTGGCTTTCCGCCTGCATCAAAGCTACAACCAGGGAGGAATCAATACCCCCGGAGAGAAAAGCCCCCAAAGGGACATCGGATATCATCTTCTCGCGAATACTCTGCCGCAGCAGAACGTCCAGCTGCTCAACCGCCTCCGCATCGGAACATCGCAGTGGATTCCGCAGACCGTCTTCCACCACATCTTTCGCCCGCCAGTAGGCTTGCGGCTCGGGAAAATGACCGGCCTGCATATCCGTTGTCATACATAGAAGAGTTCCCGGTAACAATTTGAATATGCCCTGATAGATCGTATACGGTGCCGGAATACAATTATGCCGCATATACAAAGCAAGGGCATCCCGATTCATCTCTCCCTGCCATGCAGGATGTTCGCACAGTGCTTTCAGTTCAGAACCGAATAGAAAAGATTTTTCTTGCCAGCCATAATACAATGGTTTCTCACCTATCCGATCGCGTGCCAAATAGAGCTTGCGCTCCTCCTTATCCCATAAGGCAAACGCAAACATACCGACAAAGCGGGTGAGAGCCTCCCTTATTCCCCATGCGTCAACAGCTGCAAGCAAGACCTCTGTATCTGAGTGTCCATGAAAAGAAAAACCCATTGTCTCAAGCTCTTTGCCCAGACTCAGGAAATTGTATATCTCTCCATTAAACACAATTTGATATCGTCCGCTGGTGGAACCCATGGGCTGGTGACCTCCAGACGAAATATCCTGGATGGAAAGGCGCCGGTGCCCCAAGGCAATGCCCGCCTCCTTATCCACCCAGACGCCACCATCATCCGGCCCCCGATGCATAAGGGTTCCAATCATGCGCTGCAATATCGGTTCGCCACATTCGCCGCTATTTTTTGAAAGGAACCCGGCCAAGCCGCACATTAGGCAGCCTCAATAGTTATAACTTCAGCAAGCAATTTAGCCAACCTTGGCGCAGTGACCTGCAAGCAGTAAGTTTGCTCAACCATTAGTCTGCCCTTATCACCCATGCTCCGTCTTGCATCAGCATCAAGACATAATGAGTCCAGCGCAGCAAACCACCCTTCCATGTTGCTTGCCAGATAACCATTCACACTGTTATTTATGATTGCCCCATTCACCCCTATCGGGGAGGCAACACACGGCACCCCACAGGCCATATACTGAATCAGTTTATATCCACACTTACCTTGCTCCCAAGGAGAACCTTGTAACGGCATGATGCCGATATCAAAATCTTGGATTTCAGCAACTTCATTTTCTTCAGTCCATGCACGACATTCAACATCAAGCCCCGGCACTGAAAACTGCGCACCTATGACGCGTAACTGGACAGGAAATTTACTGGCCAACCGCTGCAACACTGGCGTTATTCCTTGAAGGTACTTGGACGAAGGAGGCGACCCCACCCAACCGATAATAATTCGTTCATGCTGGGGGTCGTATGGAGGTTTGCCTTGAGGGCGGCGCCTGACGGCATAGCGCCGCAAATCAATAACAGTCGGCAAGATCTCAACCCGACGTGCACCAGCCTGTCTCGCCCGTTCAGCTAGGTATGCATTCCCGCATACGACCAGTTCAGCAGCGTGCATCACCTTATCGATTTTTCTAGCCAACAACTTTTTAAGTGGATTGTTGCTCAGATCGTAGTTGTGAAAAATTGCATCATCGTAATCCACCACATATGGGACGCCTAAACGGCGCAATAGCATTTCAGGCCATGCCGGCAGATTGGGGAATAATTCCTTCTCAATCCAGATCAGATCGAACTTGCGCACCTGAAACAGAATGGGCAATCGCCGCAAGTAAGCAATGACAAGGCGGACCCAGTTGATCGGCCGCCCAGCGTAATAAGATCTCAAATACTCATCCGGCAACAATGGCGCAACGCATATCTTCAAACCCTGAGCCTCAAGAAATGGAAAAAATTGGAAGAAACGCATCCTGCTGCTTGCACCCAAACGGTCATGGCGTGGTAATGCAAGAATCCGAAATACCATCTATTCAAGCTTTCCAATGCGATTGCATACATCATCCTTGCGTTGTGCCCAAACGGTCATCCGCCCGGTCTGCCCAAACAACGAAAAAAGCCACGCCAGAGGGAAAAGCAGTAAGGTCAGCAGCCCCGGGGCTCCAGGATAGTTTTTGAATGGTTTGGATAACCAGCTTGGCGCACCCCAGTCATCCAGCTTGTAGCCCATTCCACCCATCCAGTTGGCCAAGGTGCGCTGATGAAACACACGCGCCACTTTCCACCCGCTTTTTTCAAGCAATGTAGACAAGGTTTCAGGTGAGAAGTGATACAGGTGATTAGGAATATGCAAGGCATAGCCGGCGCCCTTAAACAACAGAAATTCAGAGGATCCTGCATTCGGAACCGAGATGGCGAGCCAACCGCCCGGCTTGGTCCAGCGCGCAAGTTTGGACAGCGCTCCAACTGGATCATGCAGATGTTCCACTACCATCCAGCCGATAACCAGATCGAAAAGCTCAGTATAATCAGGCGCTGATTCAACACTTCCTGTATGGACCGACAAACCATTTGCACGCGCGCTTGCCGCTGCACTATCCGAGAACTCGATTCCTTCCACACACCATCCCTTGGCGGCCATTTCCACCATAAATGCACCCGATGCACAACCTACTTCCAGCAACCGTCCGGGCGGCAATGGTGGCAACACCTGACTGTTGTTGGGAAAGATGGCTCGATACACATTGCGTAGAACTCGCTTGAACCCCTCATTCCCCCTTGTCGTTTGGGAGCCCAGATAGGGGCCGTAGTCATCCGGATAATAAAAACCGATTGCTTCAGGTGCTGGTCGAGGATTGGTGCGAATCAAGCCGCAAGCGCAGCAACGAACAACACAATACTCCCCCGGGAGATTATGCAGACGGTCATGCGCCGTAAACAATTGCTCATCATGTTTCGAACAGCCATTTGGGCAAGCCACATCCTCCAGAACGACATCGGATATCAGGTTATCAGGCATGGCTCAAACTCTGGCGAAATTTACCTGGAAACAAAAGCAGCATCAGCAAGGCATTGGTGAAAAAATAGACCGAAGTCGCAATACATAAACCGTAAATTCCGAAATACCGATATGATAGAATTTTTATCAGAATGAAAAAGGTGAACGAGATCATACTCATATAGGTTGGCGTTCTTGTGTCCCCGATGGAATAAAACATTCCTGCCAGCAGTGAACCGACAATGCCAAAAACAAAAGTCCCTCCAAGTAAAACCATCAGCTGCCACAATTGATGAATACTTTCTCCTTTCATTTCCCCATACCCGACCAATAGGCTCAACAGGGACTCCCCTGAAAAAAGAAGGATCACATAGCCCAGCACCGCCAAACCGGAAAGTATAAACAACCTGCGTTTACTTAGGACCTTGAAGCCGACACTGTCTCGATCCTTAAAGAAGATTGCCAATCGCGGTATGGCTGTATTACCCAACACCTTACTGATGATTCCACCCGCAGCATCATATACCTGCCGCCCCAACGAGTAGAGAGAAAGGTCGCCTGCTGCCCCCATGGAAAGCAAATAACGATCAACCAGTATATCCGTCTTATAGTATGCGTTACCTGCCAGCATAGGCTTCATATTCTTCCATGATGTCTTCACCGCCAGACTGAATAAGATTTTCTTGCGTGGGTGTCCCAGCGATGGGGTCAAAACAAGAAACTGCAACACTGCGGAGAGCAGGACCACCCATGCAGCCGCTTCAATGCCATAAAGCGGGAGCAGGAAAAAAAGAGCCACGACCGAAAGCGATGTGATAATCAGCATTCTGGTCGCGACAAGCACGAACTGATGGCGAGCATGGTAGACGGCTGTTGTCACGCCTGCCGCGACAGTGAACAGTATTGAGAATACCTGAATCCGGGTTAGATCAACACATAGCGCCACAGTCTCCGTGTCAAACCCAGGAAAAACCAACGGTATCCACCAAAAACAACTAGCATACAGGATGGCGGAAAATACCAGCGCAACCAAAGCCAGGAGGGACAACACCCCCCAAGCGTCGTCATGCTGACTTTCAATGCCTTCCCCTGCAAACAGGGGCACCAGCACATTGTATAGTGATACCGACACAATCACGGTCAAGGTCTGTGGTATGGTGGTTGCAGCTACAAACGCATCTGTTGTCGAGCCTGTTCCGAACTCAGTAAACACCAACAACTGGGTTAAAAAAAGACCCAATGTATTCAGCGCAACCAGCATCCCCAGCAGCAGATGTGTGCGCATTAACCGATCAACCCGTTCACGAAAGACAATCCTCACTCATGAGTTTTGTTGGAGGATATATTATACAAGCCCTCTGCGCTTTGCTTTACTGACCACCACCCACGAGTATATCCCGTAGCAAATAACAAACGGAACAAAAACCAACCATCTATCCTCACGGGGAAGAGATGCCATCCAAATCGCTGCAAAGCCCTGCACCACACACATACCATATTGAGTCATACTCACAGCTCGATGACTCAACCCCAAACGATTACATAACTGATATAAATGTGTTCTATGCGCATGTGTCACTCGGTCACCGGCCAGAAGACGACGGAAAAAGGTAAATGCCGTATCATAAATAAAGTTAAACAGCAGCAGAGGCATGACCAGAAGTGAAGTATGAGAAACATCATATCGAGCGGCTATAATTGCAAGTGTAGCAAAAACAAAACCCAGAAAGGCGCTGCCGACATCTCCCATGAAAATCCGCGCCGGAGAGACGTTGAAGAAAAGAAATCCGAGTGCGCCAGCGAGGATGGCATACGAATTTATATATACAAAAAGACTGCCTTGCTGCCATGTAATAAACATAAAAAAGACGGCCACAATGACAGCGACCCCAGCTGCCAACCCATCCAGACCATCCATGAAATTGTATGCGTTTGTCAAACCAACAATCCACACAATGGTAATAGCGTAGCCCAACCAGCCAAGCTCTACCGCACCGAGAAACGGCAGCATAACCGTCTCCAAGGTTAAGCCAAAAGAAACGACAATTAACGAAGCGACCAACTGGATAACAAGTCGGACATGAATGGGCCTGCTGTTTACATCATCAGCATAGGAGATGCTTGCTACTGTAAAGGCTGATAAAATAAATCCTAGGAAATACCCTTGTCCGATTTGGGAGCCATCGCCCATCCAGTAGATGGACAGAACACCTATAAAGAAAACGGCCACAATTGAGATGCCGCCGCATTTTGGAACGGGACGAGCATGAGACGAACGCTCGTTTGGAATATCGATGATGCGAGCACGGCGCAACATCATCCATGAGATGCCTGCTGAAAGCGCAGTAAGACACCCTGCAAACAGCAGATGCGTCAACAACACGTGCCATGTCATAGCATAACCCCTGAATCTCCCATTTCTTCCTGTGGCAAAGCACTCATTTCCAAAATCTCAGCTATTACCTCGGCTAGCGATTCCCGCCACGGCTGAATCTTAAAGCCAAAAGTAGATTCGAAACAGTGGCAATCCATTACCGAATTACCCGGGCGCACAGCCTGAGTTGGATAGTCGCTCGTAGCAATCGGCATTATCTGTTTGATCTTTAGATTCATCCCCTGTTTACGAGCTTCATCAAAAACTGCGATAGAAAAATCATACCACGTCGTCGGCTCTGGCTGGCAAAAATGATATGTCCCCCAAGCATCCTCACCCCTTTCGATAACGGCCATGATCCCTCGGGCAAGCTCCGCTGCCGATGTCGGACAGCCATGCTGATCCTCCACCACCCTCAACTCATCTCGCACGACACCCAACTGGAGCATCGTCTTAACGAAATTCTTCCCATGTGCAGAAAATACCCAGCTTGTACGCAAAATGATATGGCGCGGGCAAAGGCACCTCACCACCTCTTCGCCGGCCAACTTACTTGCACCGTAGACACTCAGCGGATTAGGAATATCACTCTCGACATAGGCTCCGATCTTCTTGCCATCAAACACATAATCGGTTGAAACGTGAACAAACAGGATACCGGCAACATCACAGGCGCTCGCCAGATGCGAGGGGCCATCTCGATTGATGGAAAAAGCCCTATCCCGATCGTATTCAGCTTGGTCCACCGCAGTATAGGCCGCTGCATTCACCACGACATCCGGACGGAATGCCCCAATACATTCACTTACCGCCAGCGCATCTGTAATATCCAGTTTGTCCGCTCCCAGCGCCAACACTTCATGTCCGCGTGCAGCCCTCACCAATTCCCGGCCAAGTTGACCATGCGCCCCCGCAACCAACAGCCTCACAGAACAACCCCGCTTGGCAATTGATCTCGTGAAATCCCGGAAAACCGGGGCAGCGCAGCATCCTTGTCCGAAAGCAACGGCAGAGCCAAAGGCCAATCAATACCGATGTCAGGGTCGTTCCATACCACACCCCGCTCATCCTCCGGACAATAAAAATCGGTGCATCTGTACTGGAAATCAGCCACATCCGACAGTACGCAGAATCCATGCGCATAGCCCGGCGGCACCCATACCTGACGATGGTTATCCTCGGAAAGCTCCACTCCCACCCAGTCCCCACAGGTAGGCGAATCTGGGTTTACATCCGCCACCACATCAAAAACACAACCAGTCGCAACACTGACCAACTTACCCTGCGGACGCGAAATCTGGAAATGAAGCCCCCGCAGAACCCCCTTGCGCGAGCGCGAGTGGTTATCTTGTACGAAACGCAATCCTTCACTTGGAATTCCGTATTCTGCATAACGTGCAGCATGGAATGTCTCCAGAAAAAAACCGCGCTCATCACCGAACACTTTCGGCTTGATAACCAGAACGCCTGGCAACTCTGTTTCGATAACATTCATTGCTATCCCTCTCCCAACACATGCATCTGATACCTCTGATTACCATTTTTCATTGCAGGGACCGGATGATTTCGGGTAGTGCTTCACGCAGCTTCCGTTTAGCCCTAAACCCCAGTTCCCGCTCAATCTTTACAGATGAATAGCAGGCAGAACCAGTTAATTTTTTCAGCGCATCGGAATCAAAAGTAAACCTGCGCCCACGAATAAAGCCGATGAGATCACCAGCCTTTGCCAGCAGCTTCAACACAAATACAGGAACGTGCCAGACTGGCACCGACTTATTCAGCGCTTCACATATCCACGCGTAGATCTGCCGTGTCGAATACGCCTCGCCATCAGTCACAATATACACCTGCCCTGCAGCCACCTCACTTTCTGCGGCTAGAAGCACCGCCCGAACCACATCATCGACATGCACCATCGAGCGCTTGTTGTTAAATTCCGGCAACGGCGGAAACCGCCCTGCCTCAACAGCGCGAATCATTTTAGGCATATTTCCTTTTTCTGTATTGCCATACACCATGGAAGGCCTTATCACAATCGGGTGCGGCACATATCCACCCTCCATCACCAATCTTTCCGAGGCCCGCTTTGACCGGCCATATGGTGTGTCTGGCTTTACCGATATCGATTCATCCATCAATCCATCGATATCACCAACAGCCTTTACGCTACTGAAATATACAAAGGTTTTAACACCCACAGTTCGGCAGAACTCTAGTAGCCGCTGTGTTGCAAATGTGTTGATCTGAAAATATTCATCTTCATCCTGCCGTGTTTCACTCAGCGCATGAGCCTTGCCGGCCAAATGAAACACGGTGTCCACGCCGTCCAACGCATTGCTCGGTAGCTCACCGGTTAAATCCATTGCAACAAACTCATCCCAAGGCCCATCGCTCTCCTGCCGTCCAAGCGCGCGCACTTGCCGCGCGCCATGTTCTTTCAGAGCGGCGCACAACCGGCGACCGATAAAGCCGGTAGCGCCGGTCACCAATACCATCTTCGATGCAGCCGCGGATGTATCTTTCAATACGGAACTCCTCGCTATATTGCTGGCCACGATCATCGCCGGTCTAGTAGCTCACTGTATAATACAATCATTTCTTCAGAAATCTTCTGGCTTGGAAATAACGCCTGCACATACGCCCGTGCAGTCTCACCCATCTTTCGACGCAATTCTCTATCTTCTATTAGTTTTAGCAAATCCCGCGTTAGTGCGGAGACGTCTCCGACCGGAAACAATAAGCCTGTCTCGCCATCACTCACCGCATCGGTAATCCCATAGATGCTGGAAGCCACGGTCGGCACCCCACATGCGGCAGCTTCAATGATAACCTGCCCAAAACCTTCTCGATAACTGGGTAAACAAAAAATATCAGCTGCAGCCATATATCGCTCAGGAAAAGGCGTGAAACTAACCCTGCGCAAATTCCCCCGATGCTCCCCGCAAATTTCCTGTATCCGCGTAAACGGCACATCCTCCTCGGCCCCCACCAGTAACAGCACCACACCGCTGACTTGCGAGGCGATATCGGAAAACGCAGCGGCCAGATCAAGCATCCCCTTATCGCGGTTGAGCCTTCCAAGAAAAAGGATGAGCGTTTCCTCTTCGCCTATGCCCAGTTCGGTGCGCACCGACGCCCTCACCTCGGTATCGGGATGAAACCGATGTGCATCGATGCCGCATATCGAGCCCTTTCCGATAACCAGACCTTTTTTCTGAGGCAAAACGCCCTCGGCAACCAAAAAACTGCGCTGTGACGGGCTGTCCACTAGAACATGAGTGGCAAACAACACAATCAGCCGGTCGAATAACTTGAGCAGGCTGCGTTTGTACCCCCGCCTAGTTGCCCACACCTGGCCGGTAAAGGTATGCAACCGCCATGGAACCCCGGCCATCCAGCCGGCCAGCATCGCCAGCAGACCTGTTTTGGGCATGATGGAATGCACCACGTCGAAATGCTGGCGGCGAAACAGCAGATACATCTGAATCAAGGCGACCAGATCGCGCCATGGAGATACCTTGCGCTCGACGGCCAGTGGGATGAATGTTGCATCCATATTGAGCAGAAGTTCCTTGCCGTTCGGATTGCTAATGATAGTCACCGACCATTTCACAGCGGACGCACCGATATGGTCCCTCAGGAATGAGTGCACCACGGCGGGAATCGTTGCAACAAAACAAATCTTCTTCATCACCGATTACCCGAGTGGGACCTTCGTTCATATGCTTCGACCAGTTCCCGCAGCCCATCCTCCATCAAAATGACGTGGTGGTAGCTCAACTCTTTCTGAATGCGCGAAACCGGATACGTCGAGCGGTTAACCAGTGCATCAACCCTTGACGGCGTAAGCGGAAATCCGGGCAACCTGCCGAACGCCATTGCCGTCAGCCGGGCAAGGGTTTGCGGCACTCTCAATCGCGGGACGTGGCAGCTAAGCTCGGCGGCGATCACCCCGGTAAAATCTTCCAGCGTACGGTAATCCGAAAGATTATAGATGCCGCCTTTGGCGCGCCGATCCGTCGCGCAAAGCAGCAACCCTTCGACCACATTGTCGACGTGAATATAGTTGGCCGATGCTCCCGGCCTGC
Organism: uncultured Zetaproteobacteria bacterium; assembly: GCA_964596375.1. Classification (GTDB taxonomy): domain Bacteria; phylum Pseudomonadota; class Zetaproteobacteria; order Mariprofundales; family Mariprofundaceae; genus UBA1543. The sequence goes on along the minus strand of CAZQTO010000052.1, from coordinate 4,100 downwards.
CGATGTAAAAGAATAAACCCCGGTCTATCATGGCTGTCATGTTGAATAACGACACGTTCGTCATACTGGCACCGAACACGTTCGATGGACGCAACATCGAATAGCCGAACCCCCCTTTGTCTGCGGCATCGGCAACAACCTCATCCGATTCGGCCTTGGTGATCTCGTACTCGCCGACCGGCCTGATCGCCGAATCCTCGGTAACCTAGCCCTCCTGCACCGGACCGTACACACCGACACTGCTAAGCTGGGCCCAGTGCCCGATCCGGCCGGATGCCGCCTCGGCCAGTTTGCGCGTTGCGCCGACATGCAATGCCCGCATGCCGCTCGCATCTTTCAGCTGTCCGGCGCAGTGGTAGAGAACATCCACGCCCTCCAGCATCGGGCAAAGTTCATCGACGCTGACGGTCAATAAATCACATTTTGTTACCTTGAGCAGCGGGGATGACTGAAACCCACCACCTTCTCCCCGGGTCAGCAATCTTACCGTATCACCACGTTCCAGCAGGCGTTCAACCAGTCGTTTCCCTATAAACCCGGTTCCACCAGTAACTGCAACGATCATGCCGACTTTTCCCATTTTCTCACGCTACACCTCGCGGAAACATGCTGCCTTGAATGCTACGTGGTGAATATTCCACCCTCAAACCCCAACCTATTTTCAACAGGTCATACCTTAGTGGGGCCTGGTCGTTGTTCAAGCTCGGCAGCCTCGGACATAGTCAGAGATTGCATGCCGAATCTATCCTGGAGATGCCTGAAATGCGTCAATATTTTTGAAAGAAATACGATATTGTCTTCAAGGTTCGTGCCGAAGTTGAAAGGGTGCCACCATAGATGAAACCCTTCGCCGGCGCTCGCGGCAAAGGTCATGGCCTTCTGAATCCTTCTAAGGCGCAGCGGTTCAATCAAACCTATGCGCGACGAGTACGGCCGCAGAAAGCAACTGGATGGCACATTGATCAATCCCGATTCGTCGCGGCAAACGGAAGAAGCATTCGGCCCACTGATATCCAAATAAGCATCTGACCAGCGCCTCATCCGCCGAATCGTTGTTTCCTCTCCTCTGGCTCGCCACTTGTAGATGGCCCCGCACTCGCTTCCTCGAAAGACTTCAAATCCGCATTCGGATGCATCGCGCAGATGGGCGCTGTCGTACTGATTGCGGCAGAATACAAGCGAACGGGGACGTACGCCCAAACGTTGCAAGGCAGCCACCGAAGCCATCAGATCGGCACGGTAGGCCGATGGGTTGGATCTTGCCTCCAGACAATAAAAGTGACTGAAGGTATGGCTACCGATTTCCATGCCCGGCACATCCTGAATCATCCGAACCAGCGAATAGCCGAAATGGTAAGGGTCACTGCTCTCGTCATCACCGACCTCATCCATCAAATAACGATACGGATCCAGCTTCGGATTCAGGTATTCTGGCCGCTCATCCGGAAGATAGGAGAGCAACTCTTTGCGCGTGGCGAAGGTGATGAAGCCAACCGTCGCCCAGGTGACGTGAATGCCGTGGGAACGAAAAAGGCGTAACATAGCCGGAACCGCCTCACGAATGCCAAGAATATGCCTACCATATCGGCGAATGGTAGTAATATCGTAAAGACCCCAGAATAATTCAAAATCCAGAGAAATGGTGAAAAAAGGACCGGAAGACACTGAGAAACCTGTCAGCCGGGCCTGAAAGAGTGCAGCTTGCGGATTATACCCATCGCTATGGCGCGGGCCTTCTGGTTTGTTTTAACCCAGTATATCAACCGCTGCGCCCGGTCGAAAAACCGCCCGCGGAAAGTCCGCACTTCAACCGCGCGGTACAGGTTCATCTCCGAATCGCACCATATATTCTTGTACGCCTCACCACCTATGGTGAAATCAAATATAGATATCCGGTTGTCGATGGCCCATTGAACCAGCTTCTCCAGTAAAAGCCGCCCCGGCGAATATTTCGACCAGGCTGCACCGGCAAAAGTAGGGAAAAGATAATAGAATCTTCCATTGTGAACCGCACCAAGGTGGGTAGCGAGTATTTCCCCGTTCACTACCAAGGCGGAAAGGTGAACCTTTGCATCTTCCGCAACAAGTTCACCCAGGCCGCGGTAGAAATCTCGCGTATGGGGGTCAGCCAGAATGTTTCGCGCCCCGGTTTCCTTATAACGCTGCTCTTTCTGGGAGAACATCACCTCAACAATTTCGTTAAATTCCGAAACCGTTGCCGCCACGACAAATTCAAAGTGCCCCTTTTCCGAGAGACGCCGAATCATTCTCGCGTTATCTTTCTGGAACTTTGACGGTAATCTTTGTCTGAACTCTTCCCATGAATCCGGCAATGTTGCTCCGTAAGAAGCCCCCTCGCAAAACGAAGGGACAGCATCGAGAACAGGATTCCGGAATCCACCACATGTTTCCGGCATGCGGACAAGGCTGCGCACATCATGCGCGGGTAGAGCCTCCATCACGCTGTTCCACAGCTGGGTGAATTGGCCGGGCGAAGGTCCTGCCGATGAAATCAGCGGCGCGTTGTAATCGCTTTGCACACCTCCCAGGAATTCAAGCACCCTGACGCCGAATATTTTCCGCACACCGAAAGGGAAAAGTGCCACGGGGCCACCTGAATCCGAAACGACTGCAACGCACGGCTCAATACCATAAGAGTGGTCCCCTATAGTATGCTGCCAGTGCGCAAGCCATTCGTATGTCTGAAACATAAAGTAATCACAATCGCCTTGAAGACGATGCCATACCTCTTCCATATCCGAGTCGAAAGCGCGGTAAATACGAACCTGAGAAGTCATATCAATCACTGAAACCAATGCATGTAAACCATCATAACAGATGCTGCGAAACTCGGCATGGCTATTGAGGCCGGATACTTGTGCGGGGAGAATGGGGTAATAAGATGTCTTTACCTCTCTGGATAATTTTCAGCGAATAAAGATTTCGATGGCTAAATGTGCTTAAAAACAACAAAGCCAAAGGCAATTGGGCTTCAATATACAAAACAGTAGGATAATGCAAAGAGGAAAGGAAACATGCGATCAACCAAATGAACCTTAGCCGCGCCCCTTTTACCAAGAACCAAATAAATAACCAGAGCAACAACGTAAACACAACGCCAAACAACTTGACAGATTCAATCAAGAATACCTCAGTGCTAGTCTCAACCGCAACTTGAACTGAACCCAATGTTCCAAAACACAATTGCCATAGATTCAAAACACCCAAATTTTCACCGATATGCGCCCTCTCAATCAAGACATACATCAAATAGTCCAAAGAGACTTTTTGGGAGAAATCCAAACTCAATAACAATAATCCACACAGTAACAGAACAAAGATGGAGATTGTTTTAAGCAATGAGCCATGGAGACTGCCAATCCACAGGAGCCCCACTATAAAGAAATTCGTCATGATTGCCTGACCACTGATTGTTAGTAATGTTCCAAGAAGAAATGCAATTATTATTTTTGCATCTCGTTCACAAACGATTCGAAGCTCTACAAGCAACAGGAAAGCGAATAGAAGTATGCCGCCGTTAGCACTTGGTTGCCCTGTCAACCCGAAAGGCCGGAACAGACCCATAACCTCCCCGATATAACTGGGGCTTTGTCGAGCTGCAGGCATTAGTAGTTGCGACACACCAAAAATATTCGCCGCAATAAATTCAACTGCAATAGAATAGAATGCAATCCAAAAAATCATGCGCGCCATCAATGATATTTCGAGCGCTCCCCATGGCCGAAAAGCCATAATGATGGCAACCACCAAAAACAAGCTGAGATATTGGAATAGATATGAAAACACCTTCCCTGTGTTTGGGTCGACCAGCACATTCACAATATTAATTGCAATAAATATACTACTGAATATGAAGATGCCAATATTTACCTTATGCAGATAAAAAGGTTTCTCATATGATGTCGCGGCTAATATAAGTTTTTGAACCAATAACACGGCTGCCAGAAAGAGGATATATGCCAGCAGCACTTTCCACCCAACCCAGTGGGCAAACATTATTGGTATAAGGGCAGCATGGATTGGCTTTAATGTCATATGGCAATAAAACTCATTATTCCCCGCAAAATTATGTCGACTTT
>CAZQTO010000051.1:11474-14872 GCA_964596375.1 uncultured Zetaproteobacteria bacterium | reverse complement strand
TTGCCATGGACAAAGAACTGCGTTTCGCGATTCGCGAAGGTGGTCGTACGGTCGGTGCCGGCGTCGTCACCGAAATCATCAAGTAGGGGGGCTTTAGTGGCTACCGAAACGATACGTATCCGTCTGAAGGCATATGACCACCGCATTCTCGATAAGAGTGCGGCGGACATCGTGTCCACTGCCAAGCGCACAGGCGCTATTGTGCGTGGGCCGATCCCGATGCCGACCCGGATTGAGAAATTCTGTGTGATTCGTAGTCCGCATAAGGACAAGGATTCACGCGAGCAATTTGAAATTCGCACCCATAAGCGTTTGTTGGATATTGATAGTCCGACACCGCAGACCGTGGATGCGCTGATGAAACTTGATCTCCCGTCCGGTGTGGACGTTGAGATCAAGCTGTAAGCAGGAGAGAGAAATGGCTGCAGGATTGATTGCCCGCAAGGCTGGCATGACCCAGATATTTGCTGAAGATGGCGCTGCTGTACCGGTTACCGTGCTCAACGTTGAGCCGTGCCGCGTGGTTGCGCTGCGTACTTCCGAGCGTGATGGCTACGATGCTATTCAGGTCGGTTTCGGCAAGGCGAAGCGTATTGAGACACGTGCTGTGCAGGGGCATTATGCAAAGCAGGGTCAGGATGCCATGCGTTCGCTGAAAGAATTTCGCATTGGCACTGGTGAGAGCTTCGAGCTCGGTCAGGAGCTGACGGCTGAGATGTTTGCCGTTGGTCAGAAGGTCGATGTGTCCGGCACATCCAAAGGTCATGGCTTCGCCGGTGTGATGAAGCGCTACGATTTCGCTGGTGGCCGTGCAACACATGGTGCCGAGAAGACGCATCGCCAGATGGGTTCCACCGGTCAGTGCCAGTGGCCTGGTCGCGTGTTTCCGGGTAAGAAGATGCCTGGTCACTACGGTGATGTGCGCATCACCACGCAGAATCTGACAATCGTGCGCATTGATGCCGAGGCAGGCCGCATTCTGGTCAAGGGAGCGGTTCCCGGTGCCAAGAGTGGCTATGTTGAACTGCGTCCGGCAGTGAAGGGAGCATAAGATGCCTGAGATTTCAGTTGTTGATCAGAACAACAAACAGGTCGGCAAGCAGAAGCTGAATGATGCCGTTTTCGGTCTTGAGCCGGATGCCGCGTTTGTTCATCGCGTATATTCCGCGCTGTCTCTGGCTCAGCGTGCAGGTACGCACAGCACGCTGACTCGTGCCGAAGTTTCCGGTGGCGGCAAGAAGCCATGGAAGCAGAAGGGAACCGGTCGTGCCCGTGCAGGTTCCACGCGTTCCGCGCAGTGGCGTCACGGTGGTGTTGCACACGGTCCGAAGCCGCATGGCTATGCCACGCGCCTGAATAAGAATGAGCGTCGCCGCGCCCTGTGTCTGGCTCTGTCCAGCCATGTCCGCGACGGCCGTATCACCGTGCTCGATAAGCTGGAGCTCAAGAACATCAAGACCAGCGATTTCGTGCAGGTGATGCAGAAGCTGGAAATCAGTAACGGCCTGATTGTGTTGGGTGAGGAAAGCCGCGAGGTGATGCTCTCCGGGCGCAATGTGAAGCATGCCAAGGTGGTTCTGGACGGGCAGATGAATCTGCACGACCTGCTGAAGTTTGATCATCTGGTGCTGACCAAGGCTGCAATTGAGAAGCTGGAGGGTCGTCTGTCATGAGTGCGACATACAATGATTTCAACATCCTGCGCCGCCCGGTTGTAACCGAGAAGAGCTACGCAGCTACCGGCGCAGCCAACCAGTACACCTTCCGCGTTGCCACATCTGCCACCAAGCTGCAGATCAAACAGGCTGTGGAAAATATTTTTGAGGTCGAGGTCGACAAGGTTCAGGTGATTAACCTGCCTGGTAAGGCCAAGCGTCGTGGCACGCATGCCGGTCGTCGTCCTGACTATCGCAAGGCTGTCGTGCGCCTGGCTGCAGGCCAGACGCTAGAAGTCGCAGAAGAGGCTTAAGATCATGGCATTGAAAGCATTGAAACCGACAACCAACGGAAACCGCGGCCGCGTTGCTGCTGTTAGTCCGGAGCTGTACAAGGGTCGCCCCGAGTCCAGCCTGACCAAGGGCCAGTCCCGTAAGGGTGGGCGCAACAACAACGGCCGTATCACCACCAGGCATCAGGGTGGCGGACACAAGCAGTTGTATCGCATGATTGATTTCAAGCGCGACAATTTCGGCATTGAAGGCCGTGTGGATCGTATTGAGTATGATCCGAATCGCACTGCCCACATTGCCCTGATCGTGTTTGCCAACGGCGACAAGCGCTACATCCTTGCTCCGCAGGGCCTGCGTGCCGGTGACACCGTGATGAGCGGGCCGGATGCCGAGATGCGTCCCGGCCACGCCATGCAAATCAATCGCATTCGTGTTGGTACCATGCTGCACAATGTGGAGCTCAAGCCCGGCAAAGGTGGCCAGATGGCCCGCAGCGCCGGCATGAGCGTGCAGTTGATGGGTAAAGAAGGCGGCCGAGCCGTCGTCAAGCTGCCAAGTGGTGAGTTCCGTCGTGTGGATGACCGCTGCATGGCAACCATCGGTGCTATTGCCAATTCCGATCATTCAAACCGCAAGGTTGGTAAAGCAGGTCGTACGCGTTGGCTGGGTGTTCGCCCGACCGTGCGCGGTGTGGCCATGAACCCGATTGATCATCCGCATGGTGGTGGCGAAGGCCGCACCTCCGGTGGTCGTCACCCGGTTACCCCGTGGGGCGTACCGACCAAGGGTCACAAGACACGTAATAAGAACAAAGCGTCGAGTCGCGATATTATTCGCCGTCGCAAGCAGAAGTGAGGTAGGTTATGGCGCGTTCACTGAAAAAGGGTCCTTACATCGAGGATTCATTACAGAAGAAGGTAGATGCCGCAAAAGGCGGAACCCTGAAAGGTGTGATCAAGACCTGGTCGCGTCGTTCCACCATTTCGCCGGAGTTCGTCGGCTTGAATTTTGCCGTGCACAACGGCAACAAGTTCGTACCGGTGTTCGTCAGTGAGAACATGGTGGGCCACAAGCTCGGCGAGTTCGCACCGACACGCACATTCTACGGCCATGGCGCCGACAAGAAGTCGAAGAGGTAAGTCATGACTGAAGAAGTACGTGCATTAGCAAAAGACAGCCAGATCAGCCCGCAGAAGGCTCGTCTGTTGGCCGACGAGATTCGCGGCCTGCCGGTAGGACGCGCTCTCGCGATCCTGTCCCTGTCGCCGAAGAAGGGCGCCCGACTCATTGAGAAGGTGCTTAAGTCCGCCATTGCCAACGCAGAACAGAACCACGGCATGGATGTTGATGAATTGCTGGTTTCCACGGCGCGCGTGGATGCAGCTCAGACACTCAAGCGCTGGCGCCCGAAGGGCATGGGGCGTATCCGCAGGCGTTACAAGCGTCGCA
>CAZQTO010000051.1:0-11374 GCA_964596375.1 uncultured Zetaproteobacteria bacterium | reverse complement strand
AAGCGCTGGCGCCCGAAGGGCATGGGGCGTATCCGCAGGCGTTACAAGCGTCGCAGTCACCTGATGGTGGCCGTGGCCGTGCGCGGCTGAATAAGGAGCGAATGGAATGGGTCAGAAGGTTAATCCGATTGGTTTCCGCGTTGGCATCACGCGCGGCTGGGAATCTCAGTGGTATGCCGAGAAGAATTTCGGCAAACAGCTGATTGAAGACATCAAGCTGCGCGAGCACGTTAAAGCGCGCCTGAAGCATGCCAATGTTTCGCGTATTGTGATCGAGCGTCCTGCCGGACAGATCAAGGTGACGGTGCATACCGCACGTCCCGGCGTGGTGATCGGCAAGAAGGGTGCAGATATCGAGGCGCTGCGTCGTGAGCTGGGCAAGCAGACAGGCCAGGATGTGCAGGTGTATATCATGGAAGTGCGTCAGGCAGAGGCCGATGCGCAGTTGGTGGCTGAGAATATCGCCTTCCAGCTCGAGCGTCGTGTGGCTTTTCGCCGTGCGATGAAGCGTGCCATGCAGGGTGCTCTGCGTATGGGCGCACTGGGTATCCGCGTGTCCTGCTCGGGTCGACTGGGCGGAGCCGAGATTGCCCGTACCGAGGGTTACCGTGAAGGCCGCGTGCCGCTGCATACGCTGCGTGCCGATGTGGATTACGGTTTTGCTGAAGCACACACCACCTATGGCGTTATTGGCGTCAAGGTGTGGGTGTTCCGGGGTGAGAAGATTGGCACTCCGACCGAAGAAAACGCTGCATAAGCGAGGATAGAGAACCATGCTGCAACCAAAGAAAATCCGCTGGCGCAAGCACCACAAGGAGCTGCAACGTCTGCGTGGCATCACTCCGCGTGGAGCCAGTCTGAATTTTGGCACCTATGGCCTGAAGGCCATGGAAGCCGGTCGTATCACGGCACGTCAGATTGAAGCTGCGCGTATTGCCATGACCCGTCGTATCAAACGTCAGGGCCGTATCTGGATCCGTATATTTCCGGATCTGCCGGTGTCTTCCAAGCCTGCCGAAGTCCGTATGGGCAAGGGCAAGGGCTCGCCTGAGTACTGGGTAGCTGCCGTGCGTTTGGGGCGTATCCTGTATGAGATGGAAGGCGTGGATGAGGAAACAGCGCGTGCAGCACTGACGCTGGCTGCTTCCAAGTTGCCGCTGCGCACCAAGATTGTTGTACGTGGAGTTGGCCGATGAGCGATATCAAGAAGGCGAAAGAACTGCGTGGCATGACCGACGCAGAACTGACGGAGCGCATGGACGAACTGGCTGCCGAGGGTATGAAGCTGCGTTTTCAGCAGGCTACCATGCAGTTGACCACAACAGCGCGTCCGACGCAGGTGCGTCGCGAAATTGCGCGTATTAAAACCATTCTGGCCGCACGTGCGGTGCAGGGAGCCTAAGGCATGAGCGAACAGATTACCGAGCAGAAGAGCAACAAGCGCATTCTTGAGGGCGTGGTAACCAGCAACAAGGCCGAGAAGACCGTTGTTGTTCAGGTGGAGCGCAAGTACCTGCATCCGCAGTACCGCAAAACAGTGCGCTCGCACAAGAAATACATGGCGCATGACGAAGCCAGCGAGTGCAGGATTGGCGATATCGTACGCATTGTTGAGTCACGCCCGCTGTCAGCGCGCAAGCGCTGGACGCTGCAGTCTATCGTACGCCGCGCCGAGCAGTTGTAAGCGACATTTGAAGAACGGGGTTAAGAAATGATTCAGACTGAAACTGTACTTGATGTTGCCGACAATTCCGGCGCACGCCGTATCACCTGCATCAAGGTGCTGGGTGGTTCCAAGCGTCGTTACGCTCGCGTCGGCGACGTGATTGTCGTGGCCGTGCAGGATTGCAATCCGGGCGGCAAAGTGAAGAAGGGTCAGGTAACCAAAGCTGTGGTCGTACGTACGGCCAAGGAATTCCGTCGTGCCGATGGCAGTTCCATCCGTTTCGACGGCAATGCGGCTGTGTTGCTGACCAACCAGGGCGAGCCGGTTGGCACGCGTATTTTCGGACCGGTGACACGTGAACTGCGGAGCAAGGGATATATGAAAATCATCTCCCTCGCACCGGAAGTCTTGTGAGTCGGGAGCAGGAGAAAACAATGAATTCGACGCAATCAACACGTATTCGCCGCGATGATGAAATCATCGTGATCGCCGGTCGCGACAAGGGTGCGCGCGGCAAGGTTATTCGCCTGATGCCGGGTGAGGGCAAGGCCCTGATCTCCAAGGTGAACATGGTTAAGCGGCATACCCGCCCGACACAGAACAGCAAGGGTGGCATTATTGAAAAAGAAGCCCCCATCGCCATTTCCAACGTGCAGTACTACTGCCCCAGCTGCAAGGCCGGTGTCCGTCTCGGCGCCAAGGCTCTGGAAGATGGTCGCAAGGTCCGCACGTGCAGGAAGTGCGGCGAAGTGCTGGATCGCTAGGAGTTTATGACATGGCACGTTTAAAAGATTTTTATAACAGTGATATCAAGGCGTCTTTGCAGAAAGAGCTTGGCATCAAGAATGTGATGGCTATTCCCAAGATCACCAAGATCGTGGTCAATATGGGTGTCGGCGAAGCAGCACAGAATTCCAAGCTGCTGGATGGTGCAGTGGCCGATATGGCTGCCATTACCGGCCAGAAGCCGGTGATTACCAAGTCGCGCAAGTCGATCGCCAACTTCAAGTTGCGCGAAGACATGGGTGTGGGCTGCCGGGTGACACTGCGTGGCGATACCATGTGGGAGTTTCTTGATCGTCTGGTGAACGTATCATTGCCGCGCATCCGCGATTTCAAGGGCATCAATCCGAAATCCTTCGATGGCCGTGGTAATTACACGATGGGTATCAAGGAACAGATTATTTTCCCCGAAATCGAGTACGATAAAGTGGACAAGATTCGTGGCATGGATATCACCATCTGCACCACGGCAAGCACAAATGAGGAAGGCCTGGCGCTGCTCAAGCAGTTCAGTATGCCCTTCCGCAATCAGGGATAGGAGCAGAGTCGATGGCAACTAAGGCGATGATTGCGAAATGCAATCGCAAACCGAAATTCAAGGTACGCGCGTATACGCGCTGCCAGTTGTGCGGACGTCCGCATTCCGTGTATCGCAAGTTCGGCCTGTGCCGTATTTGTCTGCGCAAGCGTGCCCTGGCCGGTGAGATCCCGGGCATGATGAAGTCGAGCTGGTAGGAGAAACGCTATGATGATGGATCGAATCGCAGACATGCTGACCCGCATTCGCAATGCACAGGGCGCTGGTCTGGAGAAAGTTGAAATGCCTTCCAGCAAGATGCTTGAAGCTTTGGGCAATCTGCTCAAGGAAGAGGGCTATGTGCAGGCTGTGAAGTCCTTTAATCAAAAGGGACACCCGCAGTTGCGCCTGATGCTGCGCTACGACGATGACGGAGCACCGGTGATTCGCGAGATCAAGCGCATCTCCAAGCCCGGTCGTCGTGTGTATGCCGGTGCCGAGGATCTGCCACGCGTATCCAACGGCTATGGCCTGGCAATCATCAGCACCTCAAAGGGTGTGATGTCCGACCGCAAGGCACGTGAAGCGCGTATCGGCGGCGAAATTCTTTGTACGGTATTTTGAGGTAGTTATGTCGCGTATTGGAAAACAACCCATTGTTCTGCCGTCCGGTGTGACGGCTACGCTTAGCCCCAGCTCGGTCTCCATCAAGGGGCCGAAGGGCGAAATGACCTCGCCGCTGTTTGCCGGCATTACGATTGAGCTGCAAGACAATGTCCTGCAGCTGACCTGTTCCGATCTGGGCGACAAGGTAACGAAGTCCAAGTTCGGTCTGGCGCGTGCGCTGCTGGCTAATGTTGTGACCGGTGTCAGCACGGGATTCGAGAAGGTTCTGGAACTGCGGGGCGTGGGTTATCGCGCCCAGGTGCAGGGCAAGAGCCTGAATCTGTCGCTGGGTTTTTCGCATCCGGTGGTATACGAGGTTCCGCAGGGCGTTGAGGCCAAGGTAGAGCAGAGTCGCATCACGCTTACCGGCATCGACAAGCAGAAGGTTGGTCAGGCAGCCGCAGAAATTCGCGCCTTCCGTCCGCCAGAGCCTTATAAGGGCAAGGGTGTTCGCTACGTTGACGAGCACGTCAAGATGAAGGAAGGCAAGAAGGCCTAGTCCGTAAGGTGATATCGGGAGATATTTGAATGAGTGTGAAGCGTTATGAAATGAATCCGGTTGTGCGCAGGGCTACCCGCGTACGTTCGCGTGTGAAAGCCTCCGGCCGGCTGCGTCTGAGTGTATTCCGCTCGGCACGCCATATTTATGCCCAGGTGATTGATGATGCTGCCGGTAAGACACTGGTGGCTGCTTCCAGTCTGGATGCGGATATCAAGGGTAATGGTAATTGCGCCACTGCCGGCAAGGTCGGCAAGCTGCTGGCCGAGCGCGCCAAGAAGGCCGGCATCAAGGATGTCGCCTTCGATCGTGGCAGCTTTCCCTATCATGGTCGCGTCAAGGCGCTGGCCGAAGGTGCCCGCGAAGCCGGGCTGAAGTTTTAGGAGATCTTTGAATGATTAATGCTGACGAACTTGATCTGACAGAAAAACTGGTGTTTGTGAATCGCGTTGCCAAGACAGTGTCTGGTGGCCGCCGCATGGGCTTTACCGCCCTGATGGTGGTGGGCGATGGCAACGGCCATGTCGGTTTCGGCCACGCCAAGGCGAAAGAAGTGCCTGAAGCGATCCGCAAAGCGACTGAGATTGCCCGCCGTACGATGATTCATGTGCCGCGTAAGAATGACGCCACCCTGTTTTATCAGGTGATTGGTCGCCAGGATGCCTCTCGAGTGCTGCTCAAGCCGGCCTCCGAAGGTACCGGCGTGATTGCAGGCTCCAGCGTACGTGCAGTGATGGATGCCGCGGGTATTCACGATGTGCTGACCAAGTGCCTTGGTTCGCGTAATCCGCTGAATTTGATCCGTGCAACTTTCAATGGCTTGAAGGCCATGGAAACCCCGCTTCAGATTAAAGTGCGTCGCGGCAAGGCCGAGTAGGGAGAAACAGATCATGAGCAAGAAGACAACGATTCGCGTCCGTCAGGTGAAGAGCGGTATTGGCTATGCCAAGGATCAGAAAGCAACCCTGGTTGGTCTGGGTCTGCGCCGCATGAATCAGGTGGTTGAACTGGAAGATACGCCGGCCGTGCGTGGCATGATCAACAAGATCTGCCATCTGGTCCGTATTGAGGCTTAAGGAGTTAAAGGCATGAAGCTGAATGAAATTAAAGCGGCTAAGGGTTCCCGCCCGTCCAATAAGCGCAAGGGTACCGGTGTTGCTTCCGGTCAGGGCAAGACAGGTGGACGTGGCCATAAGGGCCAGAAGTCCCGTACCGGCCCGACCGTGGCTCGCGGTTTCGAAGGCGGCCAGATGCCGCTTATCCGCCGTGTTCCAAAGCGCGGTTTTACACCGATTGCACGCCAGGAATTTCAGTTGGTCAATGTTGCTCAGCTTGAGCGTTTTGATGCCGGCTCGAAGATTGATGCGGCTGTGCTGTATGAAGCAGGTCTTGTGCGCAATGCAGTGGATCCCGTCAAAGTGCTGGCCAATGGCGAGCTGACCAAGAAGCTGGTCATTTCAGTTGCGGCTGCATCGAAGCAGGCTGCCAAGAAGGTGGAAGCAGCGGGCGGCAGCCTGAACCTTTCCGGAGTCTAATCCATGTTCGAACGCGCCAACCAGATGGCGGGTCTTGCCGATATGGGCAAGATACCGGAGCTGAAAAGCAGGATTCTTTTCACACTCGGCATGCTGGTGGTGTTTCGTATCGGCGCGCATATCCCCATTCCGGGTATTGATGCCGTCGTGCTGGCTGAGTTGTTCAAGCAGGTTTCGGGCACCATGCTTGGCATGTTCGACATGTTTTCCGGTGGTGCGCTTTCGCGCCTGACCATCTTTGCCCTGGGCATCATGCCCTACATTTCTGCAGCTATTATCATTCAGTTGATGACTGTGGTTTCGCCGAAGCTTGAACAGCTCAAAAAGGAAGGCGAGGCGGGTCGTCGCAAGATTACCGAGTATACACGCTATGGTACGGTGCTTCTGGCGCTCTTCCAGTCGGTTGGTATTGCCATTGGCCTTGAATCTTTCTCGATGAATGGACAGGCCGTGGTGATTGATCCGGGCATGGCATTCCGACTGATGACCGTGCTTACCCTGACAGCCGGCACCGTCTTTCTGATGTGGCTGGGTGAGCAGATTACCGAACGTGGTATCGGCAACGGCATTTCGATGATCATCTTTGCCGGTATTGTTGCAGGTCTTCCCTCTGCCATCGGCGGCACGCTGGAATTGGCCCGCACAGGCGAATTCACTGCCTTTACAGTCTTGTTCCTGTTCGCCATGGCCATTGCTGTAACCGGTATCGTGGTGTGGTTCGAGCGGGCCCAGCGGCGTATTCCCATTCAGTATGCCAAGCGACAGGTGGGTAATCGGCTGTATGGCGGCAAGGCATCCTTTCTGCCGCTGAAGGTCAACACCGCTGGCGTTATTCCGCCGATTTTCGCATCCAGTCTTATTCTTTTGCCGGCGACCTTTGCCCAGATGACCAAGAATGCCGAAGGTTTCGGCTGGCTTGGCGATGTTGCTGCACTGCTCAGCCCGAACAGCTGGTTGTATCTCACACTGTTCTCTCTGCTGATTATCTTTTTCTGCTTCTTCTATACGGCCATTGTGTTTAATCCAAAGGACACGGCTGATAATCTGAAGAAGAACGGTGGCTTTATTCCGGGTATTCGTCCGGGCCAGAGAACGGCCGAGTATATTGATAACGTTCTGACCCGTTTGACTGTAACCGGTGCTGCATATGTGACGCTGGTCTGTCTGCTGCCGCAATGGCTTATTTCCGAGTTGGGCGTGCCGTTTTATTTCGGCGGCACCAGTTTGCTGATTGTGGTGGTCGTAACGATGGACACCATGGGTCAGATTCAATCACATCTTTTGTCCCACCAGTATGAGGGACTGATGAAACAGGCCCGCCTGAAAACAGGTCGCTGATGCGCATCGTCCTGTCTGGACCGCCGGGTGTCGGCAAGGGAACGCAGGGCGACCGTTTGGCCGAAATCCTGAATATCGTTCATATATCCACCGGTGATATGCTGCGTCAGGCCGTGAGTGAAAAGACCGAGCTCGGTATTCGCGCCAAGGCTTACATGGATGCCGGTTCGTTTGTTCCCGATGAAGTAGTCATTGGCATGATTGAAGAGCGAATTACACAGCCGGAAGCTGTGAACGGCTTCCTGCTCGACGGCTTTCCACGCAACGTAGCGCAGGCCGAATCATTGGATGAGATGCTGTCTCACCATGATATGGAACTGGATCATGTGGTTTTCATGGATGCATCGGAAAACCTGTTGGTCGAACGGCTTGCCGGCCGGTTGTTGTGCGGGGCTTGCGGTTTTGGATTTCATCGGCATTATTCGCCACCCCGCAAAGAAGGGGTGTGTGATCGGTGTGGTGGTGAGTTATACCAGCGTCACGATGACCGCGAGGATGTAATTGTACACAGATTGCATGTGTATCAGGAGCAGACAGCACCGCTCCTGGAGTACTATTCGAAGCGCCCCGCCTTTTGCCGGGTTGATGCCGATGGCACGATGAATGAAGTGTATGAACGTTTGGTCCTGGCGATGAAGGACCTGGATTAAAGGACTGGTTATAGAGCATGGCGAAAGAAGATATTATTGAAATGTCGGGTGAAGTGGTTGAAAAGCTTCCCAATGCCATGTTTACGGTCAAGTTGGAAAACGGTCATGAGGTGCTGGCCACTATTTCCGGGAAGATGCGCAAGTTTTATATCCGCATCCTGCCGGGAGACAAGGTCACCGTGGAGATATCTCCTTATGATCTGTCCCGCGGCCGCATCAGTTATCGCGAGAAGTAAGTAACACGTCCGCTTACGCGGGCAGGAGGAAGTATGAAAGTTCGGGCATCGGTAAAAAAGATGTGCACCAAGTGCCGCGTTATCAGGCGCCGGGGTGTCATTCGCATTATTTGCGAGAATCCGCGTCACAAGCAGCGGCAGGGTTGAAATTGAGCTTGCGGAGAAAGGGTGTCGCCGTTACTATCGCGCGCCCTTTTAAGGTGTGTGCGTTGGCAATGAGTTGCCTGACGCAGGGTAAGAGACAGGAGGCATAAGTGGCACGTATTGCCGGAGTAAATATTCCAACCCAGAAGCGCGTTGTAGTCGCGCTGACCTATATTTTTGGTATCGGGTTGACCAGTTCGCAGAAGATTCTGGCCGCGGCCAAGGTGAGTCCTGAGACACGCGTCAAGGATCTTAGCGACGCTGATGTGGCCAAGATTCGCGGCATCATCGACAAGGATTTTGTCGTCGAAGGCGATTGCCGTCGTGAATTTTCATTGAGCATCAAGCGCTTGACTGATCTTGGTTGCTACCGCGGTCTGCGCCATCGCAAGGGTCTTCCTGTGCGTGGTCAGAATTGCAAGAACAATGCCCGTACCCGCAAAGGCCCACGCCGCGCGATCGCCGGCAAGAAGAAGTAAGGACGAGGTAGGAACATGGCAGCTCCAAAGACAGCGCCCAAGAAACGCGCCCGCAAGAACATCGCCAATGCCGTTGCGCATATCAAGGCGTCGTTCAACAACACACTGATCAGCTTCACCGATGAAGCCGGCAATACCATTTGCTGGGGAACCGCTGGTGCCGCTGGTTTTAAAGGCTCGCGTAAGAGCACCCCGTTTGCCGCCCAGGTGGCTGCTGAAGAGTGCTGCCGCAAGGCCATGGATCACGGTGTGAAGAACGTGGTCGTGCTGGTGCGCGGTCCGGGTTCCGGTCGCGAGTCTGCGATTCGTGCCATTGCCGCCTCAGGTCTGAATGTGACGTTCATCCGCGATGTCACCCCCATCCCGCATAATGGTTGCCGCCCTCCGAAGCGGCGCCGGGTTTAAGGAGTACAAACGATGGCTCGCTATATGGATGCCAAGTGCCGGTTGTGCCGTCGCGAAGGTGAAAAACTTTTTCTCAAGGGTAGCAAGTGCTATTCCGACAAGTGCGCGATTGAGCGCCGCCCGTATGCACCGGGTATGCATGGTCAGGGCCGTCGCCCGGGCCGCGCATCGGACTATGGTCTGCAGTTGCGCGAAAAGCAGAAGGTTAAGCGTATCTACGGCCTGCAGGAGAAGCAGTTCCGCAAGTATTTCCAGGATGCCGACCGCATGCAGGGTGTTACAGGTCTGAACCTGCTGCAGCTGCTTGAGTCCCGTCTGGACAACATCGTGTACCGCATGGGTCTGGCCAGTTCGCGTACTGAAGCCCGCCAGATCGTGCGCCACAAGCACATTATGGTAGATGGTGGCGTGGTGAATATTCCGTCCGCTCGTGTGCAGGTTGGTGCGCGTATCGCCCTGAGCAAGAAGGCTGAAGAGCATCTGCGTATCACCGCCGCAGCCGAATCTGCCGGTCAGAAGGGTATTGCCGAGTGGTTGGATGTCGACCTGCAGACCAAACAGGGAAGCTTCCGTGAGTTGCCGGCCCGTGATCAGCTTGATTCATCTATTCGTGAACAGCTGATTGTCGAACTGTACTCCAAGTAAGTTACAGGAGATTTAAGCATGAAGTTGATTAAACCGCGCAAGGTTACGGTTGAAGATATCGTCCCGGGACGTACTGCGAAGATTACCTTCGAGCCGCTGGAGCGCGGTTACGGAACCACCTTCGGCAACAGTCTGCGTCGCATGCTTCTGTCGTCACTGTCAGGTGCTGCCGTAACGCAAGTTCGCATTAACGGTGTGTCGCATGAGTTTGATACCATCAAGGGCGTCCGTGAAGATGTCATGGACATCATGCTGACCCTGAAGACAGTCGATCTGAAATCGGATGACGGTGAACGTCATGTGCTGAAGATCAACGCCAAGGGTGCCGGCAAGGTAACAGCAGGGGACCTGAAGGGTTCCGGTGCTGTGCATGTGCTCAACAGCGACCTGGTTCTGGCCCATCTGAACGAAGATGCTGTGCTGGATATGGAAGTCACCGTGGAATCCGGCTTCGGCTACGATCCGGCCCAGAATCGTGAAGGTGACGAGCGGCCTGCAGGAACCCTGCTGGTTGATGCATCGTTTTCTCCGATTCGCCGCGTGGCTACCCGCGTTGAGAATGCCCGTGTCGGTCAGGATACCAATTACGACAAGCTGATTATGGAAGTGGAAACCAATGGTGCCTTGTCGCCTGAGGAAGCCATTCATGAGGCAGCATCCATCATTAAGGATCAGCTGGCTGTGTTCGTCAGTTTCGACGCCGTTGAGCGCGAAGAGGTTGAGGCCGATACGGCCGTGAATCTTGAAGACCTGCTGCGCCAGCCGATCGATCATCTCGACCTGTCGGTGCGTTCGATGAACTGCCTGAAGAGCGACAACATCTTCTATGTTGGCGATCTGGTTATGCGCAGCGAGCAGGAAATGCTGCGCACGCCGAACTTCGGCCGCAAGTCGCTGACAGAAATTCGCGAGGTTCTGGACAAGATGGGTCTTGATCTCGGCATGCAAATTGATAACTGGCCGCCGCAGGATTTGCCGGCCATTACGGAATAAGCGGGGATATTACTATGCGCCATCGCAAACATCATGGCTCTCTGGGTCTGGTCACGGGTCACCGTCGTGCACTGCTGGCCAATCTGGCCTCGGCACTGATTACCCACGGCCGCATTGAAACCACACAGGCCAAG
The DNA here is from genome assembly GCA_964596375.1 of uncultured Zetaproteobacteria bacterium. Lineage (GTDB taxonomy): Bacteria > Pseudomonadota > Zetaproteobacteria > Mariprofundales > Mariprofundaceae > UBA1543. Next base: position 684 of record CAZQTO010000051.1, on the reverse strand, counting down.
GCCCGTGCGATTCGCCCTTATATGGAAAAGCTCATCACCCTGGGCAAGAACGGCGATCTGCATTCGCGCCGTCAGGCCTTGGCCAAGCTGCGCCATCGTCCGATTGTGGATAAGCTGTTCGACGATGTTGCCACAGCGTTCAGCAGCCGCCCCGGTGGTTATACACGCATCATCAAGACCGGTTTCCGCGTCGGCGATGCTGCCCCGATGGCTCTGATCGAGTTCGTTGAGGCCGGCTTTGAAGCCAAGCCGGTCAAGGCTGCCAAGAAGCCTGCCGCCAAGAAGGAAGCTGCGCCGGTTGAGGCTGCTGCTGATGAAGCAGTTGCAGACGCGCCTGAAGCTGCCGATACGGCTGCTGAGGAAAGCAAAGCAGAAGACAAGTAAGTCTTCCGCTGCACAAATCAAAAGGCCCCGCATTGCGGGGCCTTTTTTATTCAGTAAATAATCCGGAAGTCATCTATCGGTGGTGTTTCTGCTGCGGGGCGGGCTGCACATCCGGACACCCGAGCGTTGTCCGGGCCTTGAGCGAGCCAGCCCAGCATGGCGTCAATCTGTTCTGAGGTACCGCAAATCAAAGTCTCCACATTGCCGTCGGAAAGGTTGCGCACCCAGCCCTTGATGCCAAGTTCGATGGCCTTCTGGCGGGTGTAGTGACGAAAACAGACGCCCTGCACATGCCCGCTG
>CAZQTO010000050.1:0-14887 GCA_964596375.1 uncultured Zetaproteobacteria bacterium | reverse complement strand
TTCTTCATCGCCGCTGAAGGCGCGCAGATGCGCCAGCAGACTCTGCGGCAGTTCCGCCAGCGACATATCCTGCTGCGCCAATAACCAATCGCTTAAGCCCTTCTCACCGAACATGCTGCTGCCCGCTGCATCGCGAGCCTCGGTCACGCCATCGGTGTAGGCCAGCAAACGATCCCCCGGAGCCAATTCGGTACGCTGCACCTCGAATGTCAAATCAGGAAGCACCCCGAGCGGCGGGGTGGCTGCCATCAGTCGCACAATACCGCTCTGAGTTTGCAGCAACGGTGGCACATGGCCGGCATTAACCCACAGCATGGAGTGGCTCTCGGGCTGCATCTTAGCCATAAAAAGGGTGACAAAGCGTCCGCCGGTCATGGTCTGACAGAGCGAGCGGTTGATATAGGCAAGGGCCGCATCGAAATGCCCCTCCTGTGCGGCCAGCACCTGCAACATGGCCTGAAGATTGGCCACGGTAAGCGCTGCCGGATAGCCCTTGCCGGCCACATCTGCCATCACCAGCCAGTAGCGTCCGTCGTTGAACGGAATGACATCATAATAATCCCCGCCCACGTTGTGACAAGGCTGTTGAAGGGCGGCAAAGGAATAGCCCGGCACATCATGTGGCAGATCAGGCAGCAGACCATGCTGAATATCAGCCGCCACAGAAAGGCTGCCCTTTAATTCCTCGCGCTCCTGCAAACCGGCCAGAGCAGTGTTTAAACCGTTGGCGAGGGCCCCTAGGTCATCATCGATCAGCACCCGGACCCTACCCTCGAAACGCCCCTTGCGCAGATGCTCCAGACCACGCGCCAGTTCACCGGTCACCATGCGCAGCGAGCGGGTTATCAACGTCATTAAAATGATACTGGCCAGCGATCCGGTCAGAAACAGCAACAATCCCTGACCTGCAATGAAGCGCTGCCCGACTACCATCGGTTCAATCGAAGCAAGATAGGCAAACAACACCAGCAAGCTGGTCGGCAACAGGCCGGTGACGATAAATACCAGCCATGGGCGCTTGGCGGAATCTGTAAAAGCATGCAGCGGACTCCATTTCTGTATCTGCTCGCCCTGCACGGCATAATCCACACTCAGCCGCTGACCGACTCCATAATGCAGGGTAATGGCCACGCCAATGGCCGGCACCAGAATCAGCGAGCAATAACTGATGCTACAGGTCAGCGAAATCAGCATCGGAGTACTCATTTCCCGGCCAACAGCCGATGCACTCCCCAGCACCAGCAATAAAAGATAGGCGCCGTAAATCGCGCCGCCAACGGCAAAGGCCTTTAAGGCCCGCATGGGCAGCGTGGACAAGCAGCGAGCGGCAATGCGCTGGGCCTGCCCGCCGTGCATCCCGGTAAGCTTGGCCAGCGGCCAGTAAACCCAGATGCCGGTCACACCGAAACAGAGTAGAAAAAGCAGCATATCCAGATCGGAAATCCAGTAAGGAAGAGCAAAGAAAGCGCTGTTGCCGTTGAGCCACATGACGCCCTGCACCGCGGTAAAAAATACCGGCAAGGGCCAAAGGGAAATCAGATAGCGCAGCATGGGTCGATAGCTCAGACGCATCAAAATATGTTTCATCGAAACAGCCTATCGGTTGCAGACGGCGCCGACAATTAAACTTGCTGCAAACCCCTTAGGCCAAAGAGAGTCCTAATCGCGGCGCAGGGAGGCGCTGGTGGCAATCGGTGTCGGGTAGCGCTGCACTATCCAGAAAGATGAGGCGACAAAACTCAGCAGGGTCGCAGCCTGAATCAATCCGGCTGCTGAATGGCCAATGACCCCCTGCTGCTCGGCCAGTACCGCAATAAGCAGTGAGAACTCGCTCATCTGACCGAGGCGCACGCCAACCTCGCCAGCCAGATCACTCGCCTCACCGGAACGGCGCAACAGCCATGCAAAGAGTATCGGTTTGAATAACATGGCAGCTGCAGCCAACAGACAGACTGGTAACCAGTTTTCCAGCAACAGGGCAGGATTGAACCCCGCACCGACAGAAAAGAAAAAGATAATCAGGAAGAAATCGCGCAGCGGCTTCAACCGCTCGGCAATATGTAACGCAATCGGACTGCTGGCCAGCACCACGCCAGCCATGAAGGCACCGATTTCATGCGATAAACCGGCAAAACGGGCCAGCTCAGCCACGCCAAGGCACCAACCGATGGCCACAAGAAAAACATACTCCTGAATCACATCAAAACGGCGCAGCAGGGGAAGCAGTACAAAGCGATTGAGTATATAAATCAGCCCGGCCAGCACAGGCAGGGAAAGAAGACTCAAAGCCACACGCCCGACCGAGCCACTGCCACCCTGCACCAGCATTAGAACAACAACGGCAATGATGTCTTGCAAAAGAAGGATGCTGATAATGGTGCCACCGGTGCGCTGATGGTGCAGCACGGTAGTGGGAAGAAGCTTAAGCCCAATGATGGTGCTGGAAAAAAGTAGCGCCGCACCAACCAACAATGCTTCCTGCAAATTAAACCCGGCCAACAGCGCAATAAGTGCGCCAAGGCCGGTAAACAATATGGAACTGATCAGTGTCAGCAGCGTCGTACTACCCAGCATACGAAGCAGTTTCTGCGGTGGAAGATTCATACCCAGCAGGAAAAGAAGGAACACAATGCCAACATGTGACAGCTCGCTGATCAGGCTCGCATCGCTGACCCAGCCAAGCAGCGCCGGCCCGCAGATTATCCCGATCAGCACATATGCAACAAGCAGCGACTGACGGGCAAAGAGCGCGCAGGTAGCCAGCACCGAAGCCCCGAAAAAAATCAGGAAGATACTGAACATGATCTGATCGCTGGCATGAATCATAGGATGACTGTAGCAGATTTCAGCTTAAGCAGGGCTACTGTGGCAAACTATAGACAGATAACGGTAACGCGTTCAAGACAGGAGCTTCGAAAGCTCGTTTTACATCGTAAAAGAAAAAGGCGAGCACCGAAGTGCCCGCCTTGATTCCTGTATGGCTCCCCGGGCCGGACTCGAACCAGCGACAAGGTGATTAACAGTCACCTGCTCTACCAACTGAGCTACCGGGGAATAAGGCCGCGAACGTTACGAATCCGACCTCTGAGTGTCAACCGCAAACCTTGCCTGCAACAGCACTCTTTCCGGCCGCAAAATTCTTTGTTTTCTATAGCCCTTTCAGGCTGAGGAGTTGCTGATGCAAACCGGATGCGCTTTGTTGCAGGGTATTCAAATCGGAATTGTTTTCGATGATAAAGTCCGCTGCCGCCCGGCGCTCCACATCATCACACTGGCGGGCAAGAATGGCCTCAAACTGTTTCTCATCCATCCCCCTTTGCAGCATGACTCGTCGACGACGCCTTGCTTCGTCGGCCAGCACAACCACCACCGCATCCATGCGTGACGCGCCGCCCGATTCGATCAACACCGAGGCTTCAATCAGCACATAGGGTGCCTGCTGCACGGCCAGCCATTCCTCCTCTCGCTGCCAGATGCGCGGATGCATAATGTTGTTCAGCGTGGCTGTTTTTTCTGCATCGGAAAAACACAGCCTGCCAAGTGCTGCACGATCCACAGCCCCGGAAGCATCGAGAACACCCTCTCCGAAGGCCTCCAACAGCGCAGCACGGCAATCCGATTCCTTGTGCAGCTCACGCCCCAGGGCATCGAGATCCAGCACCGGCACGCCCAGCTTTGCCAGCATGCAGGCCAGCGTGGATTTTCCGCTGCCGATACCGCCAGTCAGACCGACGCGCTTCATCCCGTCAGCCCTTGACTCAGTTCAGTGAACCAGAGCAGCAGGCCCTCTCCCCAGACCAGCCAGATTAAGCCGGCTGCCGCCAGATAGGGGCCGAAGGGAATCTCGGCGCGCATCGAGTTCCTGGTAAGCAGCAGGTAAACACTGCCAATCACCGCACCGACAAAGGAGGAGAGGAAGATCACGAAGGGTAAAGCCTGCCAACCGAGGAAAGCACCGAGCATGGCCAATAATTTAAAATCACCCTGCCCCATGCCTTCGCGTGAAGTCAGCATAAAAAACACCCGCGCAACCAGCCAGAACACGGCATAGCCGACCAGCGCACCGGCCAGCGAAGCATAAATATCCCCGAAAAAGGCGGCGAACAGCAGGCCAAGCGCGATACCGGGAAAGGTCAGGGCATTGGGCAGCAGGCCGGTTTCAAGATCAATCCAGGTGAGCACCCAGAGAAGAAAGGAGAGCACCAGGGCCATGCCAAGCTCCGGCGTGAGGGAAAAATGCCAGGCAAGCAGCGCCCAGATGGTACCCAGACCTGCCTCCAGCAGCGGATAGCGCACTGCCACGAGGGCAGTGCAATGCCGACATTTACCGTGCAGCAACAACCAGGAGATCAGGGGAATATTGTCGTACCAGGCAATGGCATGCCCGCACTTCGGGCAGCAACTACCGGGGAAAACAATCGACTCGCCTCTGGGCAGACGATGCACCAGCACATTGGCAAAACTGCCGAACAACAGGCCGAGAAAGCCGCAGGCGCCAATCACAAACATAGAAATACTCACAAGGGGCGGCGAAAAAGACGGGGCGGCTGCGAAATCAGACGATGGATGCCATCTGGAAGATGGGCAGATACATGGCAATGACCAGGCCACCAATCACAACGCCGAGAAAGGCCATGATGAACGGTTCCATCAGCGCAGTCATATTGTCGACTGCCGTATCCACTTCCTGCTCGTAGAAATCGGCAATCTTGGACAGCATTTCTTCCATGCTGCCGGTTTCCTCACCAATATTGATCATCTGCGTCACCATGCGCGGAAAGATTCCGCTGGCGGCCAGCGGGGCAGACAAGGTCTGTCCCTGAGTGATGGATTCCTTGGCTTTGAGAATCGCCTCTTCGACAATGACATTACCGGAGGTTTCGGCCACCGTATTAAGGGATTCAAGGACCGGAACACCGGCAGCCGTCAGGGTGGAGAAGGTGCGACAAAAACGCGCCACCGAGGCCTTACGCAACACATCACCCAAGATCGGCAATTTGAGAAGCAACTGGTCAAGGCGATAATGTCCAGCCTTGGTTTTATAGGTCTGCTTGATACCGGTAATAATCGCAATGGGCACAAATACGACAAGATACCAGAATTCCACAAAGGCATTGGAGATGGCTATCGCCACCTGCGTCGGCATGGGCAACTCGGCACCGAAATCGGCAAACATGGAACCAAACACCGGGATCACAAAAATCATCAGTACTGCGGTCACGATAAACGCCACGCTGACAATAGCCACCGGATAGACCATGGCGGACTTGATTTTAGCCTTCAATGCCTGTGCCTTCTCGCGATACGCGCACAGGCGCAGCAAAATGGAATCCAGAATACCGCCCTGCTCACCGGCCTGCACCAGGGCACAGGCCAGACGATCGAAATGATCGGGGAATTTGCGCAGGGTTTCGCCAAGCGGCACACCGCCCTCCAGCTCATTACGCAGGTCCTTAAGCAGCTTGACCAGCGCCTTCTTGTTCGAGCCTTTTTCAGCCAGCTCGAAGGCCTGCACCAGCGGCACGCCGGCATTGATCATGGTCGACAGCTGGCGAAAAAATATCGTAATGTCCTTTTCTGACACCTTTTCGGGAAACAGGTTTATCTCAATCGGTTTCTTCTTCACCTTGATGGTGGTCATGCCCTGACGGCGCAGGGTGGCAATGATAATCTCCTTGTTCGGTGCCTCCATTTCGCCGGAACGATCCATTCCTTCGCGTGTTTTGCTCTGCCAAATAAATTCAGCCATCAGTCAGCCACCGTAACCCTCAGACATTCTTCCAGCGAAAGTTCGCCTGCCTTCACCTTGTCGAGCGCAGCCATACGCAACGTTTTCACGCCGTGGGACACGGCAATCTCGTTGATCTCGCTGGAATTCTTGCCGGCATAAACCGCATCGCGGATATCATCAAATATCGGCATCACCTGATAAATACCTGTGCGCCCCTTGTAACCGGTCCCATTACAAACCTGACAGCCCTTGCCATGCATAGGCTTGAAATCGCCAATCTCCGACTCCGGCACGCCGGCATCAATCAGTGCCTCGGCCGGAATTTCGACAGGCTCGGCACACTCATTGCAGATGCGGCGCGCCAAGCGCTGTGCGGACACGAGATTCACCGCAGAGCCAACCAAAAACGACTCAATACCCATATTTACCAGCCGGGTCATTGTGGATGGCGCATCGTTGGTATGCAGCGTGGCCAGCACCAGATGGCCGGTCAGCGCCGCCTTGATACCGATAGCTGCAGTATCGTGATCGCGAATCTCGCCGATCAGGATGACATCCGGATCCTGGCGCAGGAATGAACGCAAGGCCGCCGGGAAATCCAGACCAATATCGGCATTCACATTGACCTGATTGATGCCCATGAAATTAAACTCGACCGGATCCTCGGCGGTACAGATATTCACCCCAGGCTGATTCAGCTCGGCAACAGCAGAATAAAGACTCACGGTCTTACCCGAACCCGTCGGCCCCGTGACCAGCACCATGCCATAGGGCTGGTGAATGGCATGCTTCAGCCGCTTTAAAGACTCCTCCTCGTAACCCAGCTTGGTCATGTCCAACTGCAGGCTGGACGGATCAAGCAGACGCATCACCACCTTCTCGCCAAACAAGGTGGGTAGTACGGAAACGCGGAAATCGACGGTCTTGGTCTTCGACAGGCGCAATTTGATACGACCATCCTGCGGCATACGGCGCTCGGAAATATCCAGGCGGGCCAGAATCTTAAGACGCGATACCATGGCTTCACGCATCCGGATAGGCGGACGCATAATTTCATGCAACACGCCATCGATGCGGTAGCGCACGCGCACCACCTTCTCGTACGGTTCAAGATGGATATCGGAAGCGCCGCGTTTGATGGCGTCGAGCAGAACAAGATTGACCAACTTGACCACGGGGGCTGCTTCCGTCTCGGCAGTCAGCGTATGCTCGTCCATCTGAGCTTCGCTGGTGTCCACCACCTCCATATCGCTGGCGCCCAGATCAGCCATCACATCGTCCAGATGCCCATCGGCGGTGCCCATCGAATCCAGGTGACGCAACAGCTGTTCCTCGGAAACAATCACCAGTTCAATCTGGCAACCACTGATAAAGGCCATTTCATCAAGTGCGCTGATGTCGTACGGGTCAGCCACCGCAAGGGTCAGCATATTTCCCGATCGTTTGATTGGCAGCGCCTTGTTACGGCGCATGATGTCGACAGAGATGGCTGTCAGATTCTGCGGGATTTCAATCTTATCGAGATCGACAATGGGCCGGCCGAAACTGCGCGAGATAAATTCGGTGATTTCTTCGTTGCTGAAGATATTCTGTTTGACCAGCTGGAAAATGAGCGTCTCGCCGGCAAGGTTCATTTCGCGCAGCACATTATCCAGTTGCTCACGCGACAGCTTGTTCTGGCGCAGCAGAATATCCGCCAGACGGCTGTAGCGCGCCGATTGCCGCCTCATTGTGCTTGGTCCGCTCGACATCTTCCTAACCTTTCCTCAAGCCAGGGCATGACAGACTCGACATCGGCCTGCACACCATGCCACCAGGCGAAGGATGCTGCTCCCTGGGCCACCAGCATAGGTAGTCCATCAACAACCTTGCGTCCGCCCATGCGTGCCGCAAGCACAAATGGCGTCTGGCCATCCGGGGCATACACTGCATCCAGCGCCACACCCTTCCCGCCAAGGGCAAAAGGAAACACAGCATCGGCCTCACCGAGACCGATGGATGTCGTATTGATAACAACAGCGCAGCGCTGCGCGCAGGCTGCAACATCTTCCTTTTCCCAGGCAATCTGGCACACCTCCATTGCAGGGTATGTACGCGCGGCATGTTGCATCAGGCCGTTTAAGCGTTCAGGGCTGCGATTGCAGATATATACCCTCTGTACTGATCCGGCAGCCAACGCATGCAGTACGGCACGTGCTGTTCCACCTGCACCAATGAGCAAGGCCTCAGAACCGGGCAAATCAACGCCCAAACCATGCAATACCTCACGCACGGCCTGCCAGTCTGTATTGGTTCCCTGCCAGCAATCCGTGCCCCGACGCACAGTATTGACTGCGCCGATGAGTGTAGCTGCCTCATCCATCTGCACCAAAGCAGCAACACTTTCCTTGTGCGGAACCGTCACATTGAAGCCCTCAACATGGGTCGCCCACATACCCGCAAGTGCTACAGCAACATCCTCCCGCATAACGCGCAAGGGAACATACACGGTATCAATACCGTGCTGTTCAGCGAAACGGGCCTGGAATAACGGCGACAGGGAGTGTGAAACCGGGTCGCCGATAATTCCAAACACCCTTGTTTTTCCGGTCACTTCCACGTCTGTGCTAGCGTAGAATCTTACTTGACCTATGTCAAAGCATGAAAGGGATGCCCCAGGCAAGGGGGGCGAGTTATTCTACCGTCACCGATTTCGCCAGATTGCGCGGCTGATCGACATCGGTTCCGCGCGAACGGGCCACATAGTAGGCCAGGAGTTGTAAAGGAATCGCGGCATATAAAGGTGTGGTGAAATAATCACCTTCCGGCAGGGCAATCACCGCATCCACATCCCGAGGATACTCGTGAGATGCCATATCGGTAAGCAGGATGACCTTGGCGCCGCGCGCCTGTACCTCCCTCAGGTTGGATAATACCTTTTGCAGGTGATACTGCCTGGCAGCCAGCACCACAACAGGCAGCCTGGAATCAATCAGGGCAATCGGTCCATGCTTCATTTCTCCGGCGGCATAACCTTCGGCATGCAGATAGGAGATTTCCTTCAGCTTCAAGGCACCCTCAAGGGCCAGCGGATAACATGGCCCGCGGCCAAGAAACAGGACGCCGTGAATATCCTCAAATAATGGACATAAGGCTTCAAGTTCGGCTGCCTGAGCAAGCAGGATATGCATCCCGTCCACCACCTGCCGCAATGCTGCAAGGTGTTGCCTCACTTCATCCTTATCCATCACGCCGTTTTGTGCGGCCATTTTCAGAACCAGCAGGGAAAGCACTGCCAATTGCGCGGTATAAGCCTTGGTGGATGCAACCCCGACCTCAGCACCGGCCTGCAGGGCAATGCTGCCATCCGATTCTCTGTCCAGCGAAGAACCCGTGACGTTACACAAAGTCAGAGCAAAATTTTCCGGGGTATGCGACTTAAACAGGCGCAGGGCTTCGAGGGTGTCGGCTGTTTCACCCGATTGTGACAGGGTAATCAGCCAGGTATCCGGACCAATCACCGGGTCGCGGTAGCGGTATTCCGATGCGACATCGACCTCCACCGAGACCTGAAGATAGCGTTCCAGCCAGTAACGCGCCGTCAGGGCAGCATGGTAGGATGTCCCGCAGGCCACCATGACAATGCGATTGGGTAGTGTTGCACCATCAAGCTGCGGGGCATCGGGAAAACAAATCGCATCGTCATGCACATAGTGATTGAGGATATCCGCAATCACCCGAGGCTGTTCGTGGATTTCCTTCTGCATGAAATGGTCGAACCCGCTCTTTTCCACAGCCTGTTCGGCAATCGGCATGGGCAGCCAGTCGCGATCTACCGGCTTGCCTAACTGTGTGATTTCTACGCCAGCCAGGAAAACACAGCCGATATCCCCCTCTTCCAGATACAGCACCTCGTCCACCAGTCCGGCCAGTGCCAGAGCATCGGAAGCAGCATAGACCGCATCGATACCGCGCCCCAGCAGCAACGGACTTCCGCGGCGTGCAAACCACAGGCAACCATCGTCTTCGGCCTGCAGCGCAGTAATGGCATACGCTCCTTCCAGGCGCCCTACCGTACTGATCCAGGCCTCACGCATTGGTTTATTTTTTAGCTCCAGCGACAACAGCCACGGAATCACCTCACTGTCCGTCTCCGAGCGGAATTCGACTCCATTGGCACACAGTTCCAGATGCAATGCTTCGTGATTCTCGATAATGCCATTGTGTACCACGGCAACACCCTCGCCCATATGCGGGTGGGCATTCTCACGGCTTGGCCCGCCATGTGTGGCCCAGCGGGTATGGCCGATGCCTGCATGGCCGGCAAGCGGGGTGGCTTCAAGGCTCAGCCTCAGATTGCACAGCTTCCCCGCTTCCTTACGGCAATCCAGCCTGCCGTTTTGGCGCACGCATATGCCGGCACTGTCATAACCGCGATACTCCATGCGGGCCAATGCACCCAACAGTGCGCCCTGTACATCCAAACGGGCGACCGCCCCGATGATGCCGCACATCAGTCTTTGTGTTTGGTCGGTCGCTGCCAGCCGGCAACATGCCGCTGATCGGGACGCGCGGACAGGGTCAGGCCGCCTGAGACAACTGTTTTGGTGATGATGCTACCAGCCCCGATGGTTGCGCCTGCCTGCACCTCAACCGGAGCAATGAGCTTGGTATCGGAACCGACAAACACATCATCGCCTATGTGCGTACGATGCTTGTTAGCCCCGTCGTAGTTGCAGGTAATGGTGCCGGCGCCGATATTACAATGGCTGCCCATATCCGTATCGCCGATATAGGTCAGGTGATTCACCTTGCTGCCTCGATTCACAATGGAGTTCTTGATCTCAACGAAATTACCGACATGCACATCCTCGCCCAGAACCGCTCCCGGACGCAGGCGGCCAAAGGGACCGATTTGGGACCCCGCACCAACATTGGCATCATGGATATGACTGAAAGCAAATACCTCGACATCATCATCCAGCCAGGCATTTACCAGCACTGCGTACGGCCCGACACGGCATCCGTCTCCGACACGCGTGGACCCGATGAGATAACATCCGGCCTGAATCACCACATCCACGCCGAGATTTACCGTCGCTTCGATACGCACCGTTTGCGGCTTCTCGATGGTTACGCCCTTCATCTGCCAGTCCCGGATAATGCGTGCCTGCATCATATCCTCAACCTCGGAAAGCTGAGCACGATTGTTCACACCCAGCATCTCTCTGCTATCGGGCATCAAAACCGCTTCCACATACTGTCCGGCAGCCAGTGCCAGGGGGACAATATCCGGCAGGTAGTACTCACCCTGAGCATTGCTGTTGCCCAGGCTCCTGAGCAGATCGAAAAGAACCTCATGGCGCACGCAATAAATGCCACTGCTTACTTCGTTGATCAGCCTCTCTGCGTCGCTGGCATCCTTTTCCTCGACTATCTCCGCGACTTTACCTTTATCGTCGCGCTTGATGCGCCCATAACCGAACGGATTCTCCACCATCGCGGTCAATACGGTCACCGAGGCTCCACCCTCGCGGTGTGCCTGCACAAGATCGGATAAAGTCTGGCTGCGCAGTAGTGGTGTGTCGCCGCACACAATCAGTACATCGCGCACGTTACGGATCACATCTTCGCACTGCTTGACGGCATGGCCCGTGCCCAACTGTTTGTCCTGAATCACCCATTCAAGGTTTGCCGGCTGGCCAACGTGCTCACGCACCTGCTCTGAGGCATGCCCGGTCACCACTGCAATAGCCTTGGGGGTAAGCTCCTCAACGGTATGCAGTACATGATCGATCATGGCCCGCCCAAGCACCTTGTGAAGCACCTTCGGTTGATTGGAATGCATGCGTTTGCCCTGCCCTGCAGCTAGCACGCAAACCTGTAAATCTGGGTATTCGGGTAGAGAAATCATATATCCTCCGGAACCGCTGAGTCTATTTTCAGCGCTAGGTTCTCACAAGGCCGGATGGCTTGCAAAACAAAGAAAAAAGGCGCACCTAGGTGCGCCTTGGTATCAACAGATGCAGCTCAATGCCCTTTCTTTTTACGCAGCCAATCCAGCCTGGCAGCCATAATCGACAGCTCAGCCTCGGCCAGAGCAAGATCGGCATCACCCTTCTGCGACTCGAGAACTTCTTCGGCCTTGCGTTGTGCAGCCAGAGCCGCAGCTTCGTCCACATCCGTGGCACGCTCTGCACTATCGGCCAGCACGGTGATCATATCCGGCTGAACTTCGATAAAACCACCGGAGATAAAGACCTCGTCGACATTTTCACCATTGGTGATACGCAGCTCACCCGGCTTCAACTGACTAAGCAGAGGCGCATGCTTGGGAAGAATCCCCAACTCACCGGCAGCACCAGGTGCCACCAGCATCTCTGCCTCGCCGCGATAAACCTCGCGCTCAGCAGTCGCAACAAGAACCTTGACGGTACTCACTAGCCTTTGGCCTCCATCTTCTCCGCCTTGGCAACAGCCTGATCAATGGAGCCGATCATGTAGAAAGCCTGCTCCGGAAGATGATCATATTCGCCAGCGAGAATTGCCTTGAAACCCTTAATGGTGTCTTCACGCGAGCAGAAGATACCCGGCGAACCGGTGAACACTTCGGCCACATGGAAAGGCTGTGACAGGAAGCGCTGCATCTTACGCGCACGTGTAACCACCTGTTTGTCATCATCGGACAGCTCGTCCATACCGAGAATGGCAATGATGTCCTGCAGTTCCTTGTAGCGCTGCAGCGTACGCTGCACACTGGTTGCCACTTCATAATGCTCAACGCCCACAACCTTCGGGTCAAGCTGACGCGAAGTCGAGTCCAGCGGATCCACTGCAGGGTAGATGCCCAGCTCGGCAATCTGGCGGGACAACACAATGGTTGAGTCCAGATGCGCGAAGGTGGTTGCCGGAGCCGGATCAGTCAAATCATCGGCAGGCACATATACAGCCTGCACGGAAGTGATAGAACCCTTCTTCGTGGAAGCAATGCGCTCCTGCAGACGACCCATTTCCTCAGCCAGTGTCGGCTGATAACCCACGGCCGACGGCATACGTCCGAGCAGTGCGGACACCTCAACACCGGCCAGTGAGTAACGATAGATATTGTCGATGAACAGCAGCACATCGCGGCCTTCATCACGGAAGAACTCGGCCATGGTCAGGCCGGTCAGGGCAACGCGCAGACGGTTACCCGGAGGCTCGTTCATCTGGCCGTAAACCAGCGCCACCTTATCGAGCACGTTGGATTCCTTCATTTCGTAGTAGAAGTCGTTGCCTTCACGGGTACGCTCACCCACACCGGCGAACACCGAGAAACCGCCATGCGCCTTGGCGATGTTGTTGATCAGTTCCATCATGTTCACGGTCTTGCCCACGCCGGCGCCGCCGAACAGGCCAACCTTGCCGCCCTTGGCGATAGGTGCCATCAGGTCAATCACCTTGATTCCGGTTTCGAGAATCTCGGTTGACGGAGCCAACTCCTCAAAAGCCGGTGCAGGACGGTGAATGGCCCAACGCTCCTTGGACTTGACATCAGCGCCTTCAAAATCGATGCCGTTACCGAGCACGTCCATGATGCGCCCGAGAGTCGCTTCACCAACTGGGACCATAATGCCCTTGCCCGTGTCCTTGACTTCCATGCCGCGGCGCAGCCCATCGGTGGACCCCATGGCAACAGCGCGCACGGTGTTATCACCCATATGCTGCTGCACTTCCATCGTCAATCCGACTTCGCCAATGACCAGTGCATTGTAAATGGACGGCAGCGAGCCTGCTGCGAAGCGGACGTCAACAACCGGTCCGATCACCTGTACAACTGTTCCAACGCTCATATCTATGACCTCTCTTACGATTCTTTAAACTTTGTAACTATGCTGCAGCGCCACCGGCGACAATTTCCGCAAGCTCCTGCGTAATAGCTGCCTGACGTGCTTTGTTATAGGTAATCTGCAGATCCTTGACCATGCCCTTGGCATTATCGGTCGCACTCTTCATGGCCACCATGCGTGCTGACTGCTCGCAAGCCTTGTTCTCCAGCACGCCGTGGTAAACCAGCGATTCAATGTAACGTCTGAGCAGACCATCAAGCACAATCTGGCTGTCGGGCTCATACAGGTAGTCCCAATAACCGGGGTGGGATGGTTCTTCACTCACCGGGCATGGAAGAAGCTGCATCATAGTCGGCTTCTGCGTCATGGTGTTGACGAATTCGCTGAACAGCAGGTGCACTTCGTCATAGCCGCCATCGATATAACGTCCAATGGCCAAATCGGCAGCCCCGATGATGTCGATCATCTCAGGTGAATCTGAAATATTTTCCACGCTACCTGATACCGCGACGCCAAAACGACGCACGAATGCGCCACCACGGCGACCAATGTTGATAACCTCAACCTCGGCTTTTTGCGCGCGTATGCTCTGTATGCTCTTGACTGCAAGGCGCAGGGCGTTGGTATTCAAACCACCGCAAAGCCCTTTATCCGTGGTCACGAGGATGATACCAATGCGCTTAACATTTTCATGCGGGGTAAAGAAAGTATGCTTATACTCAGGATGTGCCTGCATCAGGTTGGCAATCACCTCGCGGATACCTTCAGCGTAGGATCGGGCATCAAACACCCGCTTCTGCGCCTTGCGCATCTTGCTCGCCGCAACCATCTCCATGGCCTTGGTGATTTTGGCAGTATTTTGAACGGCCTTGATCTGACCCCGGATTTCCTTGGTTGATGCCACTTATCGCTCCCTTGCCCGATTCCGCTTAGTACGTGCCGTTGGCTTTGAACTCGGCAACTGCCTTGTCCAGGCCGGCAGAAACTTCTTCAGTCAGCGTCGGGGTTGCGTCAAATGCAGTCATCAGCTCGGCGGCATTGGACTTGAGGTAGGCCTGGAAAGCCCGCTCAAAATCGCAAATCTTATCTGCATCAACATCATCCAGATCGCCATTGTTAAGGATATAAAGGCTGGCCGACATCTGAGCAACACTCATCGGCTCGTTCTCACCCTGCTTGAGAATCTGGGTGCCGCGTTTGCCACGTTCAATCTGCTTGCGGGTTGCAGCATCCAGATCGGAAGCGAACTGAGCGAATGCAGCCAGCTCACGATACTGAGCCAGATCCAGACGCAGACCGCCACCCAGCTTCTTCATGGCCTTGGTCTGGGCAGCACCGCCCACACGGG
>CAZQTO010000049.1:5176-14966 GCA_964596375.1 uncultured Zetaproteobacteria bacterium | reverse complement strand
TGGAGGCGTTGATGCGGAAATAAGTCGAAAGCTCCATCGGGCAGCGCACGCCCTTGGGGATGTAGACGAATGAACCATCCGTGAACACGGCCGAATTGAGTGCGGCAAAGAAGTTATCGCCAGTCGGTACAACCGTGCCCAGATACTGCTGCACCAGCTCAGGACACTCGCGCACGGCTTCGGAGATTGGGCAAAAAATCACCCCGGCTTCCTTCAGCTTGCCCTTGAAGGTGGTGGCCACGGAAACCGAATCAAATACCGCATCCACCGCCACCCCGGCCAGAAACGCCTGCTCGTGCAACGGGATGCCGAGTTTCTTGTAGGTTTCAAGCAGCTTGGGGTCCACCTCGTCGAGGCTTTGCGGACCGTCTTCCTTGCGCTTGGGTGCGGAGTAGTAGGAAATAGCCTGATAATCCACCGGCGTGTATTTCACATGCGCCCAGTGCGGCTCGGTCATTGTTTTCCAGTGGGCAAATGCCGCCAGCCGCCAGTCGAGCAGCCATTGCGGTTCACCCTTGATAGCCGAGATATGACGAATCACATCCTCATTCAGCCCAGGTGGCAGGGTGTCCGATTCAATATCGGTAACAAAGCCGGCCTCGTATTCGCGGCCAACCAGCCCGTCAATTTGTGCGTTATCGCTCATCTTGGTTTATTCCTCATTGGCCTTGTGAGACCGGCAGTCGCGCATCGGCATAACGTTTTTCCAGACGCAGTACGGGCGTGAATCCCGGTTCGATCATATCGGCCAGCGAAATATCGCTGAGTGTGCCGCGCACCACCTGATTGATGAGATGCCAGTTGCCACGCGTGTTGCAGTGCTCCTGCTGCTCGCAATGGCTATGATCAAGACTGCACTCGGTGAGTGCAATCGGCCCCTCAAGCGCGACGATAATATCGCGAATGGATATCTCCGAAGCTTCGCGAGTCAGCCGATAGCCTCCGCCTGCACCGCGCACCGAGGTGAGCAGGCCTTCGCGCAGCAGCAGCTGAAGAATCTTGCTGACCGAGGGTGCGGGCAGGTGCGAGCGTACCGCAAGCGCAGCAGCATTGAGCACCTGCTCTTCGGCCTGGGCAAGCTCGGTCATCAGCATGACACCGTAGTCGGTCAATCGCGTAATGCGGAACATCAGTAGCACCTTTCCATAAGTCGGACCATTCTAGTCCAGTATGAAAGAAGCGCAACCTCAATAACCCATTGTTGTTGCATGGTTTTGCTTTCGGCGGGCTGTAATTCATTTATAAACAAAGCTACGGTGTGCCCAGGCAGGAGGTGAGACATGCAACTGGCGTTAAGTACATGGCAGGAAGTGGAGCAATATCTTGAGATATCCACCGGTATCATCATCCCCATCGGCTCGTCCGAGCAACATGGTCCGAACGGACTGATCGGCACCGATGCGATCTGCCCCGTGCGGATCGCGCAGGAAATAGAGACGCATGAACATGTGCTTGTTGCGCCTGCCATCAACTATGGCATGTCGGCGCATCACATGGGCTTTGCCGGCACGGTAACCTTACGCCCGACCACCCTGATTCAGGTAGTGATCGATGTGGTTGGTTCGCTCCGGCAGCACGGCTTTACGCATTTTTATTTCCTCAACGGCCATGGTGGGAATATTCCACCTGTTACGTCTGCTTTCTCCGAGTTGTATGCAGGAGTATGCGCAAAGGATTCGCTTATTCGCTGCCGGCTGGCCAACTGGTGGCGCAATGAAGCGGTGAAAAAACTTGCAGCCGAAATGTACGGCGAGGCCGAGGGTTTTCATGCCACGGTCAGCGAGGTGGCGCTGAGCTATTTTACCTATCCGGATGCTGTGAAGGATGTACAGCTGACCCCCGAAGTCGCGCCGACCGGGGAATTTTATGATGCCGCTGATTTTCGCCGCAAGTTCCCCGACGGCCGCATCGGCTCTTCCCCGCAATTGGCCACGATTGATGCCGGCAAACGATTCTGCGAACTGGCCGCTGAAACACTACTTGCCGACTATCGGAGTTTTCTCAAGGCTTGAGCTGGATGCGACGACACATGCATGTCGATATAAAAAAGAAGGCGGACCTAAGTCCGCCTTCTGTAGTTTCAGGACCTGTGTTTCTTACAGGCGGCCGTAGGAGTGCAGGCCGGAGAGATACATATTCACACCGATAAAGCAGAACACTGTTACCAGGAAACCGGCGACTGTCCACCAAGCCAGGGCATGCCCCTTCCAGCCGTGTGAAACACGCACATGCAGGTAGGCGCCGTAGACCAGCCAGACAATCAGTGCCCAGGTTTCTTTGGGATCCCAGGACCAGTAACCACCCCAAGCTTCGGCTGCCCATGCTGCACCTAGAATGGTGGCCAGAGTGAAGGCCGGAAAGCCGATAGCCACAGCCTTGTAGGCCAGCTGATCGAGCTGATCGAGGCTCGGAAACACAGCCAGCAGGCTTGCCTTGGCGCCGCGCATTTCAAGACGTTCACGCACCAGATAGGCCATGCCGGCGCCGCAGGCCACGGCGAAGGAACCATAACCGACGAAGTTCATCGGCACATGAATCTTCATCCAGTAGGATTGCAGTGCAGGCACCAGCGGTTTGATGTCAGCATGCCCATGTGACGAGAGCCAGATGCCGAAGAACACGCCGGCGGACACCAGAGGCAGGACAAAAGCGCCCATGGCACGGGCCTTGTAGCGGCTCTCCAGATTCAGATAAATCACCGTCGTGACGCAGAACAGCAGGATGAATACCTCGTAGAGATTGGATACCGGCGCATGGCCGATTTCCATATCCAGCATGTAAGACTCATACCAGCGCAGCAGCAGTGCCGAACCACCGGCATAGATGCCGACCCAGGCGCTGGCAGTGGCAAGCCGACCGACGATGGAAGCCGGGGCGAACAGATGTGTGATATACAACAGGGCCGAGGCGAGCAGCGTGATGTTCATGGTCATGATGATGCTGCCGGAAAGCAGGTTGGACTGATCAAGGTAGTTGTAGGCATCCGCAGCCGGCTCGAACAATGCTTCGACTGCCGTGAGCAGAATCATCAGCAATGCACCATCCAGAAACGGGACGACATTCACCGAGAATGTCGATTCGGTGATGGATGGTCTGGCCATGCCGAGCGCGGTTCCCGTTGCCAGTCCGGCCAATGCGCCGATACCGATCCAACTGAAGGCTGAGGCGGTCAGGAAGAACAGCAGTCCATCATCGCCGTAGCCGTCCGGTCCGAACATGGCATAGGCCGAAACACCGATAATGGCGCCAAGATAGGTGCAAAAGCGGGCAAAGCCGGGTAAGCCCCGGTTGATGCCATCAAGCGTAAATCGTGATGCTGTTATTGCCGTCATGCAGCACTCCTGTGTTTGGATTGTGGCCGCAAGGCTTCATCAACCTTGGTTAAGAGCTGATTAAACTCATGCTCAAAGCCCAGTTTATTGCGATTGGTCATGGCGCCAAGGGTAATTTCCACCCCCTTTCCTTCCGCTTTAAGGACCACCCAAAGCTTGCGATGCGGTACATAGAACATGATGCACAGGCCGATAACCAGTAATGCGCTACCCACCCAGACTGTATTCATACCCGGATCCTGGGTCAGCTCCAAACCGGTGTAATACACCTGATTGGAGTCCTCAAGCATCGGGATATAGGGCCAGGGAAGGCCAGAAAGATTGCTCATGGCCTGCAGCACGCGCATGCCCTTCTCCTGAAAATCATCCGGCCGCTGTTCGCCGAACACCTTGCTCATGGCCTCGCGGAAGGCAGCAAAGTTGGCCTCTTTGTCCTGTTGTCCAGGGCGTTTACTGAGCGCCTCGCCGAAGGCTGTGTACAACTGCCAGTCTGTCGGCTGATTTAAATCCAGTCCAAGCGGATAGGCCTGAAAATCGCCTTCGTCACCGCTCAGTGAAACCATGATCATGTGGCCGCGATTCTGTCCGTTGAGCATAAACGGATCCAGGAAGCTTTTTACCTTCACTGATTTCAGGTCGGGGCCGCGCACAACGTATTCAACGGCAGGGCCGAGATCCTGAAACTTCTTCGCCTCACCGGGGCCAGCCATGTTTTCGATATTGAAGGGGCGGAAGTTGGTGATTTCCAGACTGATGCCGGTTTCCGGATCCTTCCAGGTTTTATAGACCTCGGTATTGATACTTCTCGATTTGCCGCTGACCGGGTCAAACAACTTCAGCGTAATTGCGGAGCCCCCATCGCCGAAGCTTGCCTGATAGATGCGCACGCCTTTGTAGAACAAGGGCTCGTTGACAATGATATCCTTGTGATCGACGACCACCTTGCCGTTTTCAAGGATGGACAACGTGCTACGGAACTCCTTGGGCATGCCGGTCGGATAGAAATCGATGAAAAAATCGTCACAGCGTATATCGAACGGCATCTTCAGCTGATCGGTTTTGGTGCCTTTGAGAAAACGGATGGTGTTGTCGGTGCCGTTCTCGACCACAGTCATCGTGCCGCGAAAGCCGTATTGCGCACCGATCCAGCCGCCGATAAGAATGACCAGAATGGCGCTATGCACCAGAATGTAACCCCATTTGTGGGAGCGGCCCTTATCGCCACGGATGTAGATGCGGCCATCTTCTTCTTCGCTCTTCTGGGACCAGTCAAACAGTGCCTTACTGACAGTTGCCTTTGCCTCCGCCACATCGATGCCATCGAGCTTCCAGCGTTTCAGATGATGAAAGCCTTTCAGCGATTTGTCGGCAATGACCACTTTACGCGAGCGCATCTCCTTGAGAAAGACCGGCACATTGCGCCACAGGCAGACGGATAGCGAAATCATCAGGAAGCAGAGCAGGCTGAAAAACCACGGCGCGTGATACATATCGAACATGCCGAGGCTGACGAACACGTTATACCATAGAGGCCCGAAATGGCTGAGATAGTCGGTCTGCTCCTGATTTTGCAGCAGTACCGTGCCGATGGCACTGGCCAGAGCAAGCACTGTGAGCAGTGCAATGGCCAGCGACATGGAACTTAAACGATCGAAATAGGGTTTAAACCAGTTTTGTGTTTTCATGAGTGGGGCATCCTAGAGGACTGGGCGATGTAAAAAAACAAGGTTTTTGTATGGCTAATACGACGACGGCATCGAGCCGCGCAGAACATGCAGTCGGGAGCCGCTCCACTTAAGCAGAGAAGAGGCGCATCCGCCACTCTGGCCAAGGCTGATTTGTGCCCCGAGATGGCGGTGCCAACGCATGCGCAGACAGCGATCCGGCTCCTGCACCGACTGGTTTTTCCGGTTCAGGCTGCTGGAAATGAGCAGGCCGCCAACGAGGTGAGCAAGATAACGGCAGGCGGGATCAGCATCGACACGCACGGCAATGCTTCGTCGGGAGAAACAAACGGAAGACACTTTCGAGGCACGCGGCCCGGCGGACGGAATGATAAATGTGTTTGGTCCCGGCCATGCCTGATGCATGGCCCGGCGCAATGCAGTCGGCAGGTAGATAGACAGACCAAGCGCGCTGCGCACTGAATCGGCAAGCAGTAGAAAGGGCCCTCTGCGCTGCTTGAAGGCGCACAGCCTCCTGGAAGCAGCTTGGTTTGTGGCAAGCGCAGCCACGCCCGGAAGGGTACCTGTGCGATGCGCGATCAGAACGCCACGGCGCAGCAGGCGTGCAATGTGCAGCAAGCGCAGTTTGTGCCGGACGGGAAGTCTCTGCTGGATAATTGTTTTGTCCCGAATGAGCAGCTATTGCTCAGTCTTCAGCGAGAATCGCCTTGGCCTGCGCCTTACGTTCGGCGAGCAGTTTCTCGCCAAGGCTTGCGTCCTGTGTTGCCAGTATCTGCACAGCCAGAAGGCCTGCGTTCTTCGCTCCATTGATGCCAACGGTAGCCACAGGAAGACCCGGCGGCATCATCACTGTGGAATGCAGCGCGTCCTCACCCTGCAAGGGGCCGGATGCAATCGGCACGCCGATCACCGGCTTGACGGTTTTGGAGCAGACCACTCCGGCCAGATGGGCCGCCATGCCGGCAGCACAGATAAACACCTGACAACCTGCTGCTTCCGCATCCTTCACCGCCTGCACGGTTTCCTCCGGGGTGCGATGGGCGGAACGAATCATGGTTTTGTACGCTACACCGAACTCATCGAGCACGGCCTCGGTCTTCTCCATAATGCTGCGGTCGGATTTGCTGCCCATCAGAATCAGTACTTTCAATGCGTCCACATTCATTCCCCTTTTTCACGCGCCACGGCGCGGTAGCCGATATCCGTACGGTAAAATCCACCCGGCCAATCGAGTTTTTCAAGTGCAGCATAAACGGTTTTCTGCGCAGCGGCCACCGTGTCGGCCAGTACCGTTACGCCAAGCACGCGACCACCGGTATTGACGATAGCGCCATCCTTTTCGGCTGTACCGGCGTGAAAAACCGTGGCTCCTGCTTTTTCCACGGCATCGAGTCCGCCGATGGCCTGCCCCTTCTTGAAGCTCCCCGGATAGCCATCCGAGGCCACAACCACGCACAGTGCCGGGCGCTTGTCCCAGTCTAAAGTCACGCCGGCCAGACGTTTCTCGGCAGCTGCCAGCAGCACCTCGCCAAGATCGCTTTGCAGACGGCGCATCAGCGGCTGACATTCAGGATCGCCGAAGCGCACATTGAATTCGAGTGTTTTTGGCCCGTCCTTGGTCAACATGACACCGGCATACAGGGTGCCGATGAATTCAATACCGCGCGCTTTCAGGGTGGCGATGGTGGGCCGGGCAATCTGTTCGAGAACCATCTCGGCGACTTCGGGGGTCACGCACGGCGCCGGGGAATAAGCTCCCATGCCGCCGGTATTCGGACCCTGATCGCCATTAAGCAGGGCCTTGTGATCCTGACTGGAATCGAGTGGCAGGATCGTGTCGCCGGAAACGAGAAACAGGCAGGAGGCCTCTTCGCCGATCAGGCATTCCTCAATGACCACCTGCGATCCGGCCGAGCCGAAGGAATTGCCGGCCAGCATATCGTGGGCCGCCTCGACCGCTTCCTCGACATCATGGGCCACAATCACGCCCTTGCCTGCCGCCAGCCCTGAGGCCTTGACGACAATCGGTGCACCCCATTCGCGGATAGTCTGTTCGGCAAGCTCGGCAACGGTATGCACCTCGAAGCGAGCCGTCGGCACACCGGCTTCGGCCATCAGTTGCTTGGAGAATGATTTGCTGCCTTCAAGTTCGGCGGCAGCCTGATCAGGACCGAAAACGGCAAAACCCGTAGCGCGCAGTCTGTCGGCAAGCCCCGCCACCAGCGGAACTTCCGGACCGACGACCACCAATCGCGGCTGCTCTGCTCCGGCCAGTCGCATCAGGCCGTCGATATCTTCAGCCCCGACGGGCACACAACGTGCATCGCGCGCAATGCCGGGATTGCCCGGTGCGCAAACGACCTCGCTAACCGAGGGCGAACGCTTCAGTTTCCAGCACAATGCATGTTCGCGACCGCCGCCGCCGACTACCATCACCTTCATTGTTTACTCCATATCTTCAGAAAGGGGGCAGCCTAACAGGCTTAAACCTGATTGTGATGCCTTTGTGCCGGCTGATAGCATGCAGGAACCCGGCATGGCGAGGCCGTTGTCGTTTTTCATGGCATACGGGGGAAAGTTTGCGCTCATTTGCCGGATGAACAAATGCTCATTGTGTTGCAATGTTCGGATTATTTATTGCTGTTAACGTAAGTCGATGCGGATTGGTATAAGTCAGACTGAGGAGTGAACGAAGATGATCAGACGATTGTGTTTCATGATATTGCTCTTGGGTGTTATGGGTCTCGGGCAGCCTGTTATGGGCTCTGAATCAGGGAATGATCAGACGGCGATTATTCAGGCGATGGGAAGCCAGAGCCAGGCGCTTGTTGATGCGCTGATCACTAAAGATCAGGCCCAGGCTGAACAGCACTACCAATTACTAAAAACCAATCTTGATCATTTGCACTCACTTACGGCGCACATGGATTTTAACGAGCGACGCACTCGGGAGCTGTTCACGGCCTATTCATGGATGCGTCTGATTGCTATCGATATGCATGAACATGCCTGGACAGGTGCAGCCATTGCCGCCAACCAGATGGGCGGAGAAATCATTCGCTTCACCGACTTTACCACACTGACACTGCGCGATGTGGCCTGGATGGGTTATCTGAGCCGGGATGTGATGCTGCTGAGTATGGAGGACATGCAGGGCAATATGCAGGCTATCGACCTGCGAAGGGGTGAGTTGAGCGAAACCTGGAAAAGAGTTCGCGAGGACCTGATCCAGGATTTCCGCAACAAGACCTTGGTCATGCGTGGGGATCAGATTATCAACAGCATTCAACAGGCTGACAGCAGCAAAGCCCTTATTGAATTGAGCGGGGACGAGCATAAATTCGTCGATGAAATAGAACATCTCCTGGCCTCGGCCGGGAGCGTCTAATAGTGAGGTATTCCGGCACTGAGCCCTGGCGCTTAGCCGGATAGGATCGAGCCCGACTGTCGTGAAGCTATTACATCCAATCATTCTGGTGCTGTCGTTTGTGCTGATGTTGACGGCTGGCATGACTCTCTCCCCTGACCTGTTGGCAATTGACGAGTCGAGCCGGGTGCTGGATGCATTTCTGCTTACCGGGGGTGTCTGCGTGCTGCTGTCACTGCTGGGCTTTGCAGCAAGCCTTGGTCAGGAGTTTCAGGTGAGCAGCAAACAGCTCTACCTGATTACGGTATCCAGCTGGTGTCTGTTTGCCATTGTCGGCGCAGCACCGTTGTATCTGGCCCTGCCATCTCTTTCCTTCACAGATGCATTTTTTGAATCGATGTCGGGCATCACTACCACAGGCTCTACTGTCCTGATGGGGCTGGACAGCATGCCGCACAGCCTGCTGCTTTGGCGGGGCATCCTGCAATGGGTGGGGGGCATCGGCATCATTATGCTCGGCATTGCCATTCTGCCCTTCCTGCGCATTGGCGGCATGCGCCTTTTCTCCACAGAATCATCTGACTGGTCGAGCAAATCGTTGCCGCGCGCGCACACACTGATCCAGAATATCGGTATTGTGTATATCGGCATCACCCTGCTGGCCTGCATCAGCTACCACCTGGCCGGCATGGGATTTTTCGATGCGATTGTGCATGCCATGAGCACCGTCTCGACAGGCGGGTTCTCCAACTACGATGCTTCCGTCGGCTATTTCGGCGACAATCGGCCCATCCTCTGGGTCGGCAGTTTGTTTATGCTGCTGGGGGCGCTGCCCTTCGGCCTGTACGTGTCGGCAATGCGCGGCAAGCCGGAGCTGTTGTGGACCGACAGTCAGGTGCGCGGCTTCCTCGCATTCGTCTTGCTCATCGTTCTGGTGCTGAGCACTGAGCGGGTGCTGCACAGCAATCTATCCTTCTTCGATGCGATGACCCATGCCACGTTCAATATTGTTTCCATCATCACCACGACGGGTTATGTGTCGGAAGATTATACCCTGTGGGGCTCCTATGCGGTGGTGGTCTTCTTCTATCTGATGTTTGTCGGCGGCTGCTCCGGTTCCACGGCAGGTGCCATCAAGGTGTTTCGTTTCCAGATTGCTTTCATCCTGTTGCGCAATCAGTTGCATCTGATGCGCCATCCGCACGCCGTATTCCTGACGAAATACAATGGTCGAGAGGTGGGTGACGACATCATCCGCTCGATTGTCGCCTTCACCTTCTATTTTGCCTTTACCATCGCTGTACTGACTTTCTTCCTGTCGCTGACAGGCCTCAATTTCCTGACCAGCTTCAGCGCCTCGGTTACAGCGGTCACCAACGTCGGCCCGGGGCTCGGTAATGTGGTTG
>CAZQTO010000049.1:0-5166 GCA_964596375.1 uncultured Zetaproteobacteria bacterium | reverse complement strand
TTCTCCTCACTGTCCGATATGGCCAAGTGGCTGTTGTCCGCCGGCATGTTGCTTGGTCGTCTGGAGATCATGACCGTTCTCGTGCTGTTCACCCGAACGTTCTGGAAAATATAAGCGGGAAAGCCCGCTCTTCGGGTTTATAGATTACCGCCCTTTAAGCGGGCAACTCGGCGTTGTGATAGACCTGCTGCACATCGTCGCAGTCGTCGAGCGCAGCGATGAGTTTCTCAAGCATGGCCGCATCTTCGCTACTGATCGGTGAGGTGTTTTGCGGCACCCATGAAATATCATCCACATCGAAGGAGATGCCCGGCATGGCCTCGCTCAAAGCGGTGCGCACTCGGTCGAATTCGCTGTCGGGTGCAAAGACCGTGATCGTACCATCCTCGCACTCGACATCAGTGACATCGATATCCGCCTCCATCAACGCCTCAAGCACAGGCTCGTCATCGTCACCCTTGAAACGGAAGATGGCCAGATGATCGAACATGTGGGCCACGGCTCCCGGTGCCCCGATCTTCGCACCGTTCTTGTTGAAACACAGACGTACATCGGCAAAGGTGCGCGCGCTGTTGTCGGTCAGACAATCGACGATCACCATGCAGCCACCGGGGCCAAACCCCTCGTAGCGCGCCGGGCTGTAATCCTCGCCGCCTGCCCCCTTGGCCTTGTCCAGCGCCCGCTCGATCACATGCGCCGGGACCTGATCCTTGCGCGCCTTTTCCATCAGCCGGCGCAGGCTCAGGTTGGCGCCCGGATCCACCCCGCCGCTCTTGGCCGCCACATAGATTTCCCTGCCGTATCTGGAATAAACCTTGGTCTTGGCATCCGCCGTTTTTCCCATCGATGCCTTGCGTACTTCGTATGCTCTTCCCATTACAACTCTCTTGGTTTGCTGACATGTTTGTGCTGTGCTTGTTGAATAAGCCCCGAAGCATAATGCGCCAAGACGTCAAACGGTATCCGGAGATTGAAGGCTTGTTCGCCTAGGATTGATTCGACCAGCCCCGATACTTGCAGCACACTGGCGCGAACCTGCATGACCACCTACAGTGGCGCGTAATTTTATGGATAGGGAAGGTGAAATGAAGTTCCATCGGTTCAGGTTTGAAGATCCTTCTCAGGAAGAGCGATATCAGACCTCCCTTGAGGGCAACCTTCGTAGCCAGATGCGCCTGGGACTGTTGGCACCGGCCATATTGTATCTGGTGATTAGTTTTCTGGATTCATACATCCTTTCCACCTCATCGGATTCTGCGGTTTCTACTATCCACTTGATCGAGAGTGTGTTTCTTCTGTCTTTGGTTCTGTCCTTCATGTATTTCCGGAGACTTCAATACCATAAAGTCATGGTGACGGTCGGCGTGATGGTTGCCTGGACGTGCCATCTGGTTGTTATCGAAATGACCGGTGACCCGATATATTTGGGTGAGGGCTATTTGATGGTGATCTGGGTCTGGCTTGTATCCGGATTGAATATTCGAGAGTCCTTTTGGGTCATGGCTTTTTTCCTCATTGAATTTATCATTTATATCAACCTGACCAGCCCTCCGCTTCAGGCGCTGACAGGGCAGATTTTCTTTCTGCTTGCCGCCGGAATTTTTGGTGTCCTGGCATCGACCTTGTTGGATTATCACCGTCGAAAACACTTTGTTGCTATGGAAAAGCACCATTTGATGGAAGCGCAGTTTCTTCAGGCGCAGAAAATGGAAGCCATAGGAACGCTGGTTGGCGGGGTGGCACATGAATTCAACAATATGCTTGCCGGTATTACCGGAAGTGTCTTTCTGGCAAAGGGTAATGTGAAAGACTGCCCGGAAGCCATCGACCGATTGAATACGATTGAAAGGATTTCTTTCCGTGCGGCAGAAATGATTCAGCATATGCTGACCTTTGCCCGTAAAGACATGGTCAAGATGGCACCGGTAAGCCTGAATGCAACGGTCGAGGAGACCATCAGGTTTATCGGGCCTTCGATTCCTGCTTCCATTGCTCTGGAAATAGACGATGGAAAGGATGCGTTTGATGTCAATGGCGATACCAGTTTGTTGCAGCATCTTCTGGTAAATCTTATCAACAATGCCCGAGACGCTGTCGAGGAAACGGAACATCCGCATATTCTTATTCGCATGCGGCGATTTAATGCCGGTAAAGACTGGCTGGCCCGTCACCCCGGGTTGAAGCGCGGGGCTTTTGTCTGCCTCAGTGTCCGTGACAACGGAAGCGGGTTTGACGCTGACAAGAAACCCCGGATATTCGAACCGTTTTACACCAGCAAGGAGGTTGGCAAGGGAACGGGGCTTGGTTTATCCATGGTTTATGGCGCTGTACAAACACATCATGGCGCTATTGAGGTTGATAGCACTGAAGGATCGGGCACTGAATTCAGAAGCTATCTCCCGCTATTGAAAGAGATGCCGAGCAGAACGCTCTCACAGCCTGCCCAGAATCCGATTTATGGTCATGGTGAAACCATATTGTTGGTTGATGACGACAGGCAGCTCCTGGACACGAGCCAGCAGGTTCTGGAAAGCCTGGGCTTCAACGTGCTGCTCGCCATGGATGGTTTCGAGGCGATTGAACAGGTAAAGAAGCATGATTGGATCGTCCTCACGGTCATGGATCTGGTCATGCCGGGCTTGGGTGGTGTGGAGGCGATGCGGCGCATCAGGGAAATCTACCCGTCCATGAAGGTGGTGTTTGTAAGCGGTTACGATGTGGATGAAACATTGAAGGGAACCTTGGATGCAAATGGCGAAGTGGCACTCGCCAAGCCCTATCGCGTTGAAGATCTGGCCCGGAAGATACGTTTACTGCTCGATCATCAGGAGTCTGTTACAAGGTAATGTGACCCGGCTTGGATAACTCCGGATAAAAAGCTATTCGATGCTTTTCAGGATGCCTTGAATGATATCGGCAGGTGTAGGCGGGCAACCGTGGACCATGACATCCACCGGGATGATGTCGGACACGGACCCGGCAATGGCGTAGTTGTCGCGCCCGAACACCCCGCAATTCGCTGCGCAGTCGCCCACGGCGACCACCAGCTTGGGGGCGGGCATGGCGTCATAGGTCATCTTCAGGGCGGTTACCATATTGCGGGTCACCGGGCCCGTGACCAGCAGCATGTCGGCATGGCGCGGGCTGGCCACGAAGTGGCAGCCGAAGCGTTCCAGATCGTAGTAGCAGTTGTTGCTGGCATGAATCTCCAGTTCGCAGCCGTTGCACGAGCCTGCATCCACCTGTCGGATGGCCAGCGAACCATTGAAGCGCTTGCGGATGGCTGCCGCAAGTCGCGGGTCGGAGGCTTCAAGTTGTTTGCTTTCGGCAAGCGGCTCGGCTTTGCATCCGGTGCGGAAAATACTTCTTAGAATGCCCAGCATTACAGGTCGTTGCCCGAATACGAGCAGTTGAAGGATTTGTTGTTCAGCGGGAAATCCGGCACCGGCACATCGCGCACGGCCAGCTCCAGCCCCAGCCAGTTGATGGTCGAGGGATCGCGCACAAAGTAGCGGTCGATGCAGCCGCCCTCGCCGAATCTCACCCATGCGGCAACCTCGCCGCGCCAACCTTCGATGGCGGCGAATCCCGAGAGCCCGGCTTCCGGGGCATTCCATGCAGCGGTGAAATCACCATCCGGCAGCGTTTCCAGTAACTGGGTAATCAGACGTGCCGAATCAGCAATCTCCTCGAATCGTACCCACACACGCGTGGCGACATCACCCATGCGTCCCTTGGCAACATTGATTTGCAGGCCGTCATACGGGGGGTAGGCCTCCTCGATTCGTTCGTCCGGGTAGTTGCCCGAGGCGCGCCCGGCATAGCCCAGCAGGCCGATGTCGAGTGCATCCTGAACACTGACCACCCCGGAACCGATGACGCGCTCCTGGATGGAAGGGTGGTCGGCATAGATGGCGCGCAGGTTTTCCACCTCGGCGGCAATCTGCTGCGTCTGGGTAAGCAGTGCATCCTTATCCGCCGCATCAATATTGCAGTTCACCCCACCGGGGATCACCAGATTCATCAGCAGGCGATGCCCGAAGATGGCTGCGTGCAGCCGTGCCATGTCTTCGCGCAGCCTTTGCATCTGGGCATGCATGAAGATGAAGGCGGCATCGTTGCAAACTGCGCCGATATCGCCGATATGATTGGCCATGCGCTCGCGTTCGCAGAGTACGCCGCGGATGAAGCTGGCACGCATTGGCGGCGGTTCTTGTGCGGCGTATTCGCAGGCCTGAGAGAAGGCCCAGGCATGCGCCACGGTACTATCGCCCGACACCCGCCCGGCCAGCTTCACGCCATCACCCGCCGTTCGCCCCTGCATGGCGCGTTCGATGCCCTTGTGCACATAGCCCAGCCGTGCCTCCATATTCAGCACCTGCTCGCCGACAGCCAGGAAACGGAAATGCCCCGGCTCGATGATGCCGGCATGCACCGGGCCGACCGGAATCTCATACACGCCGGGACTGGCACTTTGCACATAGGGATAGTCGATGGTTAGCCGCTCCGGGTCGGTTGGCATCGCTTCATCGGCAGCGAAGTTCTGCCGTAGCGGAAAGGACTCAGGTGGCCAGTGCTCGTGTTTGATCCACGGGCGAGGGTCTGGAATAGAGAGGAGTTTGATGCCGAACATGTCCTGCATGCTGCGTTCCATGCGGCAGGCGGCGATGTAATGGTTGCTGATGGAGTGCACCGCAGGATCATCGGCGTTCAGTTCGGTGCGCAGCAGCGCATGCCGGTGTTCCGGATGGGCGAAGGCCATGTAGGCATACAGGGGAAGATCACCAGTTGGCGATGCATCGTGCAGGCCGGCCTCGGCAGCCCACACAGCAACCAGTCGCATCTCCATGCGCCGGGCAAGCTCTGCCGCCTGCGCCCAATCCAACCGCCGGATTTCCAGGCACGGCATATGCACCGGATGGTGATCTTCCATAAAACGGCTGTGAATGCTGGCATCGGCAAGCCTTTCGGCGAACCACGTATTGACGACGAATCTCATGCGCCGCCCCCGGATACTGCGCCCGAGACAATCAGCGCCGCAGCCTGCTCGTACCAGCCGGCGAGAAAGCCTGGAATCGCCAGGCCCAGCGCCAGGGCCAGGGCAAAGTGCACATACACCGGCAGCATGTTCACATGCACCTGCACGGCCTGTTCGGCCACCTCGCC
>CAZQTO010000048.1:0-15245 GCA_964596375.1 uncultured Zetaproteobacteria bacterium | reverse complement strand
CCACGTCAACGTCAACGTCTGCAATCATGACCGTTAGCGAGGCCAAGGCCGCCGGGAAGGCCCTCGTGTCTGGTGTGGCGAAAACCCAGAAGGCACTTGTTAAACAGGCGGAGGCGGACAGTGAAGCCCTGATCAAGCAGGCAGAGAAGGATGCCAAGAGCCTATCCAAGAATGACGGGAAAGCTCTGATTGCGGCAGCAGAAAAGGAAGGGAAAGCATTGATATCAGCGGCTAAAAGTGATGAAAAAGCAGCGATTTCAGCTGCGCAAGCCGAGCAGAAGGCCATGGAAGCTGCTGCCAAAGCGGGCATTCCTTATCCATAAGCCTGTGTTTACTTAGTGGGGGTTAGCTGATTTCGAGTTTTCTACGGAATCTTGTCAGGTTGTCGCATCCATCTTTTCGCACCACCACCATGTCTTCCAGACGCACGCCGCCGATATCGGGGTAGTACAGGCCCGGTTCGACGGTGACCACATGGCCTGACTTCAGAATATCGTCACGCACCGAGATGCGTGGCGATTCATGCACATCAAGGCCCACGCCGTGGCCGGTGCCGTGGAAGAAGCCGACCTGTCTGCCGCGGCGGGTTCCGGTGAAAAAACCCTGCTTCGAGAAATGTTCCTGAATCGCCTGATGGATGTTCAGGCCGCTGGCGCCGTCGCACACCATGGACAGGCCGATGTCCTGTCCTTTGCGCACGGTTTGATAAAGTTTGCGCAACTCAATTGATGCACGCCCCTTCACAAAGGTGCGCGTCATATCACCCCAGTAGCCGGAGGCCACCAGACGCGGAAAGATATCGACAATGATGGGTTGGTGCGCTTTGAGAAACCCGCTGCCGATCTGATGCGGGTCGGCAGCCTGGCGACCGCAGGCGACTATGGTATGCGAGGGAACTGCGCCTTTGGAAATCAGAAAGGTTTCGATCACCGCGCGCAGATGTGCGGATTTCACACGGCCTGAAACATGGGTATGACGAAGGATACCGTCGTTGCCGATGCTTGATTCGCCCAGAAACGACTCGGCGGCAGCCATGGCCTGCCGGGTCAGGCGTTCCGCTTTGGCCAGTTGGGTGATTTCGCTTGCGCTCTTGATGGCGCGCTGGGGGAACAGCGTGCCCTCGGCGGCCTGAAGCTCAAAGCCCCAGGTGCGTAACTGATCCGCAAACTGCAGGGGGAATGACCCCGGCACCTGGATAGAGCGAATGCCGTGTTCGTGCAGGAAAGCGGCCGCGATGCCGGCCAGGCTGTTGCCAAATTCCAGCGTTCCTGCTTTTTCGCGCCAGGGCGTGTCGAGGTGGATATGGTCAAGACGCGAACTCTTGCGCGCCCGGTCTACCTCCAGCGGAGAAAGCAGGCCGTGCCATGCGCCATTGATGCCGATGACGATAAAGGGGTCGGGTACGAACAGGCCGGAGATATACAGCATGTCGGCATCGTGTTCTGAGCCTGCAATCAGCAGGCGGGTCGGCTCAGACACCACCGTTTTCTCTTTGACCCTGCATCAATTGGCGAACCGACACCTCGCCCAGCGTGGCATTGCGCTCGCGCTCCAGCCTGAAATACAGGCCGGCAAGTGTTTTGCCAATGGCTGTATCGTTCCATTCCTCAGGCACACGCATGGATTGTTCGGCCAGGGCTTTGTGAATGTCGGCAAGAAACAGTGAATCCGGGTCGCGAGCCAGGCTCCAGCGCTCGATGTCGGCAGTCTGAATTTGGTGCAACAGGCCGCAGGCGCACAACTGATCCAGCCATTCCTGCAGGATGTTATCCGGCACCTCTGTTTCCACGGTCAGATCCACCATGCGCAGGGTGTCGCCGCGTTGCATGGCTTGAGCTGCGCGTATCAAAATAAGATGCGAAAAGAATTTGCGGATGCCATGATCGGCGTAGACGGAATGCTGGCGGGTGGATTGCTCCGGATGCTGCAGGCAGAAGACGATCTCCGAGCCGATCAGCACCACCACCCAGGCCAGATACAGCCAGATCAGGAACACAGGCAGGGTACCGAGTGCGCCATAAAGTCCTTCGTAGTTGGCCAGATTGGTGACGTAAAAGGCGAATCCGATCTTGGTCAGTTCGAACAAAGCGCCGGCTGCCAGCCCGCCGACAATGGCAAAACGGAACGGAACCCGGGTGTTGGGCAGCACGGTGTACAGCGTGGCCAGTGCCAGCGACGACATGATCCATGGAAGCATGAAGGGGACCTTGTCGAGCAGTACGGCGCCGGCGCTGACCTTGTCGATAAGGGGCAGTGCGGTGAAATAGGAGGTGATGGTGATGGAGGCGCCGATCATGATGGGTGCCAGCGTCAGGGTGGCCCAGAAGGCCATGAACTTGGACATGAGCGGGCGTGCACGCGTGATGCGCCAGACATGGTTGAATGCCTCCTCAACCGTGTTGAGCAGGGCAGTGGATGTCACCAGAAGGCCAATGATGCCGAAGATGGACAGGGCGGTGGCTTTGTCGGCGACGCTGCCCAGATAGCTTTGCACCACATCCTGACTGGTGGGCAGCAGATTGGTGAGCAGCATGTCGCGAATCTTGCTGGCGACAGCATCGAAGGCGCTGAAGCTGGTGAAAACAGACATGCCCAGGGCCACCAGCGGCACAATGGCCAGCAGCGAGGCGTAGGCAAGGGCGGAGGCGCGCTGGATACACTGATCGGCGACGAAGCGGCGAATCAGGCGGTAGATGAAACGCAACAGCTGGATCAGCAGGCGCTTGATGCCGGGCACGCTGGCCAGATCGGCAACATCCATGTGCAGGAAATGACGCATTTTCTTCCTGAAAGCGCTTTCTTCCGGGTCGTCCCGCTGTTCTCTATGTTGTTCTTTCAGTTTAAATCTCCCCGTACGGCGCTTGTCGAACCGAAGCAGCCAATGTTTGCTTGCTACTTTAGCCGTAACGCATATTCAATGGCAATGCCGTGTTCGAAATATCAGACTATAACGATGTCATAATCCCCAGACAAAATAAGCATCTTTTCCGGAATCCGGAGATGTCATTTTTGCACTTGCTGGAAAATAAGCTTACGCTTATCGTGTTGACCTTGTGGGGAGGGAATGCTGATGGAACAGCGCTTACTAAACTCAGTGACACTCGAAAAGGTACAGGCGCATATGCTGCAATACAGGCGCGAAGTGCATCCTTTGGTGCTGCAACAGTCGCGTGGAGAGTGTGCTCAGGCTGAACAGTTGCAATCACTTTATGAAGTGCTGGAGGATATGCATGCCTCGCTGGCCCGGGACATGGCACTTCTGAAATTCCATTTACCTGGTTCTCCTGAAAATACTCACAAGCAAAGCACGCCGTCCTCCATGCGCAGCCTTTCCGAAAAAGAGCGGGAAGTGTTGAATATATTCGCCAGAGGATACAGTTATTCCGAAGCAGGTGATCTGCTCAACTGCAAGCTGGCGACCATTCAGACGTATGCCAAACGCATCTACAGAAAACTCAATGTTCATTCGCGGGCCGAGGCTATTTTCGAAGCCAGCCATCTGGGATTGATACAGATATAGGTAATTTGTCCCATATCCATGGGATACCGGGATGATGCAAAAAGGTCTTGAATTCAGTCTGCTAATTTTCAGCTGGTAGATGTACCGATACTCATGCGGATGGTTTTCGATCAGGGTTAAACGTCAATTCAGGAGGGGGAATTATGCCAAGCTATTTACATCCAGGAGTTTATGTCGAAGAAATTCCCAGCGGCTCCAAGCCGATTGAAGGGGCTTCCACATCAATTGCCGCTTTTCTCGGCTATGGTACCAAAGGCCCAATAGGAGAGCCGGAATTAATCCATAAATGGGATGACTACGTGGATACATTCGGAGGAGTAAGTTCGGAATCGGATGCCATGGGTCTGGCAGTTTCGGCTTTTTACTTGAATGGTGGCAGGGATGCCTACATCGCCCGGCTAACTTCAAATGCGAAGGCCGCCTCTTTGCCTGCAGGAAAAATTCTTGGCAAAGCCGGGGGAGCTGCTGCGGCGATCAACGTTCTTAATATCTCCGCGTCCAGTGCCGGTGACTGGGGCGAAGAGATATATGTCAAAGCGACCAATAAGGATGCTCAGCATTTCAAGCTGGAGGTGGGCTATGTAGAAGACGGTGCCTTTTCGGCCGAAGAGGTTTTTGACGACCTCAATATGAATGAAAAAGATTCCAGCTATGTGCTGACAGTTATCAACTCCAGTTCCAAGCTTGTTAAGGTCGAACTTGCGTCTGAGCTGAAAAGCAATCCCGACACATATTATAAAAATGGTGCCAGTGTGAGCGGTGACTTGGCCGGGATTACATGGACTGAAGTCAAGAAAGACATGACCTTGGCGTTGAATATTGATGGTTTGGGCGTCAAGACGATTACATTGGGGGAGCCTGCAGGCGGAAGCTATTCAACAAGCACGAAGGTTAAAGATGAAATCACAAAGCAGGTTAATGCCTTGGGCGCGCAATCTGCCTATTCGAGCTTTGCTTGTACCTTTGCCGGAAGCAAACTGACACTGACATCTGGAAGCAAGGGTTCTTCATCATCGGTTATGATTTTTCCGGGGGAATTGGCCACTTTATTAAAGCTTGGAACGGTTGCCGGCGGCGCCGAAACCCATGGCACTGAGGATGTGGTTCCAAAGACCATGGCAAGCCATGAAGCGCTTACCGATGGTGATGATGGCGCCAAACCCGGTAAGAGTGACTATCAGGAGTGCTTTGCCAAGCTCGTAAAGGTTCGTGACATTAGCATTATCCTGCTGCCCGGAGAGTCGATGTCCAAAGATGGAACAGGTAACGACATCATCAGTGAGGCTGTTTCTCACTGCGAAGCAACCAAGAGTCGCATGGTGATTGTTGATCCACCTCAGGGCTATGAACTGGATCAGGCCAAGACAGTAACGGAGATCAACTTTACGTCGTCCACCTATGGCGTTGTCTATTATCCATGGGTCAAGATTTCCAATCCCCTTTATCATCCCGATTTAAATGCGACTGCTGCAAAAACATTGACCATTGCTCCATCTTCTTTTGCCGCCGGCATGTGGTCCAAGATCGACGGCAAGCGTGGTGTGTGGAAGGCGCCCGCTGGCATGGGAACAGGTTTGCTTGGTGTGTCGGGTCTTGAATATATTGTGGAAAATGGGGAACAGGACCAGCTGAATCCGTACGGTATTAACTGTCTGCGGAAGATGCCTGGAGCAGGTCCGGTTGTTTGGGGGGCAAGAACCCGTGCGACCAAGGCAGTTCCTGAATGGCGATATGTGCCGGTTCGGCGCACAGCCATTATGATCGAGCAGAGCATTTACGATGGTATCCAGTGGGCTGTGTTTGAACCGAATGACCATCGTTTGTGGTCGGCACTCAGGGCCAATATCGGCAACTTCTTGAATGGTTTGTTTCGAGCTGGTGCCTTCCAGGGCGAAAAAGCGTCGGACGCCTATTTCGTGCGCTGCGGCAAGGGTGACACGATGACCCAGGGTGATATCGACGCCGGCCAGGTGATCGTCATCGTTGGATTCGCGCCGCTGAAACCGGCCGAGTTCGTCATCGTCCGTATCCAGCAGAAAGTCGGTCAGGAATAAGGGAGGAATATTATGGCAGCACCACTATTTCCGGTTAATGCACACAGGCACGATCCATACCGTACATTCAAGTTTCAAATACTGATTGATGGTCAGCCTGTGGCCGGGCTGAAAAAGATGGGCGCCTTGAAAAAAACGACGGAATCCGTGGCATGGCGCACGGCAGGCGACCCGTCACATGAACGCAAGCTTCCGGGTGGAACCAAATACGAGGCGATCACGCTCGAACAGGGCCTGACACACGATCCGGTTTTCGAGACTTGGGCTAATCTCGTCAATAACATCGATGGTGATGGGGGTATGTCCCTGAAGAATTTCCGCAAGGATATCGTGATTAATGTCCTGAATCTGCAGGGCACTGTAGCCATCAGCTATCATGTCAAACGAGCATGGGTTTCCGAGTATCAGGCGCTTCCGGATTTCGATGCCGGCAGCATGAATGCGGTCGGTATCCAGACGCTCAAGCTTGAGCATGAAGGTTGGGAGCGTGACACGGCAGTAAGCGAGCCTAGCGAAAGCTGATGAACCGGGAGAGATAGCATGGAAATGCTTCTTCCCGGAGGAATGGCCGACTCGCAGGGCGTTCACAAGGACTTTGCCTTCAGGCTGCTGACTGGTGCTGTCGAGCTTGCAATGGCCGATTCCGTACGGTCGAACATGGTTCATCCGCAAATGGTAACCGGCGTACTAAGCAGTGCCATCGCCCATATCGGCAGCAGGGTTGTAAGCCCTGAGCAGGTTTCCAATCTGTGCGTCGGGGACAGGCAATTCCTCATGCGGCAACTGGTGGCTTTCCTGGGACGGGATGCACGCTGGCTGACAGCCGAATGTTCCCAATGCGGCGTAGGGTTCGATTTCTTTATCGAACTGTCGAAGCTGCCAGTCAAGCCGGCTGGCAGGGGTTACCCTCTGGTCAGGGTGGATACGGCAGCCGGCAGTTGCGAGTTCCGCCTGCCCGCCGGATCGGACCAGTCTGAAATCGTATCCATCGCCAATGAAAAGCAGGCGTCCGCCGTGTTGCTCAACCGCTGCCTGATTACCGTAAACGGGGAAAAACCGCCCGAAGAAGGTATTGCCTTCTGTGCAAAGGACATGGCGCTGATTGATGCCGCCATGGAAGCTGTGGCCCCGGAGATTGCCATGCAGGTCCAGGCGTCCTGTCCGGGCTGTGGTGCCGATAATGTGATGGAATTAGACCTCAGCGATTTTGTCAGCAGCCAGATCGGGAATATCTACACAGATATTCATACACTTGCCTGGTACTACCACTGGGGAGAGGAAGAGATACTAAATATGCCGCGTTCCAGGCGGCAGCAATATCTTGCCCTAATCGACAGAGCCCGTGGCTTGCATCGTCAGCCTGAAGGCCTCGTGCAGTGAGTCTGTGATGGGATATCTGACCGGCATTATTCGGGATGCCCGACGCAGTGGAGGCCACCGGCATGGCAATGATAGCGCCGGACCACCGGGGCTATCACACGGTGGGCATGGCCATGGGAAGACGAAGCCGCCTGTTTCCAACAATGCTGTCGGCCAGATGGTCGGGGGGAGGAACATCCGAGAAGAAGCGGAGTTTATACAGCAGGATTCAATACCGGTTTCCGATCCGGGAAGTAGAAAGACGAGGGTCCATCAGGAGGTCGAATCTGCTGCAACTTCCAGGAAGGTAGAAACGAAGGTGACGCTGGCTGGCAGTGAATCCATTGGCGGTTCCGCATCCACAGCGAAAGCCGAGCATGTTGCAGCCACAGGCCCTTCTGGTCACAACCCGGGCTCGGAAGTCGCAGGCCGTCCCAAACCGCCTGTGAAACATCGGCAGCCAGATCAGCCGAAGCGGAGTGGGGCGAACCTCATTGCTGAAGATAAAATCGAAAGTATCGGCAGGACGTCGCAACCGGTCAAAGAGGGCGGGACGGAAAAAACGTCCGGAAATTCCCGGGCAGGAGATGGGCAGAAAGCTCAAGTGCAGCCAGCGGATACACCGATACCTCCGGCACAGCTTTCCGGCATCCGTGACGCTTTGCCGCGCCAGCACTCCCCGAATGATGCGGAGGACTGGCCCGAAACAAATGCTGCCACCCCTGTAAGGGTTCAGGGCAGGACTGCCAGTCGAAGTGAGACATCACCGGATCAGGCAATTCTACCGACTAGGCCAATGGCGCGGGAAACGGCAGAAGGGTCTTCGTCGACTGTGGCCAGTGAGCATGCTATTGAGGGTGTCAGCGCACCCAGTCAGGCCACCTTGAGCGAGAATATTGCTGTTCAGCCTGCTATGCAGGAGACACAGATGCCAGTTGATGACAGTGAGGAAATGCTGGATACATCAGGTCTCTCTGCGCCGGAGTCAGTTTCCATGGGCGTCATCACTCGTCCGGTGCAGGAGGAAGCGCCTGCCTTCATGCCGGAACAGCCCCGGTTTTCGGGAGAATCACAGCAGTCCGTTTCAAGGCAGGAAGAAAACTCGCCGTCCGTTCATATCGGGCGGGTGGATGTGTTTGTCGTTTCTCACCCGGAATCCAAGCCGACGACTTCTTCCCATGATTCGCAGCCCGGTTTCGCCAGCCGGCGATATCTGCGCAGGTTATAAGCGATGGCTGCCCCGTCTCCATCATCGCTATCGCAGGTTTGCCGGAAAATCGCTGACTTTGTTCGGGCTGAGGTAAACCGTGAGTCGATAGATACTACAAACCATGATGGTCATGAACATAATGTTGAGCAGGTGACACTTGGCAGCCCTGCTGTACATGATGTGAAAGATATGGATGCAACCACTCAAACGCATAAATTGAATCTGTTTTTTTACCGTTTTGAGCCATTCGAATTCAATGCTGATGTGTTGCCCGGTGAAACATGGCTGTTACGTACGCACTGTTTGATAACGCCATTTTCTGGCTCTGAGGATTATATCAGCGCCGGTGAGAATGACCTGCGTCTGTTGGGCGAAGTTATGCGGGTGTTTCACGAAACGCCGGTGCAATATATTGCGATTGATGACCATGGCGAGATGGTGGACTTTCACATTCAGGCTGTTTTTGAGCCGTTGAGTACGGAGTCGATCAATCAGATATGGTCCACACAGGGCGACATTGCCTACCGTCCGTCGGTTTCCTACGAGATTTCACTGGCCCCCGTGCTGCCTCGTACAAAGTCTATTGAAGCACCTTTGGTGGCGGCAACCGGACTTCAGGCTAGCGGAAATATGGATCGGGCCAGGGCCAAGCTGGCCGGCACTGATTACTCGGATATCGTTCAAACCCCGGTGGTAAACAAGGTTGCCGTAAATACAACTCTGGAAGATTGGGCACCGGTAATCTGTTTTGTGTATGCAAGTAAATGTATTCAGACCATGAGCTTTGACCTAAGCGATTCTGACAGTGGGGTGGAAAATTTTGAGCCAATGATGTGGGTAGCCGGTGAAATCGGTGCGAAGGTCAGTTTCTACTGGAATGTTTGGACCAGTGAGGCCGGCTGGAAGACCATTGGCCCAGCAGATGTGATTCCTGATAATAAAATTCAAAGCACAATGATTGATCCTGATGCCATTGACTCCAGTTTGCTTATGAGTCTGTCAAAACCCATGGACGGGTCGGTGGAGGTGCTGGGCCGTCCCGGCCAAGTAGCACTTTACGCAGAACGAACCTACCAACGAATTCCTGAAGAACCTGCGCGTACAGTCCGTAGTAATTTGCTGCTGCTGACCTTGTACGAGTCATAAGCATGGAAGCCGTAGTCAAAGACCTGAACGTAACCTTGCTCAATCCCGAGTGGGAGCGTATTGAGTTGCTGTGCCATTATCTGCTTACATCGCGCCGTGGACAGAATCTGGACGCGGAGCATCTGGATCGTCTGCGGCTCCTGCAGGAGCAGGTGCAGCATCTGCGGCAGCCTGCCGGGGTTTGGGCTGCTATGGGCATTGATGGCCTCACACAGATGGAATTCGACATTCTGGCCTGTGTGGCGGCATCCGAGATGGAACCGAGAATAGGTTGGCTTTATCAGGAACTGCAACCGGGCATCAACAAGCAGTATCCCACGCCTGCCCTGATTCAGGAACTGACCACTCTGGAGCCGCACCAGGCCGGTGATCTCTACGAAGCCCTGGAACGTGGAGGAACCCTGAGGCGGATGCGCCTGATTCGTGCGGCCGGTGCTGGCGGTACCTTTGAAGTCTTGCAGCCGGAGCCGGGGATTGCCATGTATCTGATGGGCCGACCGGCCTTGCAGCCGCCTCCACCCGGCTCTGTTGCGGTTGACCTCAGGGCTGGCTGGGATGATCTCGTTCTGCCGCCGGACCGCATTGCGATGTTGCATGAATATTTGTTGTGGATTAAGCAGCACGATGTTGTTGTCGGGGAATGGGGTGGTGCCC
Organism: uncultured Zetaproteobacteria bacterium; assembly: GCA_964596375.1. Lineage (GTDB taxonomy): Bacteria > Pseudomonadota > Zetaproteobacteria > Mariprofundales > Mariprofundaceae > UBA1543. The sequence continues at coordinate 5,302 of CAZQTO010000048.1, read as the reverse complement.
GGATCGGCGGGCCGATAGCGCTTTTCGCAGGCGCTTCGGGCACGGGGAAAACCTTTGCGGCCTCGGTGATTGCCAACGAACTGGGCTGGCAATTGTACCGGGTCGATCTTGGACGTCTGGTCAGCAAATACATCGGCGAAACCGAGCAGAATCTCAACAATCTGTTTGATGCCGCATACGGGCGTCCGATTGTGCTGCAGTTCGATGAGGCGGACAGTCTTTTCGGCAAACGCGGCGAGGTAAAGGAGGCGCGTGACCGCTATGCCAATATGGGGGTCAGCCATCTGCTGGCGCGCATCGAAAGCCACTATGGACCCTGTATCCTGACCAGCAATCTGCGCAAACACCTCGATCCAGCCTTTGCCCGCCGCTTCCAGATGGTGGTCGAGTTTCCACGTCCCGATGCCGCTGCACGTGCACAGCTTTGGCGTCTTCTGTTTCCGCCCCGTGCGCCGCATCTGGATGAAGTCGATCCTGTCCTTCTCGGCCGGGCTGTTGCCCTGTCCGGTGGCAATATTCGCAATGCGGCCCTGCATGCAGCTTATCTTGCTGCCGGCGAAGAGAGGCCAATCAGTCTGCGGCATGTCGCTTTAGCTGTTTGGCGCGAGCTGGCCAAGGACGGCCGCGAGCTTTCGCTGCTGGATTTGGGGCTGCTGGCCCAGCACCTCCCGGATGAAGCGAAATGCTGAGTATCGATCACTTGAACCTGCACCTTCCTGTCGGGTTTGAACACCGTGCCAGCTCGATTGCGCGGCTGGTTGCATCGGAGTTGGCGGCAATGCCGATCGAGAAAAATGGAAAATTTACAAATTTACAGGTTCCAGAAATCAATATTCACGCCACGCAAAGCAATCGACAGGCTGCAAACAGGATTGCTCAGGCTATTCATCGACAGATCGGGGGCACATCCAATGATTGAGTTACATATATGCTGAAAGTCACCAGAGGCCTGCTGGTCGAATACGCGCTGGCGATTCCGCCGCTGGTGCTCTCGTTCGAGTTCAACCCCCAGAGCCTGTCGCGTACACGAACCATCACGATTAACACGGGCAATACCCCGGCTACGCGTGGTGGATATGACTTTGCCTGGCCGACCGAAACGGCGCGTGTGGCTCAGGGTGTATCGGTGGAGCCTGAGAGTTTCGATATTACAATTCTTCTCGATGCTACAGATCGCATGAATGATGGGGATGTCATTGCGACTACCTTTGGCATTGAACCGGAACTGGATACCCTGCGTTCCATGGTGGAGCCTAAAACTCAGGGGCCTGCCGGACTGCAGATGCTTTCCAGTCTGGGTCAGAGTGGGGGAAGGGCATTCCAACGCGACGAACACGCTTCGGTTTTGTTGCTTGTCTGGGGCACGCATGTTCTACCAATTTTTCTCACCTCAGTGCAACTGGATGAAAAGGCGCATCTTCCATCTCTTGTGCCGTACAGGGCCGAGGCGACGCTTACTATGCAGGTGATCGAGGGCAACAATCCATTCTACGAAGTCGAAAAAATTCGTCAGGTGGTTGGTGCTGCCATGAATACCGGCCAGACCATCGCGGGCCTGTTCTGATGTTTATCAACAAGTCGCGCTACAAGGATGCCAGGGTTTTCGATGACCCATCCGATTTCGACGGCGTTCGACCGCGCACGATTGGTGTTGCCACCGGCGTGGTCGAGCATGTCGTTAAATCCGGCGATCGCCTTGATCTGCTGGCGCGGCATTACTACAGCAATGATCGTTTATGGTGGCGCATTCTGGATGCGAATCCGGATATCCTGCATGCCGGCGACCTGATGATCACGGATCGGGAGGGGGAAGTAATTCTTATCCCCCGCAGCAGGGAATAACGATGCTGCTCGATATGTTGACCGACAAGGTTCGCGAACCGGCCGAATGCATTATCAAGGTGTCCGGCCATGAGATTTCCGATCTGTATCCGTTTCTGACCGAGGTGACGGTGGAGGTCGGCCGCAGTGAGGCTGCCGCTGCGACCCTGAATTTCGAAAGCCGGCGTGACGAGGAGGGCCTCTGGTCGGTGCAGGATGCCGGCATATTGAAGGATTGGGAAAGCATCATTATCGAGGCCGCATTCGGGGATTACACCGAGCAGGTTTTCAGCGGTTATATCCGGCAGGTGAAGCCGGAATATCCTGAGGGCGGGAATGCCACTGTTTCGATCGAATGCCAGGACGATTCCATTGCCATGGACCGGGAGCACCGCCGCAGGGTGTGGGGAAAAGACGCGCCGACCAGTGATGCGGTCATCCTCGCGGAAATCCTGGGTCATCACGGACTGCAACCGCACGCGGACAATAAGGATGGCCAGAGCGGCATCGTCGTCAATCAGGATGACACCGATATATCCTTTCTGCGTAAACGTGCCGAGGCCAACGGCTACGAACTGATCTTTTCCGCAGACGGGGTGTATTTCGGGCCATGGCGGGTCGACGCCAAAGCGCAGGCAACCATCATGGTTTATGCGGGCAAGGATACGAACTGCCTGAGTTTCTCTACCGCGACCGACGGGCATCAGCCGGATACCGTTTCCCTGCAAATGGCCGAGGGCACGGGCAGCGGCGTAGCCGAGGAACCGGTCTCTTCCAACCTGCCATCGATGGGTAAGGAAGCGGCGGATAGCTCCTCCTCAGGTCTTGATGATTTCAACTGGCAGATGAGCCGGGAAGGCGGCGCCGATCAGCAGGTGCTGAGAGGCAAGGCGCAGAAGAAGGCCAACGAGCTTGCCATGAAGGTCAAGGCCAACGGCGAGTTGGATGGCACCTTGTACGGGTACGTGCTGCGTGTCGGCGAGCCGGTGGGTGTGGACGGCGTCGGCGACTGGCTGGCTGGGATATACTACGTGGATTCGGTGAGCCACAAGTTCAATTACGACGGCTATCGCCAGAGCTTCAACCTTTTGCGCAATGCCTATGGCGACAATCTGGAGTCCGGCGTGGGCAGTGCCCTGTCGGCAATACTTTAGGGTGAGGCAGATGCAGGAACTTCTTAACCAGCTCGCCGCCAGAGTGCAGAACAAATACTACGGCAAATACCGCGGTTTCGTTTTTGACAACGAAGACCCCGAGCATCGTGCCAGACTGTGCCTGACCGTGCCTTCCGTACTCGGAGAGGAGGTCACCGGCTGGGCGTTGCCTTGCCTGCCTTTCGGCGGTATGGCCGACCAGGGGTTGTTCACCGTACCGGAACCAGGTGCCCAGGTCTGGGTGGAGTTCGAGGAGGGGGAACTGTCCAACCCGATCTGGACCGGCACCTTCTGGCAGCAGGATGGCGAAGCGCCGGTTGTCCTGGATGGCGAGGCGCCTACGAAGCGGGCACTGAAAACACCTTCCGGCCATTATCTGGAGTTCGAGGATAAAGAAGGCGAGGAGTATATCCGGCTGGAGCACAAGCAGGCCGCCTGGCTGGAAATCGACAAGAACGGCACCGTGGCTCTGACGGATGCCAAGGGCGCAACCCTGATTCTGGATGCCGATGCCGGTGAGGCGGTGTTGCAGGATGCCAACGGCAACACGCTGACCATGAGTTCTTCCGGCACCACCGTCGAAGACAGCAACGGTAACAAGATCGAAATGGCATCCTCCGGTATCACCCTCAAGGGGCAAAAGATTGTCGTCAACGGCAGTCAGGTGATGCTGGCCGGGGAGGGTGGGGAACCGATCATCAAGGGACAGAGTTTTCTCAGCCTGTTCATGACGCATATTCATCCAACCGGTGTCGGGCCTTCCGGGCCGCCTGTGCCGCAGGGCGAGATGTCTACCTTGTCCAGTAAGGTGCTGACCTCATGAGGAAGATATGGCCAGGCGCCTAACAGATCCTCCTTATCTTGCTTTTCCACTGCGTGTGAATAAGGGCGGAGGACAGCTGGCGAATCGATCACGGCATGTGCGCGACCAGATCGAGCAGGTGCTGTTCACGCAACCGGGAGAACGAGTCTTTCGTCCCCAGTTCGGCGCGGGGGTACGCGCCCTAATTTTTGAGCCCAATGCCAGGGCCTTGTGGGAAATCACGAAGAAGCGCTTGATCGCTTCGCTGGCCGAGGCCCTGCAGGGTGAGGTCGATCCCAAAACCCTGGAGGTGATTGTGGAGGGGGAGGAGGAGGAGCTGAAGATCGTGATCCGTTACACGCTCGCCACGATCGGCTTTACAGAGGAGCAGAGCTTTACGCTGGGAGGCGGCAATGGCTGAAAATGCGCAAGTTGAACTGCGCTTTGAGGGGGGATGCCCGGATTGCGGCCGGCGTGAGGTGAAACTGCCACGATCCCTGCTGGAAATCGGGGACGATTTCGACTGGAAGGTACGCGATTACGACGGCTTCCGGCTTTTCATGATGCAGGAGCTGGCAGCGCGCTTTCCGGAACGGACACGCTGGACTCCGGCGGATGTCGAGGTGGCCATCGTCGAGGTGCTTGCCGCCGTGCTTGATCAGCTTTCCGATACGCTGGATCGCGTATCCGCCGAGGCGTTTCTCGAAACGGCAAGGCAGCCCAAGTCCGTGCGCCGGTTGCTGGAACTTATCGGCTACGATGCCGTGCAGCTTTCCGGGCTGGAGGATGACCCGGCCGGTGAGCATGCGAAGACTGCGGCGGATAAACTGGAACAATTCTGGCTGAATAATCCTGCCGAGATGGAGCATGCTCGCCGGGCCGGGCCGCGGGATATCCGTACCCAGCGGCGCATGGTCACTCTGGATGATTACATCAACCGTCTGGAGGAACATCCGCTGGTGAACCGGGCCACCTCCTGGCTGGAGTGGGGTGGCTCATGGGATGTGATCAATGTGGCCGCCATAGCCTGGGATAATGCCCCGTTGGATATCAGCCTTTCAGTGCAGGCAGAGGGGGATTCGGCCAAGGAAAAGAAGGTTGAAAAGCTGCGAAAGCAGATAGACGCTTTTCATCAGAAGAGCGCCCTGCCTGAAGTCAACTGGGAGCATCAGCCCACTGTCCGCACGATACTCCGGCGGTATATCGATGCCTGGCGCATGATCGGCCAGGAGGTTGTGTTGCAGGATGCCGAGCCGGTCGGCATCAGCATGTCGCTGTCGATTGTCATTGATGGTGACTATTTCCAGTCCGAGATCCGGCGCGCCGTTGAGCAGGCGCTGGGCAAAGGACCGGAGGGTTTTTTCGAGATCGGACGCCTGCGTTTCGGTGAGGATTTACATGCCGGCGATATTTTCCAGAAGCTGATGGCGCTGGACGGCGTCGAGAGTGTTTGCCTGAATCGTTTCAAGCGTGTCGGCCGCCAGTATCCGGACATGTCCGACAGTGGCCTGATTGAACTGGGCGG
>CAZQTO010000047.1:0-15424 GCA_964596375.1 uncultured Zetaproteobacteria bacterium | reverse complement strand
GAATTGTTCGCTGCGGCACTGCGACCATGGGAGGCAAGCGGACATCTGCACATCACACCCGAACAGGTTCAGCTTACTGAGCAAGGCCTGGGCATGGCCGACAGTATCGCCGTATCGGTGCTTACCGACTGAGGCAGCAAGCAACCTACCGGGCAAACGTCAGTCGATTAAACCCTTCGAATTGAAATCGTCATACACAGCATCGGTAAAATACAGGCCATGCGCCGGAGCTGTTTCACCGGCCAGCAGGCGGTCGCGCCCGGCAAGTAATTCCGCCATATAATCGACCTTCCATTTAGCAACCCCCACGCGTACCAGTGAGCCGACCATATTGCGCACCATGTGGTATAGAAAGGCATCGGCGCGCACCTCGATCGAAAGGCAATGGCCGTTCTGCGATATGCGCAGATCACGGACTTCGCGCAGCGGGGAGGATGCCTGACAGCCGCTTGCACGAAAGCATGAAAAATCATGCTTGCCCATAAGGTGAAGGGCGGCCTGCTGCATAGCTGAAATATCAAGCTGTCTGGGCATCCACCAATGCCGCCAGCGCTCAATGGCAGGGGCGGTCCCCCGGTTCCAGATTTGATAGCGATAAGCCCGCTCGCGGCAATCAAAGCGGGCATGAAAATCGGCATCTACCGCACGCACCCCTGTCACCCTGATCTGCTCCGGGAGGCCCTGATTCACGCCATGCAGATAGGCCAATGGCGAGCGGTCAAAACGGGCCTGCTGCACATCGACATGCACCGCCATTGCCTCGGCATGCACACCGGCATCGGTACGCCCGGCAGCGACGCAGGAAACCGGCAAGCCATCGATGACTGCCAGCGCTTCCTCAAGATGCTGCTGCACTGACAGGCCATTGTCCTGCCGCTGCCAGCCGCATAAGCCGCGTCCATCGTACTCAAGCACAAGGACAATGCGTTGCTTTGCTGCCTCTTCCATCACAGCATCAGCACCGCAAGCGGCATGAGCAGGCCGCCCAGCATGAGAAAAAACGCGGATATAATCCCGCCCTGCACTTGCCTCACAGGAACGCTTTCATCCCAGGCCTGCCAGACTGATTTCGCTTCCATAGCCGTTCCCTGCCACACGCTGACGATCAAAGTAGTGAGGACTTGAAGTGCGCGCGATACATTGCGCAGCCCTCCCGATTCATACAACTGTTGCTTGGCTTCAGCCATGCACCGACTGACCAGCGTACGGATCGGAGAAGATAATTTCATATAAGGCAGAAGATGAGCTCCGATATATGGCAAGCGCAGGCAATAGAAAGCCCACTCTTCCCGACGTAGCGATCGTGACAGCAGCATGGCTGCATAGAACAGGGCGCACAGACGTAATGCAAGCCAGAGGCCTTCGTGCAGCCCCTCTCTGGTGAATGGGATCCCGCTTCCAGGCCATAGCAACTGGCCCGGCGTAAACAGCAGGTGCAATAGAAAAATCGGGACCAGCAGCCACAGCAGCAGCTTGGCTGCGCGCAATAAGGGCTGCCATGATGCGCATACAAGATAGAGCAAGAGGATGTTGCCAGCGAGTGCAGCCAGCATGACGGGAATGCCCCTGTTCATCAGCAGCACCGCTGCAAACAAACCCAAGGCAAAACACAATCGGCCAAGCGGATGGGCCTGCCTGCTGACAAGAACAAGATTTGAAAAAACAGAAGATTTCACAGCAACAACATAATGCTGGTTTCAGTTAAATCCACTTAAGGCCGGAATCAGGATGGCGGGCTTTTAACCGAATCGAACCAACCCTGATTGCTCGGGTCGAGCAAAGCCTCGGCCTCTGCAAGCAATTCAGCCTTGCGGCTTTCATCGCCGCGCTTTGCCGCCACTTCCGCCAGACCAATCAAAGCATCGCCTCGTCGGTCACCTTCAAGTGCTGTTTGCAGTGCGGCCTCAGCCTCATCCAGCGAACCTTCGGCCAACAGACTACGGGCCCGATCCACATCCAGATTTTCCGGCCCGGCATCCAAAGCGGAATCCGCGTTATCATCACCCCATTCAGCGAGCAGATCGTCTAGTTCACCGCTGATGTCCATTTCAGGCATATCGGCAATATCAGCAATATCGGATGCATCTTCCCCGGCATCCGCATCGGGACTGCTGCCCTGGTCGCCAAACTCGCCAAGAATCTCATCAAGCTCCAAATCAGCATCTGACGAAGTCGCATCAATGGCCGTATCCTGCGGCGCTTCTTCCTCATCGTTGCCGCCGCTTTCATTTTCATTGGATGCGTCCTCGGACGCATCTCCGGAAAGCTCTCCGAGAATATCGTCAATAGCGCCCTCGTCGTCTCCGGACTGCGCATCAATCACAGCTTCCGGAATGGCATCATCTTCCGCATCCTGCAAGGGAGAAACATCACTTGCTGCTGATTCAAAATCGATATCAGCCTCAGTGTCTGGCTCATATTGTTCCAGAATAGCGTCAATATCCGATTCAGCATCTGTGGCCGATTCAGCGTCTGTGGCCGCCTCAAGCACTGCTTCAGAGGCATCCTCATCACCCGGTTCTGCATTTTCAACCGGTGAGTCAAAGGAAAGTCCTTCGTCACCATAGGTCTGCTCACTATCCGAAGCAGGTGTCTCTGACTCAACGTCATCCGCCCCCTCAGCATCACTAAGGGTGAAATCCAAGCCATCGGTTTCTTCCGCTACAGACGCTGCCTCTTCTTCCTCGGCGTCACCGGCATCAGAGCTCTCTGCCTGCTCGTCTGAGCCGGCATCGATGCCCGTCTCTGACTGGTCATCCAGATGATCCAGATCCAGACCTGACGTTGCGTCCATACTCTTCCCATCGTCTTCAAAGGAAACGGTTTCTCCGGCATCATCAATCGCAGTATCAATCGAATCGGTACCATCTCCCTGCGCAAGAGCCAAAGAGTCCTCAAAGGCTTGCAAATCGTCGGGACTCAGTGCGCTGCGCGCCGACTCAATTGCTGCCTCTACAGCTTCCTGATCAGGACGCGATTGCAGAAGCTGGACCAGCTTGCAACGGGCCTCCAGATGATCCGGCCTTTGCTCAATGGCCATATTCAACTGCTGCAATGCCTCATCTTCCATACCATAGCGCAGATAAACGTCGGCCTCGGCCAGATAGTCTATGCCTTCTTGCGGCACAGCTTTCTTATTCCCCTGCTGTTCGTCATCAAGCGAAACATCATCAGTCGAAACATCGGCAGCTGAATCTTCCTGCAACTCGTTATCCAGCGAGGCGATGATTGCCTCACGGTCCACTTCTTCGCTTTCGTCGGCATCCGACGTTAAGGTGTCAGCTTCTGCATCAAGTCCGGCAGCATCAAGTCCGGAATCAAGCATAGCACCTGTTGCAGGCGCAATTTCTGCCGGGCTGGAAGACCTGACGGTTGGGTGAGGACGGTCACGCCGTAACAGGAACAGCAGATAACCGGCAAAGGCGATAAGCAATATAATCATGCCGCTAAGGGCGTAGGTCAGGGCATTCAAGTCCTGTGATCGCACATCCTGCAACTGCTCATTTACTTGGGTGAGCTGCTTTTGCAGTCTGGCAACCGTCAACTCAAGCTTCTTAACCTGCTCCTCGGCACTGGCTGCATCGGCCGTCTCAGGCGGTGCAGCTGCCATCCGTGCTTCCGATTCCTGCAAGGCCTGCTTCAGTTGAAGATTCTCCTCCTGCAAGGCACGCAGCTGTGTACTAACCATCTTTGTCGAACCATTCGCCACAGCTTCACCCTGCTGCGGGCTCTTCTCCTGCGAAGCTTCCTCAGCCTGCGATTGTTCAACCTGTGGCTGCTCAGCCTGCACGGGTGCTGCAGCCACCCCGGAAGCGGTCTGGCCTACGCGCACACGATTAAGGTAACGGTTGTCCTGTGCCTCAGCTTCAGCGGCATAAACCGGCTTGGACTTCAAGGCCTTCCACTGCTGCTCGTGTTGCTTGATAATGCGTTTGGCTTCAGCACGCTCAACAGCTGCAATCTCATTGGCAGTCGGCACATCAAGATAGGCGCCGGCATTGATCAGATTGATATTATTTTCACGGAACTTGTCTTTGTTCTTGTTATACAGCCCGACCATGATCTGGTTGCGTGTATAGCGCTTATCCACGGCCAACCGATCGGCCACTGTGGAAACCGTATCGCCATACACCATCGGACCATAGCGACTGGTCCGCGCCCAGCTCTCGTAGGGCTTGAATGCAGCGGGAGCTGCTTCACCAGACTCTACAGGTACGACCTCCGGTTCCACGACCGCTATGGAAGACTCGTCCTGGCCTGCCTGCATCGGCTCAACAAGGTCCATTGTGTCAGATTCGGCAACAGGCGCAGTCGACTCTACCGGGCGCACCTGCTCAGGCAGGTCGAGGAACACCGGATATTTCTTGAAATTGGTCGCATGGCCATGGCGTATTTTGAGCACCAGATTGAAATAAGGCGTATCCATGGCCCGCGTCGAGGCAATGACCGCACGCGTTCCACGTTCATCGTTTTTAATCTCAATAGTGAGTTGATTCAGGGCCGTATCACGGAACACTTCAAGAATCTGATAATCGGAGGCTGTAGCCAGTTCAACAGACAAGTCAGAGAGCTTTTCACCGGCATCAAGCTGCAGAGGAGCCTCTGCGAAAAAAACCTCTCCCAGATGGGAGGTCACTTCAATCTTACCGAGTGCAACTGCTCCTGCCTGCCCCGTGGCGACAAGCATGCACACAGGTATCAGCAGCATATTCCGCAAAATAACGAACATACGGTGTTCTCCCTTATAACCGTTCGCTCTGCTCAGCATACAGTCGATATCAACCTGCGCCTATCAATCGCGAATCAGTATTTCCGCTATTTGAACGGCATTTAGAGCCGCACCCTTACGGATATTATCAGCAACAACCCATAAACTCAAAGAATTCGCACAAGAATGATCCTCGCGAATACGCCCAACCCAAACCGGATCGGTGCCTGCGGCCTCGCTCGGCATGGGATAATCAGCCGTTCCCGGATCATCCACCACACAAATGCCTTCTGCATCAGCAAGCAAGTTACGGGCCTGATCAGCACTCATCGGCCCCTCAAAGGTGACATTAACCGATTCCGAATGGGCGTAAAAAACCGGCACGCGCACCGTGGTGGCAGTCACAGCGATATCCGCCTCCATAATCTTGCGCGTCTCATCGATCATCTTCCGCTCTTCCTTGGTATAGCCATCGTCCATGAACACATCGATTTGCGGAATTGCATTAAAGGCAATACGTGCGGGCAAGACATTCACCTCGGCCTCTATTCCTGCCAGCAGATTACGGGTCTGCTCCGCGAGTTCCTGAATAGCTCGGCTTCCAGCGCCGGACACAGCCTGATAGGTGGATACGATAATGCGCTTGATAGGCACAGCGTCGTGCAGCGGCTTCAATGCCACCACCATCTGGATGGTCGAGCAATTCGGATTGGCGATGATGTGATTCGCCTTGGCCATCTCCAGCGCATGTGGATTGACCTCCGGTACAACCAGACACACATCATCATGCATGCGCCAGGCACTGGAGTTGTCGATCACATAGCAGCCGGCTTCGGCAAAACGCGGTGCATGCTCAAGCGAGGTGGCACCTCCGGCCGAAAACAGCGCAATATCAAGGCCTGCAGGATCAAACTGTTCCAGATCCTGCACCACATATTCCTTTCCCTTGAACTCGATTTTCGAGCCGGCACTGCGACTGGAGGCTAGCGGCACAAGATTGGCCACCGGGAAATTACGCTCGGCGAGAATCTCCAGCATGGTCTGACCGACCGCACCGGTCGCACCGACCACGGCAACATTATAAGCTTCCTTATGGGCAAGAAACTCGCTCATCATCAACCCGCCATCACCTGTAATTTTTCACATACTGCATCGCCCATACCTGAGCATGAGACTGCCTTGCTGCCACCAGCCAGATCGGGCGTGCGCAAGCCATCGTCCAGCACTGCCTCAACCGCTGCTTCCACCTTATCGGCCAAAGCGGCCTGATCGAGCGAATAGCGCAACATCATGGCAACGGAAAGAATCGTAGCCAGAGGATTGGCCTTGTTCTGGCCGGCAATATCAGGTGCGGAGCCATGGATCGGTTCGTACATGGCAAATTTCTCGCCAATGGAGGCGGACGGCAACATGCCGATGGAGCCGGTCAGCATGGAGGCCTCGTCGGACAGGATATCGCCGAACAGGTTCCCCGTGACCATCACATCGAACTGCTTGGGATTGCGAATCAGCTGCATGGCAGCGTTGTCGACATACATGTGGGTAAGCTCGATATCCGGGAACTCACTTTCTTTGATGCGGATCACAGTTTCACGCCACAGCTCGGAAACTTCGAGCACGTTGGCCTTATCCACACTGCATACCCTGTTGGAACGCAGACGCGCTGCAGCAAAAGCGGTGCGTGCAATACGTTCCACCTCGGATTCGGTATAGCTCATGGTGTTGATGCCCTTACGCTGCCCGCCTTCCTGCACAATGCCGCGTGGCTGACCGAAGTACACCCCGGAAACAAGTTCGCGCACCACCAGGATATCCACGCCCTGCACCACTTCCGGCTTGAGCGTTGAAGCCTCCAGCAACTGATCGTACACCTTGGCCGGACGGTAGTTGGCAAACAGCCCAAGATCGGCGCGAATGCCGAGCAGGCCGGCTTCAGGGCGCAGCGGCTTGGCCAAGCCTTCCCATTTTGCTCCACCCACGGCACCAAGCAGCACCGCATCACTGGCATGCGCCAGTTTGCGTGTCGCCTCGGGATACGGATCACCGGCTTTGTCATAAGCATCGCCACCGATGGCTGCCTCTTCCCACTCGGCTTTCAGGCCATAGCCACGATTAAGCACATCGAGCACCTTCAGCGCCTCACGCACAATCTCCTGACCGATGCCGTCACCCGGCAAAACTGTAATGTTCACACTCATGGTGCATCTCCCTTACCTTTCATGGCCGACTTCACAGCTGCCACAAATTCATCCACATCCTTAAATTCACGATAAACCGAAGCGAAACGGATATAGGCCACGCCGTCGAGTTGGCGCAACTGCTCCATCACAAAATCCCCGATCACACCGGCAGGAATCTCGGAATCGCCATTTTCCTGCACAGCACGCACCACGGCCTGCACACCCTGCTCAAGCGCATCAGCACTCACCGGGCGTTTTTCCAGAGCCTTTTGCATACCGCCGCGTATCTTCTGGGTATCGAAGCTTTGCCGTGCGCCTTCTTTCTTGATCACCATCGGCAGACGCAACTCGGCGCGCTCATAGCTTGAGAAACGCTTGCCGCACACCTCGCACTCGCGCCGACGGCGCACTGCCGCACCATCTTCGGCAACGCGCGAGTCGATCACCCGGGTATCGTCGTTACCGCAAAAAGGGCAATGCATGAAAAATGATTCCTACTCAGTCGTAGATCGGAAAACGATCAGTCAGCGCGCGCACTTCACGACCCACGGCAGCATGTACTGCGGCATCTTCCGGTGCTGCAAGCACCTTAAGAATCATATCGCCGATCTGCCTGTTTTCGGCTTCGCCCATGCCGCGCGTGGTAATCGCCGAGGTGCCGATACGCACACCGCTGGTCACAAACGGGCTTTCCGGATCGAACGGGATGGTGTTCTTGTTCACCGTAATACCCGACGCCTCCAGCGCCTCTTCGGCAACCTTGCCGGTAATGCCCTGCGGACGCACGTCCACGCGGAACATATGGCAATCGGTACCGCCGGAAACAATGCGCAGACCACCGTTGGTCAGGGTTTCGGCCAGCGCTCGCGCATTAACCACCACCTGCTTCTGGTCGGCCTTGAACTGAGCACCCAGCGCTTCGCCGAAGGCCACAGCCTTGGCAGCGATCACATGCATCAGCGGCCCGCCCTGAATGCCCGGGAAAATGCGCGAATTGATTTTCTTCGCCAACTCGTCGTCGTCGGTCAGAATCATGCCGCCGCGCGGTCCGCGCAGGGTTTTGTGCGTGGTCGTGGTGATCACATGCGCATGCCCGACCGGGCTCGGATAAGCACCGGCAGCAATCAGGCCGGCGTAATGCGCCATGTCGACAAACAGGATGGCATCGATCGAGTCGGCAATCTTACGCATGCGGGCGAAATCAATTTCACGCTCATAGGCAGATGCACCGCCGATAATCATCTTCGGCCTGTGCTCAAGGGCCATTTCCTGCATCACATCGTAATCGATGCGCTCATCGGATTCGCGCACGCCATAAGCAACCACCTTGTAGAGTCGGCCGGAGAAATTAACCGGCGAGCCGTGGGTCAGGTGACCGCCATGCGACAGGTCCATACCCATGATGGTGTCGCCAGTATTCAGCGCCGCCATATACACAGCCATATTAGCCTGTGAACCGGAATGCGGCTGCACATTGGCATGCTTCACGCCGAAAATTTCCTTAGCGCGCTCTTGCGCCAGAGCCTCAACCTTGTCGACATGCTCGCAACCACCGTAGTAACGGCGACCAGGATAGCCCTCGGCATATTTATTGGTCATCACCGAGCCCTGCGCCTGCATCACGGCCTTGGACACAATATTTTCGCTGGCAATCAATTCCAGCGTGTGCTGCTGACGCCCCAGCTCGGCGGCAATCGCCTCGGCTACAACAGTATCGGCCAGATCGGCATGAAAGAAATCGAAACGCTCACTCATTTATCTCTCCTCTGCTTGAAACAATATGCACTGAAACATTAAAGGCTGAAACGACAAAGGTAAAACTTGAAACACCAAGGGGCCCATACGGGCCCCTTGCAAACTTATACTCAACGGGCACGCCGCAAGACTAGCGAATACGACGCTCGCGGATACGTGCAGCCTTACCGGCCAGCTGGCGCAGGTAGTACAGCTTGGCGCGACGCACGCGACCATTACGCACCACATTGATACTTTCCAGCATCGGTGAATGCAGCGGGAAAACACGCTCCACGCCAATACCACCGGAAATCTTACGTACGGTGAAAGAGCTGGAAATACCCTTGTTATGACGGGCAATCACGACACCTTCATAGGCCTGCAGGCGCTCACGGCGCTCCACACCCTTCTTGGTATCCTTGAAATCAACCACGCGAACATTGACGCGAACGGTATCACCCTCGCGGAATGCCGGGATATCGTCACGAATCTGATCTTTGGTTACATCGTCCAATGCACGCATTTAAGCCTCCAACTACCTATCACTTCGGCGGCAGCGATCCAAATAGATGGCAAGCGCTGCTCGTACCGAAAGGTGGCGCACTTTACCGATACCTTTGATGGGCCGCAACCATCCATTTGCAGGTGGCAATTTCGATGCATCAAGCCCCGAACCTGTACCGAAAACGATCAGGTGCGACCCGGGCTCAGCATGCAGGGTTTCGATATCCTGCAACCCATTCTGCGGCGGCGCTGCCGAGGTGTACCAGAGTTTATACGGCGCATCATCCTGCGCCTCCTCAAGCTTGTGCAACACACGAATCCGGGACAGCACCTCGCGCCGCCCTGGATTGCGCTTCGCGCCTGCGCCATTCAACCAGTAATCGCAGATATCATGCACCATGGCATGCATGCCCTCGGCCGGATGCACCAGATACACGGGCGTCACATCATAAAAAGCACAGGTTCGCGCGAAATCATGCACATCCATCGAGGTGATCGCCGTGGTCGAAGACTCGCCCAAACGATTGAGCACCGGATGGTGCACCAGCGCTACGGCAATATCACCTGGCCGGCTCACTGCATTTCAAGTGCGGTTTTACATGGGCTGCTATCCGCAGTGACACGATTGAACAGGCCTTCACCGAGCAGGGAAAGCCCACCCGTGGCAAACGCTCCAGCCACACGCGCCATAGCCTTGCCGCTCTTAGCAACATCCATGCGGATACCTGGCTCGGCCAGGGTGCCGCCGAGCCTCACCACATTCGCCATATTGGAAACATTCATGCCAATGCCACTGCGCGCCTCGGTGCCGATGCTTAAATCGATGGTTTCGTCCTGCAGATTGATTTCCCCATCACTGAGAATATTCATGCTATCGGTTTCAATGGCGATGCCGTCGTCCGTCAGCATCTTGCCGTTCTCCACGCGGAAATGCACCACGCCGCATTGCAGGGTTGTGTAGTCCTTGCTCTCGGCAAAAGGATTGAGCTTGTCGACTAGCCCCATCACCACATCGCCGCCCACCATATTCAGCGCATTGCCTTTGAGCTTGGCCTCACCCATTTGCAGTTTGATGCGCCCATTACTGCCGCCCATGATAGCGGCAACAGACTTGCCACTACCCTTGAAGCTCACATCCAGATTCACGCTGCCGCCTTCCATCAGCGGCTTGCCGTCATCACCCTTGGCACCCATCTGCCCGAGCAGCCGACTCGCCTCAATCTTCCGACCGGTCAGCGATACATCCAGCCTAACCGGCAACCTGTCACCGCGCAGGGCCATCTTCCCATTGATTGAGCCACCGCCAAGCTTTGCCTTAAGCGGTGTCACCTTCAGCACGCCGCCTGCAAGTTGCAGGCCCACATCCATATCCGTCATCTGCATGCCGGACATCACGAACAGATCAGCCTTGTAGGCAATATCGGCATCCACGGATTGCAGTGCCTTCACATCAAGCGTCTCTGCAGAAAACACACGCCTGGCCTTAGCCTTATTGCCCGACGTCCTGGTTTTTTCATCCTCGGCTGATGCCTTGGCAGCATCGCCCTCCTGGCTTTTGGGCAGGATATCGTCCAGAGAAAAATGCTTGGATTGAATCGCTGCATTGATGCGCGACCTCGGCTGAATCAGGGCGATCTGAACCTTACCCGTCACATCGCTGTCCCCGAGATTTATCTGCAGGCCCGACAAATCATATCCATTCTCGCTGTCAGTCAGCATTGCCTTCAGACGCAAGGGGAATGCCTCCAATGACACGTCAGCCAGTTTGGCCAGCGCTGACACATCCGGTGCATTCAGATCGACATCCAGCGCCATGTCGCTGCCATCCAGCGGCCGTGCCACACGACCCTTTATCTGCAGTTCAGCGCCTGCCATCGCAATATGCAGGGCTACATCGAGCGGCTGATTGGCCGCCAGCAGACGCACCGAACCGAGCGTGCCCTGAATTTTCAGTGGAAGATTTCTGTATTCCCCACTGGCAAGCAGGTGCAGCGGCTCATCGAGCCCCTCACCCTTCTGCCACACCTCAAGCTCTGGAATACTCAGACTCTCTGTTTGCCCATTAATCGCGTCGCGATAGCTCACCATGGCTTGGCTGATCAGCACATGATGCACCAACGGCAGGCTGAGCGGCGCGGAAGCGTCGAGCGCAACAGACTCGGATACAAGCGAGTCCAGCGTAGCCCCGGAGGCAATCTGGTCGAAGATCCAGTTGGCACTGCCATCGGCCAGTCTTTCGAGCAGGATATCCGGGCGAAGCAACACCAGTCGCTCGACGTACAACTCACCGGAAAGCAACGGCCAAAGGCTGAGCTCAAGCTCCAGGCGCTCTACATCCAGCATATTGGGTCGGCTTCCGCCCTGCATATTGGCCAGATGAACACCATCAAGCACCAGCGTCGGATGCATGGAAAAAATGGACAGGTTCATCCGCCCGTCAATGATCAGAGCCCGCCCGGTAGCCTGTTGCACCGCCTCCTGAATCTGCGGTTTGTAATCATTGAAATCGAGGCTTTTCAGATACATCACCAAGCCAGCCACAAGCACGAACAGAACAGCAGCCGAAATGCCGGCAATTTTTGAAACCCGTTGCATGTCCTCACGCATAAAACATCTCCATTGCCTCACTCAAAGTCAGTAAACGCATCAATCCCGATTGACGCCGGCCACCAGAAGCATCTCGCGTACAACCTTGGCGGCCAGCACAGAGGAGCAGCCGGATGCATCCAGTTGCGGGGCCAACTCCACAGCATCGAGTCCGACAATGTTGCAGCCCTGCATCCATTTGAGAAAACGCTGGAAGGTCCACCAGTCAATGCCGCCCGGCTCAGGGGTGCCGGTGCCCGGCATATAAGCCGGATCGAACACATCCAGATCAACCGTCAGATAAAGCGGGCGCTCGCCGATCCAGTCTTTAAGCACTGCAAGGTCTTCCTCGCGGAATGTGGTCAGGGTGCCATGCTCGCGCATCAGGCTATATTCCTCTTTCGTACCCGAGCGGATGCCGATCTGGCGAATGTGATCCTGACCGGCGAATTCGGCCACGCGGCGCATCACGCAGGCATGCGACAGCTTGATGCCAAGATAATCCTCACGCTGGTCGGCATGCGCATCGAGTTGCACCACCACCAGATCGGGATATTTGGCATGTACCGCCTGGATAGCCGGCAGACTGACCAGGTGCTCGCCGCCCAGCAGAAAGGGTAGCGCACCATCGTCCAGGCACTCTTCCACGGCCTCGCGAATCATGGCAAGTGCGATTTCGGTGTTGCCCATGGGTAGAAAAAGATCGCCTGCATCTGCATAGGAAACGGATTCAAGATCGGCGTCGATCAGCGGCGAATAGCTTTCCAGGCCATCGGCAGCGGCGCGAATGCCTGCAGGGCCAAAACGGGTTCCCGGTCTGAATGACACGGTGCCATCGAATGGCGCACCGATCAGACGGATGGAATGGGGGTCGGTTAGTTGGGTTTCAGTGCCATAGTACATCGTCGAACCTTACTTCTGAACCGGAGAAGCAACAATATAGCTGAACCCGGAGAGCATGAGGCTTATAGACCCGTATCAGATCGCTTCGTACTGCCACGCCGGCGGATCAGCAGCCCGCCAAGCACACCAAGCAGGAAAAGCACGACATACATCAGCCCTCGGGGTGCCTCGATACTCCATACAAGAAACTCGATGCGAGCCATGCCGAGATTCTGCAGGCTGAATATCGCCAACAGCACCAGTAGCAGCATGACACCTGCCTTGCGCAGTTGATGCCTCCAGTCTTTCTTCGTATCCATGAGTTGTTTATAGCATGCGAAACAGCCGGGGTATAGCCGACATATTACTTTCCCCAATGACGTGACATGCAGGGGGAAGTAAACTCGCCTTATTCAGGAGGTTTATTGATGGCAGATATTCTGATTATCGGAGCCGGCGGTGTAGGCCGCGTCGTGGCCCATAAATGCGCCCAGCAGAAGGACGTGTTCGACAACATCACCCTGGCCAGCCGCACCAAATCGAAATGCGACCAGATTGCCTCCGAGGTAAAGGAAAAAACCGGGCGCACGATTGCCACCGCTGCCGTGGATGCCGACAAGGTGCCGGAACTGGTGGCGCTGATCCGCAGGGTCAAACCGTTCATGCTTATCAATGTCGCCCTGCCCTATCAGGATCTGACCATCATGGATGCCTGCCTTGAAACCGGGGTGCATTATCTGGATACAGCCAATTACGAGCCGCTGGATGAGGCCAAGTTCGAATACAGCTGGCAGTGGGCTTATCAGGAGCGTTTCAAAAACGCCGGCCTGATGGCACTGCTCGGCTCCGGCTTCGATCCGGGTGTGACCAATGTGTTCTGCGCGCATGCTGTGAAGCATCATTTCGATCATGTTGAAACCGTCGACATCCTCGACTGCAACGGCGGCGATCATGGCTATGCCTTCGCCACCAACTTCAATCCGGAGATCAACATCCGCGAGGTGACCTCCAACGGCCGCTATTTCGAAAACGGCAAGTGGATCGAAACAAAGCCGATGCAGCTTAAGCGCGCGTTCAATTTCGAGCAGGTCGGCGAAAAGAAAATGTATCTGCTCTACCACGAGGAAATGGAATCACTGGCTCTCAATCTACCGGGCGTGAAGCGCCTGCGCTTCTGGATGACCTTCGGCGATGCGTATTTGAAACACCTTGAGGTGTTCCGCAATATCGGCCTGGATTCCATCGAACCCATTATGTTCAAGGGTCGCGAGATTGTGCCCATCCAGTTCCTCAAGGCACTGCTGCCCGATCCGGCAAGCCTCGGTCCACGCACCAAGGGCAAAACCAACATCGGCTGCATCGTTACCGGCAGCAAGAATGGCGGAGAGCTGTTCACACGTTATATATATAATATCTGCGACCATGAGGCATGTTTTGCCGAGACCTATGC
The DNA here is from genome assembly GCA_964596375.1 of uncultured Zetaproteobacteria bacterium. Lineage (GTDB taxonomy): Bacteria > Pseudomonadota > Zetaproteobacteria > Mariprofundales > Mariprofundaceae > UBA1543. The sequence continues at coordinate 1,380 of CAZQTO010000047.1, read as the reverse complement.
GCAAGGCGTTTCCTACACCACAGGCGTGCCGGCCATGATCGGTGCCAAACAGATGATCACCGGCACATGGATGCAAGCCGGTGTGTGGAATATGGAACAGTTGGACCCCGACCCCTTCATGGCGGACCTGAACAGCTTCGGCCTGCCCTGGCAGGACATCGAGTACAAACCGCTCGACAACATCTCGCCTCCATTGTGAGCAGGTATTTCTCCGTCCGGTTCGGTTTTGATTCCGGGTCCCACTTGTAGCTGTGCCGGACCGGGCGCATGTCCGGCGGAGCAGCGCAAATTAAGGGAGCTTCATTCCCGGTTTGCGCCCGCAGGACGTGTGACCGGCCCGGGAATTCGCAGCTACCCGTGGGTGCCTTTTCTTGCTTCTTCTTTGGGCACGCAAAGAAGAAGAAAACATTTCACCGCAAAGGTGCAAAAGCCAACGCGGTACGAAAGGATGATGGATGCCCACACCTGACTGGATAGCGAATTGCCCATCCCCGGCCTATGTGCTGGAGGAGGCAAGGCTCAGGAAAAATCTCGAGCTGCTGGCGCGCGTGCAGAGCGAAGCCGGCTGCAAAATCATCCTGGCGCTCAAGGGCTTTTCCATGTGGTCGGCCTTTCCACTGGTGCGGCAATACCTGCCCGGTTGCACGGCCAGTTCGCTGTACGAGTTGAAGCTTTCCGCCGAGGAGTTCAAAGGCGAGAATCACATCTATTCGGCGGCCTTCCATGAAGATGAGTTTGACGAGGTCTGTCGCCTGGCCGGGCATATCGTATTCAACTCCGTCAACCAGTGGCAGCAGTTCGGCCCAAGGGCGCTGGCAGCGGGCATCTCCTGCGGCATCCGTATCAATCCGGGCATTGATGAAGTGGAAACTGATCTCTACAACCCCTGCTTCTCCGGTTCGCGCCTGGGCGTGCGCCCCGAACATCTGGCCGGCGCCGATCTGCGCGGCATCGAAGGGCTACATGCGCACGCGCTATGCGAGAACCTGGCTGCCTCCTCGCTGCGCCTGATCGATGCCTTCGAGAAACGATTCGCCGACTACATCCCCACATTGAAATGGGTCAACTTCGGTGGCGGGCACCTGATAACCCACAAGGATTACGATGTTGACCGGCTCATCCGTCGCATCAGGGCTTTCCGCGAAAAGTGGAAGGTGGAGGTTTATCTCGAGCCGGGGGGTGCGATTGCCTGGTGCACCGGCGAGCTCGTCTCCTCGGTGCTGGATATCGTGCCGACTGATGGTCTGCCGGTGGCGATTCTGGATATCTCGACCACGGCGCATATGCCGGATGTGCTGGAGCAGCCCTACCGCCCGGCGATTACCGGCGCTGGCGAAGCCAACTCAAAGGCGCACACCTATCGGCTCGGCGGCACCTCAT
>CAZQTO010000046.1:0-15615 GCA_964596375.1 uncultured Zetaproteobacteria bacterium | reverse complement strand
AATGGCAACATGCAGGTTGTCGGCAGAAGGCAGGTAACCATCAACCATCAGCCGCAGGCCTTGGTGCTTACCGGTGTCATCCGTCCGGTGGATGTAACGGCGGATAACACCATTACTTCTTCCAAGGTAGCGCAGGCAAGTGTGAGTTACGGCAGCGGAGGCGAACTGGCCACGGTTGCGCACGAGGGCTGGGCAGCCCAGACACTCGATCAGATATGGCCATTCTGATGCGTATGACCTCGCGCACAGGAAAAGCTGACAGGAGAGACAGCATGTTCCGAACCAGAATCTCAATCCAATCCGTCGGGCAACCATTGCTCAAGATGATGGCCTGTTGCGCTGCTGTCTTCATGCTGTCGGGCTTATTTGCAGGCACGGCTCAGGCCGAGCGAATCAAGAATCTGGCTGACATTGAGGGCGTGCGTAGTAATGCTCTGGTCGGCTACGGCCTTGTTGTCGGTCTCAATGCAACCGGAGACACATCCACCTCATCACCTTTTACCATCAATAGTATTACCGCCATGCTGGAACGCTTCGGCATCAATGTTCGCCCGAGCATCTCCACCCTGAAGCCAAAGAATATTGCTGCGGTTATGATCACGGCGGAACTGCCTCCCTTTGCCAGGCCAGGCCAGGAAATGGACGTGACTGTTTCCAGCCTCGGCGATGCCAAAAGTCTGTTCGGCGGAACGCTGTTGCTCTCCCCTCTGCTTGGCGGCAACGGTCAGGTGTACGCAGTCGCTCAGGGTGCGCTTTCTGCAGGCGGCTTTGCTGCCAGCGGCGCCGGATCCACCCAGACCAAGGGTCACCCCACCGTCGCCCGCATCCCCAATGGCGCACACATCGAGAAGGCTGCGCCAACCATGTTGAAAAATAATCAGGAACAGATCGTCCTGACGCTGCGCAATCCTGATTTCAGTACCGCCATGCACATGCGCGACGCTATCAATACATATTTCGGTAGCGATATGGCTCAAGCCACCAATGCCGGCACCATCAAGGTCTGGAATCCGGAAGCCAACAGCGTCAATCTTATCGCCCAACTGGAGCAGATTGATCTTTCCGTTGATCACGCTGCCGTGGTGGTCATGGATGAACGCACAGGCACCATTGTCATGGGCCAGGATGTTCGTATCGACACTGTAGCGGTTGCACATGGAAGCATCAGCGTGTCGGTGACAGAAAGCCCGCAGGTTTCCCAGCCCAACGCCTTTGCCGGCGGCCAGACCACAACGGTCGACAGAACGGACGTGCAGATCTCTCAAGAAGAAGCGCAACTGGTTGTCCTGCCCAAACAGGTTTCCTTAAGCGAGCTTGTCAAAGCATTGAATGCCGTCGGCGCCACGCCGAGTGATCTCATTGCAGTATTGCAGGCAATCAAAGCCGCAGGCGCCCTGCATGCCGAGTTGAGGGTGATATGAACGGTATAAATGGAGTCGCCCTTTCCGGACTCGCCAAAGCGGATGCTTCGGCGCACACCGCTTCGGTCTCCAAAGAGCCACAGACCCGCGATCCGAAACTATGGGAAACATGCATTAAATTTGAAGCCTTGCTTCTGCAACAGATGATGACCGCGATGCGCAAGACCGTGCCGAAATCCGAATTGTTACCCTCAGGCTTCGCCAACGATATGTACAACTCCATGTTCGACAATGTGGTGACTGAGGCAGGAAGCCAGCGTTCCAATCTGGGCATTGCCAGCAATATGTACCGGCAGTTGGAGCAATTGCATCACATTAAAGCAGAAGCTCCCACAGGCGATAATAGATTAGATATGCATGATCAGGTTCGAGGAGAAAAACATGGTGCGAATTGACAGGGTTATCGGCCCTGCCGGGGCCGGTTCTACAAGTAAGACTGGCAAAAAAAGCGCCAGCAAAGGCAAAGCTGCATCGTCAGGTGAACAGGTTCGGGTCGCCGATTCGGCAGCCCTGCGTGAAAAGGCTAAATTGCTTTTGGCTGACATGCCCGAGGTTCGGCTTGATCGCATCGAAGCCATTCGAGATGCTCTGGAACAGGGCGTTTTCCAAATGGATGAAAGAAAGCTGGCAATCCATATCATTACCAACGCCCTGGCGGAACGACCATGGTAGATCAAACCTCCCCTGCACAAGTCTTGCATGAGCTTTTGCAGCGCATGGATGCCACTTGCCGCAAGCTCGAAGAGGTTGTGCTGGGCGAGCAAAAGGCTGTGCGTACATTTGATACAGCGGCCCTGATTGAACTCACGGATGCCCGGCATGCCTGCCATCAGGATCTGCAGGAGCTGGAGGCAAGGTGCCGCGATATCGTTCGTCAATATGGCGTTCCTGACGAGTTAAGTCTGGAAACCTTCATTGATGTTTATTTACAGGATGGTGCGCCCAAACTGCAGTCGCTGCGGCGCGAGTTGTATCAACGCCTGACAAACCTGAACCAGTCAAGCGAAGACAGCCGTCTCCGCCTGCGTGCAGCCTATGATGTGACATCCGGCGTGCTGCAAAATATCGGTGTGCTGGCGACAAAAACCACCTACGGGCCGGGCGGGGCTTTATGATCCTCAGAAACCTGAATATCGGCTTAAGCAGCCTGCTGGCCCAGCAGAAGGCGATTGACGTCGTTTCGCAGAATATCGCCAATGTGAATACGCCCGGCTACTCACGACAGACTGCCCAATTGTCCAGCACTGTTCCTGAAACCCTTGCCGGCAGGGATTTTGGCACTGGTGTCAACGTTACCAACGTCAGTCGTTCGATGGACCCTATTCTGGCCCAATCCCAGATAGCGAATAACAGTCTCACCTCACTTGCTCAAACCTTGCAACAAGGCCTGGCCAACGTCGAGGCAAGCTTCGGCAATCTGGATGTGCCGGGGCTGACCACCACACTGGATGATTTCTTTGTGGCACAGCAACAGCTGGCCAACACACCGGAAGATCCGCTCAGCAGCCTGAATGTACAGACACGTGCGCAGGACATAGCGATACGGATTTCCGGCATGCGTCAGCAGATAGTCGATGGGCAAACAGCGGCAAATCAGGAAATCAGTCCGCTGGTCACCCAGGTCAACAACCTTCTGGATCAGATTGCCGGTCTCAACAAGCATATACTTGTGAATGAGTCCTCCGGCCCATCCAACAATGCCAATGACCTTCGCGATCAGCGTGATATGGCCGTGATGGAACTGTCGAAGTTAATTCCGCTGCAAAGGGTAGCCACCAACAATGGCGGATTAATCCTGCAGACGCCCGGCGGCGACCTGCTCATCCAGAATGACACGGCCCGCCATTTACAGCTTGGACCGGCCGTTGGCTCATCATTCAGCAATATTGAATTTACCGATACCGGCATGCCGGCTCAGGGATTGGAACAGGGTGGCAAACTCGGTGGGCTGATTACCCTGCGCGATAACCAGATGGCCGGTTATGTGCAGACTCTGGATAGTCTGGCGGCAAACCTCATCTTTACTGTGAATCAACTCCACACCGGAGGTACCGGCTCTACTGCCGTAACGCAATACACCTCTGCGCAGGCAAGCAACAATCCGGCGGCAGCCGTGAATGCTGACGCCACCATCCCGTTTGCTTCAAAGATTGTGACTGGAAGCTTTACGCTGCACGTTCTGGATGCAGTACCGCCTACCGTTCCAGGTGGCACGGCGATTAATATTACTGCCGGCACCACCACACTGAACCAGATTGCTATTGATATCTCTGCTGTTGCCGGTGTAACAGCCAGCGTCAACGCCAGCGGTCAACTTGTTGTCGACGGTGGTGCCAATCGCATCGCCTTTACCAATGATACCAGTAATCTTCTAGCCGCTTACGAAATCAATGCATTCTTCAACGGCAGCACGGCCGCTGATTTCAGCGTCGATGCGGCCATCCTGAGTGATGCCGGCCGCATTGCCACAGGTGCTGCCGATGCCACGACTTCCACCATCGCTCCTGCCGACAACACCGTAGCACTGGCTATCCTGGCTCTGCGCGACCAGGCCGTAAGCATTGATGGAAGCGTTGCTGCCAGCCCTGTACAGCGCGCAGCCAATCTGGCGAGCACCTATGGCCTGGACGTTGCGGCAGCCAACCAGCAAGTCTCCTACCGACAAGCCGAGGCCAGTTCACTGGCCTCGCAACGCGCATCAATCTCGGGAGTGAATATGGATGAGGAACTGGTAAACATGATGCAATTCCAGCGTGCTTATGAAGCTGCGGCCAAGGTCATCCAGACCAGCAATCAGATGCTTGATTCCCTGATGAGCCTGGTCCGATGAGAGTAACATCACAACAGATGTATGACTCGCTGCTGGCCGGCATACGTAATCAGCTGCAAACCCAGGCCGACAGTACTGACCAGATCAGTTCCGGACGCCGTTTCACCCGTCCAAGCCAGGATGGACTGGGTTACAAAACATCGCTGGATATCCGTCATGTGCAAAAAGGCATTGATTCCGGCCTGCAGGCAATCAGCGTGGCCAAGCTTCGCCTCGGCAGCAGTCAGAATGCCCTTTCACAAATGGTGCCCATTATCCAGCGTGCACAGGTACTGGCCGTGCAACAGGCAAACGCAACGCTATCGGCCGGCGAACGCACTGCAGCAGCCACTGAGGTTTCCAGACTGCAGGAACAGCTTCTGGCATTATCCAACGAAAGTTTTCAAGGCTCTCCTCTGTTTGCCGGCACAGCCACATCTTCTACGGCTATTACACTGGATGGGGCAGGCAATGCAGTTTATCAGGGCAATACGCAGGATAGAGTGGTTGCCATTACCTCCACGGAAACGCTGACCACCAATGTTCGCGCTGATCATACTGCCTTCACGCAAGTTTTCTCATCGATCCAGGCTTTGAAGACCGCCCTGACCGCCAATGATGTTACCGCCATCCAGAATAGCGTTAATACCCTTACCGCTGCAGGTAATGCCATGACGGAGCTAACGGCCGAGGTTGGCGGAAGATTGAGCTCTGTCGGCCTTAGGGAACAAACCTTTTTCGATATGCGGACGCAAATGGAGGCACGCCTCAACACGCATGAGTCTGTGGATATTGCCAAGGTGGCAACCCAGCTCACGCAATCACAAACCGCACTGCAGGCAGCCTATGCAGAAGTATCCCGCCTCGGCAACCTGAGTCTGGTTAATTACCTGAAATGATCGTCTTGCGCAGAACGGTTGGACAAGCCATTTGCATCGGCGATGACATCCGAATCGTTGTAACGAAAGTGGAACCGAATACGCGCGCACACCTGGGTATTGAGGCTCCGACGTCGGTTCCCGTTCACCGTCTGGAAATATATGAGAAAATTCAGCAGGAAAACTGCGCCGCGACCCAAGGCGATACGTTGGCATGGTTACAGGGGGCAGCAAATGACGCATAAAGAACAGGCATGGAAAGCCATCGTTGAGATCGAGCAGGCTGAAACATTTCACTTCCCTCAAGGCATGGTGGGTTTTCCGGATGCAAACAACTATGTCATTCTCAACTCAGGCCACGGGGATATCGTCTGCTTGCAGGCTACCAACCGGGCTGAGGCCGCCTTTCTGGTCACCCCATGGGATGAAAAGCGGCTTGGAAAGCAACCTGAATTAACGCCTGAACAGCTTGCTTGTCTGCAAAGCCCGGATGGCAACAACATTCTTTGGCTTCTGGTACTCAATCCGTTCACTGATCCGAAGTGGGTATTGGCAAATTTACGGGCGCCTGTGGCCATCAATCCGGATACTTCTCTGGGCATGCAATGTATTCAGGTAAACCCCCAGCTTGATGTGCATTTCCACTGGATGCAGCAGCCGGGCCTGGCCCAACAGGCAGCCTGACCATGCTGATCCTTACTCGTGGTATCGGAGAAACAGTCACCATCGGACACAATGTGCGTGTCACCATTTTGTCGGTGAAGGGTTCTCAGATACGCATCGGTATCGAGGCTCCGAAAGACGTACGGGTTCTTCGTGAAGAGATTGTCGACTCCGGCTCTGAAACACCTGCAGAGGAAGCGTAGGCACAATGACGGCGGCTTCAAACAGCACGCTGTATCGATACCGTCAAAGCCATGGTTTCCGGCTTCTGTTTCTTGCCCTGTTGGCTGTGGCATTTCTTTCCGGCCCGCTTTGCGCTGCGGAAACCGCATCCTTTCAGATAAGGCACATCCCTCTTGAAGAGGCGAGGGATCTGGCACAAGCCCAGCTCTCGACGGAAGGCCGATTGTCCACCTTGCCATCTCGTTCATTGCTCATTGCTGTGGATCAGAGCGAAAACATTGAAAATATTCGCTCCCTGTTGCAGCAATTCGATGTGCCTACCTCCGGTTGGGTACTGAATGTGCAGGTTCTGGCTGTATCAAAGGCTCAGGGTCTATTCTGGGCTGCAGAAGGGAAACAGCTCCGGGGAGGGTGGAAGCTCATAATAAATCCCGCTGCCACCAAACAGCACCTTATCGAAACCAAGGAAGCTTGGCTTCGTCGCTATGGCGAAACACGGGTTGAGACCGGCGACATTCGCCCGGTTCGACTGGACATTCGCCAGTGGCTGGAGCAGCACGGCGTGGCCGACACCCCCGATCTGGCGCTTCACCCTATCACCACCGGACTTGCATGCCGGATCAGCTCGCAACATGACAAGCAGTTCAGGCTCACGTTAACCCCCTGGCTCAAAACAACTCAGCAAGCACAGGTGAGCGCTTCGGGGAGTGTGGAAGTGTTACCCGATCTTGGAACCACTGCCGCCACCCTGCAGCCACCTTCAACAACTGCTCCCATCCGTTTGAATATCCAGCCGGAAGTCAATGCCGGTTCCTCCCGCTTTATCGGCATCAACGAAGCCAATACCGAAATCGACATCTCTATGGGTGACCCGGTCATCCTGCTGGCCTACGAAAAGGCCGCGCTTGCATTAGGCGATGCCATTCTTTCAAAAACCATCAATAGCCAGGGGAAACGCATCGTTTTCCGTTTGCTTCTTGAACAGCGCCCTTAAAGCAACTGGGGATAATCTGATACTGAACATGTCGGATGCTTTGCAACAAACAGGTAAAGCCCGACGCCAGAGCCCTACTTCGTTGACTCGAACATGGTGCGGACATTCTGACTCAATTTTTCAACCCTGAATGGTTTACTCAATACCATGCTGTTCGCCAACGTCCCCTCTTTTTCCAATGCGGCTTGTTTATCGTAACCTGTAGCAAAGATCACTGGCAGCGCCGGATTTATCTCACGTATCTTCCGGACAGCCTCGACACCACCCATCTCCGGCATCACCACATCTATAATAAGCAGGTCAATGCTATCCTGTTTAGCGCTATACACTTCTATGGCCTGTCTGCCATCCGAAGCCTCCAATACCTTATAGCCTAAAGAGCGCAAAACTTCACATGCTGTCCTGCGTACATTCTCATCATCATCCACCAGTAAAATCGTTTCACCACGACTCTTAACAGCTGCTACAGCTTCCTCAACTTCGTCTTTTTCCACCTTCTCCTGCAGCGGCAGGTAAAGATGGAAGGCTGTCCCCTTACCAACCTCGCTCTCTACCTCTACCACACCGCCATGTCTCTGAATCGAACCAAACGCCATCGACAACCCCAGGCCTGTGCCCTCACCTACAGGCTTGGTGGTAAAAAACGGGTCGAATATCTGGGACAGTTGGGCTTCAGGAATACCGCAGCCATTGTCCCGAATGGTCAGGTGGGCAAAGCGATCCCCTTGCAAATCCGAATGTTTCTTCCTGAAAGCATTCGTAGCCGGATAAATTTCAAGAACACAATCAATCACGGGATTTGAAACACCGGTTAACGCATCGCGCGCATTGTTGAGAAGGTTCATGATCATCTGCTGTAACTGCGTCATGTCCCCGTGTATCATCAGATTGTCCGGGCACGTCTGGTAGCACAGCTTGATATTCTCAGGGATACCGCTCCTGGCCAGCTTGAGAGCTTCATTCAGGAAGGGGGTGAGACTAAACACACTCATCTTGATTGAATCTTTTCTGGCAAAGGTCAGAAGCTGACTGACCATATCCGCAGCACGTATGCTGAGTGTTTCAATAACCTCCAGTTTATTCATGACAATGGCCTTGTCCTCAATCTTCAGCTTGGCCAAATAGGTAACCCCCATAATACTTGCCAGCATATTGTTGAAGTCATGTGCAATACCGCCGACCAGCGTACCAATCGCCTCCATCTTCTGCGCCTGCTGGAGTTGCTGCTCAAGTTGTTCATGCTCGGTCATATCCTGCTGGATACCGACGTAATGCGTAATCTCGCCGCGCTCATCATGGATAGGCGATACGGACAACAGGGCCGGAAAGAAGCTGCCGTCCTTTTTGCGGTCAATGAGAGTGCCGTGCCACACCTCGCCACGTGTAAGGGTTTCCCATAAGCTTTTGTAACAGGAGGCATCCTGGGCATCACTCTTGAGAATAGACGGGTTTTTACCCACAACCTCTTCTGAGGTGTAGCCAGTGATCTCAGTAAAAGCCGGATTCACATATTCAATAATGCCTTGCTTGTCGGTGATCAGCACTGACTCTCCCGCTTGCTCAACCGATTGAGAAAGCGTGCGAAGTTTCTCCTCCACCAGTTTACGCTCGGTGATGTCCCGGGATGTAACCACTATCCCCTGCACATTTGGATCATGCAGCAGGTTATTGCCAATCGTTTCCAGTGCTCGCCAACTGCCGTCTTTGTGTCGGCCACGGAACTCCGCTGAAACGACGGCGCCGGAGGTCTGCAGACATTCACGGAGCTTGGCCATCATCACCTGCTGATCATCCGGATGGACATAATCGAATGCGATCTCTCCCAATAATTCATCGGGTTTGTAGCCCAACACCCGTTCCACGGAAGGGCTTTCATATGTAACCGTGCCATCGGCCTTTATGATCGTGATAATATCTGAGGTGTTTTCAATGATGGAACGGAAGTACTTCTCACTCCTTCCGAGTTCGCGCTCCAGATGCGCAGCGCTCAACACATCGGTGATCCGTGATCCGATATCGTTGCATAGCCTCTGCTCCGCAACCGTCCAAGCGCGCTCATGGGAGCACTGATGCAGGCCCAAAAGCCATGGTTTACCGAATTGAGGCTTGATCGCCATAACTAATTGGGAGCGCAATGTGAACTGGTCAGTAATATCGCCAAGCGACACCGGGCAATAAACAAGGGCTACCTTTGAGCCCAGGGCATCCTCAAAAACCTGTTTTATCTCGCTGGTAACAGGTATTTTCTGCTTTAAGGCAAAGGCTCCCGGATATTCTGGGAGATTTGATTCCACAGGCACTTCAAAATAATCCGCTTCAGGATCACAGGGGTAGAGAAGCCATGCTCTGTCTGATTCGAATATTTCACGGGTTGCCTTAATCACACTATTCAACATGCCGTCAAACATGAGTGAACTGCTAACCGCATCGGCGATCTTCTGCATGCTTTCCAGATGATGAATTTGAGACTGCTTTTCTTCTTCAAGCTTCTTGCGCTCAGTGATGTCAACATGCGTTCCGGTCAAGCGGATGGCTTTATGATCAGAACTGCGGCGAACCAGAAAAGCACGACTTAATACGATTACCCAATGCCCTTGTTTGTGGCGCATACGCATTTCAACCTCAAACGAGCCAGCGCGCCCCTCTACATATTCTTGAACCTTTTCCAACGCCCTGTCTTTATCATCGGGATGAACCAGACCGGACCACACATCGAGCGTGCTGCCGAGCTCGTCCTCTTTATAACCCAGCATCTCTTTCCATCGGGGGGAGTAATAAACCTCGTCTGTTTCAAGGTTCCAGTCCCAAAGTCCATCGTTTGCACCTTTCATGGCCAGCGAAAATCTTTCTTCACTCTCTCTCAGTTTTTCTTTGGAAAGCCTGATGGCTTCTTCCCGTTCCTGACTTTCGATTCGCAAGCTGATGTTCTGGACAATATTCCTGTAATTGCGTTCGGCTCCACCAAATAAACCAAGAAGAAGGAACATCAGCAGAACACTTATGCCTGATGCATTTTGGTAACTTTCGAATAACAGCATTCCGGTAACAGGCAAGAGCACAATCGGTATGAATACAATGTAAGCTTTGCGCAATGGCGAAAAAGAGATGGACCCAAGGGCAGCAACACCACCAATCACGATCACCATCATTAATTGATGCGGAGCATCAAGCCTGGGAAAAAACCATATTTGTGACAGACACCATACAAGCCCAATTGCAATGCTTCCGATAAAAAACTGCTTTTCCCAATCCCTGACTTGAGACAACGATTGAGGAGCCTTCTTATAAGCAATGTATTGAAGTAAACGTGCAACTGACACTACAAAAATAACTGCCAGAAAAGCAAATAATTCCGCATGAGCAACCTGTGTCTGGTCCCATAAGAAGCTAAGGATTATTAGGCCAGCGACGTTATGTGCGATTGCAACAGGGATTGCCGGAGCAAACAAAAATTTTAACTGCTCAGCCTTTATTTGCAGCTCATTAGCCATAGGCTTTTTTGCTTCATCGCGCTTCATTCACAACACCATATCCTGAATCGATAAAGAAAGCCTTCTCTGAGTTGCCAGCTCAACCGGCTGAGGCAATACATACACTAAATATTCCTGCCGGTGTTTGAAAGGTGCGCGAAACAGCTACGCCGTGACTTACAAAAAAACAAAGACCACCTATCGCTAGATGGCCATTGTTAATTCTATATATCAATGCGCTGAATGGTGGGCGATGCTGGGATTGAACCAGCGACCCCTTTCATATTCTTCTCCCGGCAAATGAATGCACATAACCTTTCGTAATGGTGAAAAAAGTTGTGCTGCTACACTTTTCGATATTCCAACTAGACACGGTTTGTCTAAACCATGCTATAGTTATTCGTATATGGGGTTTGGCATGAGGAGCAGATGTGGCCGAAAATGAAGAAGGGCTCAAAAATGAAATTCTCTGGAACGAGCGCCCGGAAACGAAATCGCACTTACGCATTATCCTTCTTTTACTTCTTTCTCTCTTGGCCGTCATATTTTTCTTTGAGTAGCCCTAAGCAACAAAAACGCATCTAACAGCGAGTACGCCAAGGATAGGAACCCAACCTATAAGAACCTATGGCGTATGTTGCTTTGGAATAGAAAAATGCGCGAAACAGCTTCGCCGTGACTTAATGGTGACTTACAGAGAGCGAACAAGAAATTTCCGCCGCATAGTCAGTTAGCTTTTACTAATGATTACAATGGATTAAATGGTGGGCGATGCTGGGATTGAACCAGCGACCCCTGCCGTGTGAAGGCAGTGCTCTCCCGCTGAGCTAATCGCCCCATTATTTCCTGCTAAGAACCCTGCTGTGAATCAAGCCAGCAGGGCGGCGCTTTCTAACAGAGGCCCCCGCACCGGTCAACCGGATGTACAGGCAAACCCCTCGGAGACTTCAACTTAGCTCGGCTCCAAAGGCGTCCTGATAATCATCCAGTGCCGCGTGAATAACTTTGGCTGCATGCGGATAGCCGTAGGGCGCACCGATAGAAACGTTGTTTTGTTTGTCGGGTTCGTACTTATAGGTCAGGAAGTAGTGCATCAAGCGATCAATGATGGCCACAGGAAGCTCGGAAATATCCGAGATCTTTGACCACAGTGGATCATCCTCAATCACCGCGATAATTTTATCGTCCGCTTCATTGTGATCGCACATCGGCAGACCGCCAATAACACGGGCATTGACCAGAATCTCGACTCGCGAAATCGGGCGTTCGCTGATCACGCATATATCCAGCGGGTCGCCGTCGCCACGCTCAGCCTCAGGCATCAGGTCACCAACGCGCTTGCCACACAATGTTCGTGGAATAAAGCCGTATAAGGTTGGATGTTGCGATGAAGATCGCACCGAGCGATCAACGCGCAGGTAGCCGGATGGTTTATCGACCTCAAACTTCACCATGTCGAACGGACTGATTTCGATATAGGCATGCACACTGCGCGGTGGTTCATCGCCGCTTTCCAGACCATGCCAGGGATGAGGGCGCCATTGGGAGAAAGTTTTCATCGTGGGTTTATATCACAGCTCTGTCATATTCTGAAACAACCAATCCAGAAACAACTTGTCCTGAAACAAACACCCTCACGTATGCTCGCCACGCTCAGCCGGCACCCTCGATGGCATGGACCAGCACGGTCAGCATATCGTTAACCGGTGTTGCCACACCCAACTGCGCACCCCGCCGCACCACAAAGCCGTTGAGAAAATCCACCTCGGTCGGGCGCTTGCGTTCAATATCCTGCCACATGCTGGTTTTTACCGGTCCCATATCCAGCGTAACCTGCACATGCTTGTCGATATCTTCGTCACCAAGCAAAACCCCTTCCGCCTGCGCCACTCGCACTGCCTCCTGCATGGCACCACGCACCAACCTGCATGAGGCATCTTCAGCCGCCATGTCCCGGGCAAAACGGCGGGTGATCGCGGTCAGAGCATTGAAACCAATATTCCACAAAAGCTTGCGCCATAACATCAGGCGCACATCCTCCTCCTCACGCACCGGCACTCCGGCCCCGTGCAAGGCATCAAGCAGGGGCTGAAACAAGCCCTCACCCGGTCCGGCTTGCCAATGACCAAGCCGGATGGCACCTGCCGCCGAATGCACCACCACACCCGGTCGCTGGATACGCGCCCCGATAAAAGCCGTGCCTGCAACGATGGCATGATGGGGAAACATCTGTTGCACCATCTCGGGGGCCGCCACGCCGTTTTGCAGCGTCACCAACAGCGCACCGGCCGGCACATGCGGAACAAGCGCCTGAAGCAGCGCGCCGAAATCCGTCATCTTGCCGGCCAGCAACACCACATCGGCCTCGCGGAGCAGCGCGGCATCATCTGTTGCCTGCACGGCAAGCCGGGTTTCCACGCCATTGCTGACATGCAGCAAGCCATCACGACGCATGGCAGCCAGATGCTCGCCACGCGCCAAATAACACAGCTCATGGCCAGCCTGCTGCAACAGGCTGCCATAGTGACAGCCTACCGCTCCGGCTCCGGCAATACCGATCCTCATGCTGACCCCTGCTCAAAAACGTTCATACGAGGTAGCATGCGCACTGTTCACTCATTGTAAAGACCATAACAACTATCGGAGAGACCCATGCCCAAGGACAAGTTGCGCGAGGATACCCTGCGCTACCATCGCGAACCCACGCCCGGGAAAATCAGCGTCAAACCCACCAAGCCGTGTATCACCCAGCGCGACCTTTCGCTGGCCTACACGCCGGGCGTGGCTATTCCCTGCCTTGAGATTGAGGAGCATCCGGAACTGGCTTATGAATATACCTCACGCGGCAATCTGGTCGGCGTGATTACCAACGGCACCGCTGTTCTGGGCTTGGGCAATATCGGCGCGCTGGCCGGCAAACCTGTGATGGAAGGCAAAGCCGTTCTGTTCAAGCGTTTCGCTGATATCGATGTATTCGACATCGAAATCGATGAGCTGGACCCGATGGCCTTCGTGGAAACAGTGGCACGTATGGAGCCAACCTTCGGTGGCATCAATCTGGAAGACATCAAGGCGCCCGAATGCTTCATCATTGAGCAGGAACTGAAGAAGCGCATGAACATTCCTGTGCTGCATGACGATCAGCATGGTACGGCGGTGATCACGGCCGCCGGTATGCTCAATGCCCTTCTTTTGCAGGAAAAGAAAATCGAGGATGTCAAAATCGTCTGTCTCGGTGCGGGCGCTGCCGGCTTTGCCTGCATGAAGCTGCTAGAGGAATTGGGGGCAACACACGAGAACTTCCTGTTGCTCGACCGCAAGGGCGTGATATCCAAGGACCGTGACGAAGACCTGCCGGCGCACAAGGCCTACTTCGCCACGGAACGCCCGGAGCGCACCCTTGAGGAAGCAATGCACGGCGCCGATGTATTTGTCGGCCTGTCCAGTGGGAACTGCGTAACCCCAGAGATGCTGCTTTCCATGGCTGATCGGCCGATTGTTTTCGCCATGGCCAACCCGGACCCGGAAATCGACTACGACCTGGCCGTATCTACGCGCAAAGATCTGATTATGGCTACCGGTCGTTCCGACCATCCCAATCAAGTCAATAATGTGCTGGGATTTCCCTTCCTGTTTCGCGGCGCACTTGATGCCCGTGCCACCACCTTCAACGAGGAGATGAAAGTAGCAGCCGTACTTGCGCTGGCTGAACTGGCCCGTCAGGAAGTGCCGGATGTGGTACTCAAGGCATACGGCAGCAAACGACTGTCCTTCGGACCCGAATACATCCTGCCCAAGCCCTTTGATCCGCGCCTGATTGAAGTGGTACCCGCAGCGGTGGCCAAAGCCGCAGCTGACAGCGGCGTGGCGCAAAAGCCTCTGGCCGATATGTCCGCATACAAGCAGCAACTGGCAGCTCGGGTCGATCACTCGCGCCTGTTTATGCGACTGATTATGGACAAGGCACGTGCTCACCCCTTGAGCATGGCTCTGCCCGAAGGCGAGGACGAAACAGTGATTCGCGCCGCCTCCATTATGCGCGAACAAGGCATTGCCAAGCCGATTCTCATCGGCCGCAAAGCCATCATCGAGGCAAACATCAGGGAACTCGGACTGGAGGACGAGGAGTTCGACATCCTTGATCCGAACGAACAGGGATCGCGCTTTTCCAGCCTCGTGGATGCCTACTATTTCGACCGTAAACGTCGCGGCGTGCTGCATCAGGATGCTTTACTGGCCTTGCAGCATGATACCAATGTGCTGGCCGCCATGATGGTCAAACAGGGCTTTGCCGATGGCCTTCTTTCCGGTCGCACGGCACATTATCCGACTGTATTGCGCCCGGTTCTGCAGGTTCTCGGACACAATGAGAGCGGCCGGCAGTATCATGTTTATGGTCTGTACATGATGATCATGGAAAAAGGTGCCTACTTCTTCTGCGACACCACCGTCAATGTGGAAATGGATGCAGAGCAACTGGCCGAGCTGGCTGTGCTGGCATCGCAAACAGCCGGCTCGCTGGGCTTTGAACCGCGCGTGGCCATGCTGTCTTTCTCCAACTTCGGCAGTGCACCACATGAGGAATCGCGCAAGGTGGCAGAAGCCGTCCGCATGCTGCACAAAACACACCCCGATCTTGTCGTGGATGGTGAAATGCAGGCCGATACCGCCATCAGGCAGGAGTTGCTCGACCACTACCCGTTCAACCACTTGAAGGAAACAGCCAATGTGCTGGTTTTCCCGACCATGCAGGCCGGCAATATTGCCTACAAGCTGGTGCGCGATCTGGGAAATGGTACGGCGATTGGACCCATTCTGCTTGGCCTGCCCAAACAGGCGCACGTTTTGCCGACCGGCGCCAGCGTGGATGATATCGTCAACATCGCCGCCATCGCCGCTGCTCGTGCTGCAGACAACAAGCCTGCACGTTAAAGACTGTCAGACTTAAACAGCACAGGCCCGCCGGATGGCGGGCCTGTGTCATATGGATAGCCGGACTGAGAAAGAAAGGACTGCGTTATCGCAGCCCTTGTTTATTCACCCTCTGGGAAGGAACTTACCCGGATTAAGATGATGGCCGAAGCGATGCACCTCATAATGCAAATGAGGGCCGGTTGAGCGGCCGGAGGATCCTATGCGACCAATCAACTGACCATCGGCCACTTCATCGCCCACATGCACCTTGACGGACGACATA
>CAZQTO010000045.1:5911-15831 GCA_964596375.1 uncultured Zetaproteobacteria bacterium | reverse complement strand
CCCTATTCCCTCTCCCACGGCGGCCTCGACAGGACCCTTGATCTTCTGTGACAATCTGATTTCAACACGAAAAAGGCAGCCGATGGCTGCCTTTTCTAATTCAGTATTATATCCCCGGAACGCGTTGCGCCTGAAGCATGTGGCTTATGGATACCGTATAGTTCGGCTTTTCAAAGCTGTGATTACCAGCTTGTCTGGTTCACCCGGTCTGGGTTTCGGGGCCAGCTGACATTGATAGACAGTAACTCGCCTCTCGCCTCCATGATCGCATACTTCCACATAAGTGGCAGGCAGCAGTGAATCACTGTCTCCGGTTCCATCTATCCATGTGCCGCAATTAACATACACATGGCCATCGTAAATCCCTTCGCCGGGATCATATTTATCTGCAATGTCCCGCATCTTATTCAACGTCTCCTGACCCGTTATCTTCGAGTCCAGCAGATCGGCCATTTCCTTATCAACGGAAGACAGGTCGCTACTGAGTACTCCGTCGAGTTCCCATTTATGCGTATGTCCGTAAATCACAAGTTTATTCTGTGATGTAAAATGAAGTTCTGCGGCATGATAGAGACATCCAGCATCTCCCAATACAGCCCAATCTCGGGGAACATTATCTATCCCCTGATTTTTCCATTCATCATCCCATTGATCGTATATATCGCCCAGTTGTGTGGCCATTGCTTTAATCGTTGTGGCCTGACTGGTAAAGCCGTCCACGCCATACAGATAGACGGGAGTATCCGGATTGATCTTCATCGCCTTTACCATCGCTTCTATAAAGGCCTCTGCGAGCTTGTCTCCTTTGAACAAATCCAGAAAAACATCCAGAAACAACTGCAGATATTCTTCCCATCTCATCGTGCCGCCTTCGGAGACGAACTGGGCATTGGAACGCGCCATAAGATAACCGAGTGGAACCTGCTGGAGCTGCTTCCCCGATAACAGGTAAGGTGCATTAAACAGGCAATACAGCGAGCCATGCTCTGCATGAATGCCGTCCTCCGCATACACTCCCATACCGGGGTCGCCGGAAACCCACTTAACTCCTGGAGCCAATCCGGCCAACACAGACTGGGACAGTTGCATATCATGATTGCCATGAACATAGCTAACCGAGCTTCGCCCGGCCAGGTCAGAAAGCGCTTTTAGAATTGCGGCGTTCAACGGATCAGCCGCTACCTTGGCAAACCAGCTTTCATCATCGCCGGCTGGTGATGAAACTTGAAAGGGCATCACCCACTCATCAAACAGGTCGCCGACAATGATCAGTTCATCAACTGCATTACTGCCTGTCAGAGAATTCAGAAATTCTGCTAATAGTTTCTGCCGGTCCTCACGTAACCAGCCATACGGATGGGGTCCGGATTGTCCCTCGCGAATGCCCATATGAATATCACTGATAAATATACGCCGTGCCATCGCAACACCCCCTTCACCCCGATTTTATGTAACAATGATCCTATTATAGCAGGATATTCCTCGATTACTGGCGTAAAAAAGGCCCGCTATTCAGCGGGCCTTTTGCATATCATCATCGTTTGTATCAGACGTAAGCCGGCTAGTCCTTGTGCGCCGGGAATGAACGGGGCAGGCAATTGATAATTGCGAACGGGCCCTCTACGCCCTTCCCCACGGCGGCCTCGACCGCACCCTCGATCTTCTTTAAATGTCTGCTTGATCAGAATTCCCAGAGTAATGAACAAGTGAAATAAAGCTGATTTTTTCAGCTTCATTTCAGACTTCGTTTCTATATTTCGGCTCTACAAATAAACGGCCTTGCCTTCCGGCCATATCAAGGAGTCTTTTCGAATGAAAAAAATGATCGTTACCGCAATTGCTGCCTTGGCCATCACCGGCGCAGCTTCTTCGGCAAAAGCACAGGATATTTCCTACTATACCGGCATCGGCCTGGGCACCATCAACACCGAATACAAGGCCACAGGCGTTGACCAGACGAAGACAACCCTCGGTGGCTTCGTAAAATTCGGTGCTGATTTCAATGAGTACTTCGCAGCAGAACTGCGTCTTGGCATGAGCGGCAAGAACAAGAAGACCATAGGCGGAACCGAGCGTACCTTCTCCAGCCCGTTCTTCGTTTCCTACCTGGCCAAGGGCAAGTACCCGGTCACATCTGACATCGATGTGTTCATGCTGGCCGGCGCGACCACCGCACGTATCAAGGGCACCAGCGCAGGCGCATCGCAGAGCGTAACCAAGACCGGCCTGAGCCTGGGTGCCGGCATGGACTACAAACTGGACAGCAACGTTTCGCTGGGTGCCGAGTGGACACAGTATATGTTCCCGGTCAAGGTTGCTGCGGGTTCCGTGTTCGGTACCGATGCCAAAGCCCGCATGTGGGGTGCGACTATCAACACCACCTACCACTTCTAAAATAAAGAATCACTGGCACAACGAACAGGGAGGCTACCGCCTCCCTGTTTTATTTTATTTTCTACATGCCAATTCCACACAAGTATATTTAACGGCATAGAGGCCTTGAAATGTCTCCACCAATCTCAAATCATGTCATGGAATCGCTTAACCAGTAAAAACTATACGGCGGAATCACCAACTGATCCTTGAACAGATGTGGGGACTCACCGGAATAAAGATCGCGTAACCTCTCGGGCTCGAAACTAACGTTTCTGCCAAGTTCGCTGAGGGTAAGCGACTGTGGCGAGGCGTCAAAATTACCCACTACCAGAACATTATCGCCTAACTGAAACGGATTGCTGCGCATGAATGCAAACAAATGGATGTTTTCGGTCTGCAACAGTTCGCGATTATTGTAATCGGCGAAGGCAGGAATGCACTTGCGCACGGCAATCATCTTTTTCATACCTTCGAAAATAAGTTGCTCCGGCGTACCCCGCTTGTAGCGCATTTCAGCCCGCTCCCAATCGATGACCGGACGGTGTATCCAGCGGCTGTCAGCTCCCTTGCTTTCATCCTGCGAAAAGTCGTAATTATTCAGCGTTCCGATCTCATCACCGTAATACAGCAGCGGAATACCGCCGAAGGACATGATCATGCTGTGCATCAACAGAATCAGTTTGATGCTGTGCTCAACACCTTCCAGATCATTCCGTTCCAGCGCAGCTTCCAGTCCCACCAGTGAGGCCAGCTCTCCGGAAATTCGTGCATCCCCGGTCTTCTCATTATGCCCAAAGGGTTGACCACGAGACGCTGAGTCTTCGAATTTGCCGGTAAAATAATCAACCAGAAAGCGTCGATGCGAAAAGGGCTCGTAACCAACCTGCACGATATCCGCATCGTCAAATCCGAGCCCGATATCATCGTGACAACGCACGTAATTCAACCAGGTCGCCCGATCAAGCTTGTTAGGCAGGTTGCGGATACCCTGATTCAGTAGCTTGGCGTTCTTAGTCGCCACCGCGTCCCACAGCAGGGCCATGAAGGTGGCATTGTAGGCAATCTCGCACTCCTTGGCGATCACCGCATCCTCACCGAAATACTTGGTGATTTCGACCGGGGCAACAATCGCCTCGGCAATAAATAGCACGCCCGGCGCAGTTACCTGACAACAATCCTTCATCACCTGCAGAATCAAATGGGCTTCACGCTCATTCTGGCAAAGCGTGCCGATCTTTTTCCACAGAAAGGCGACTGCATCCAGCCGCAGGATATCCGCCCCCTGATTGGCCCAGAACAGGATGATATCGATCATCTCGATGAATACTGCAGGATTGCTGTAGTTGAGGTCCCACTGGTAGTTGTTGAACACCGTCATCACCCACTTTTCCATGGCCTCATTGAAAGTGAAATTGCCCGGTGAGGTTTCCGGAAAAATTTCCGGCATCGTCTCCTCAAACATGTCGGGGATATCGCGGTTATCGAAAATGTAATAGTAATCCTGATATTTCTTTTCACCGGCTCGAGCACGCACAGCCCAGTCATGCTCGTCGGAGGTGTGATTCACGACCACATCAAGGGTCAGCAGGATCTTGCGGCGGCGCATGTCCGAGGACAATGCACGAAGGTCGTCCAGTGTGCCGATGCGATCATCAACATCACGGAAATTACTTACCGCATAACCGCCGTCGCTTGCCCCCTGCGGGCATTGCAGGATAGGCATGACATGCACCATATTGATGCCAAGCTCCTGCAAATAACTCAAGCGACCACGCATACCCTGCAGATTTCCTGCAAAGCCATCACTGTACAGGGCCATACCCACCCACTCCTGACTGAGAAACCAGTTATGATTGCCCTCGCGCTCGATATCGAGCTTCTTCAGCGCTTTGTCGCGTTTGAGGTAGTTGATGGCCATCACTTCGACAAGCCGGACCATCTGGCGCTCAAAATCCTCGCGCTTGCCATAGAGTTGATAAAACAGGGAGTAAATCGCATAAAAATTGGCGCCGAGACGTGTGTAGAAATGGCGCAGGTCGCGAGCGCGAATCTCAGGCTTCAGTTCATCCAGGATGCGGTTGAGCATCGAATGGGATATCTGTTCATACATCGACTAACTCCTGTCGGCCATCAATCTGCCAGGCACCCATGACATCATCGTAGAAATGCGGGTCATGCACGGTTGCCCCGCGCTGGCTGACCATCCTGGAAGCAAAGCCTTGGGCTCGCTCGGCGGTGAGCTGCAATGGCCAGTTTCTAAGCAAGCCCAATAGCATGACGGAAGCAAAGGCATCGCCGGCGCCCACGGTATCGACCACATTCAAATTTTTGGCGGGCAGAACCCTAACTGTCCCGCCGCCGGGTGTAACGATCTCCGCACCTTCGGCGCCATGAGTCAGAATCAAGCCCTGCAGTTGATGTTCAGCGATAAAGTCTGCCGCACTGCTGGCGGGGGAAGCCAGCAAACCCATCTCGTCAGCATTAAGCTTGACCCAGTCGGCATCCTCCAGCAATTGAGCCACATGTTCTTTTTGCCACCATGGCGCGCGCAGATTGACATCGACAAACACCGTGGTGGCCAACTGTCTCTTCAAGCGCAGAAGCGCATGACTGGAGGCCGCATCACGCAAGGCCAATGAACCATGATAGATCATGCTGCAATGGCTGGTGAAATCATCAGGCACAATCGCATCGTAAGCGCTCGGATGAACAATGTCGTAGGCCGGTTCACCTTCTTCACTGAAGGTGATGTCGACACGACCGGTCGGCAAATTCTCATCGATTTGTACACCATCGGTGCGCATACCCCATTTGAGCATGGCATCCAGAATTTCATTTCCATCCGTGTCGTTGCCCACCCGGCTGATAAAACGGGGTGCCTCGCCGAAAGCCTGTAAATGCCAAGCCACATTAAAAGGAGCGCCGCCAAGCACACGCTCCCCGGTCGGAAAGCAATCGAACAGCACTTCTCCAAAAATACAGGGGGGGTCAAAGTCCATCAGGAAGGCTCCGCGGATGCAGGCAGCTGCATCCATGCAAGAATTTCGGGATGATAATGGGCAATGCCTTCAAGCATGCCGGCGGCATAATTGCCGTTCATATCCAACAGGCCGCCATGGGCGACATAAAGGTTCTCCGACTGCCCGCCAGCTTCGGCCTTGCTGATTGCCTCCAGACGCACATCATCTGAACAGTTGGCTACCAGGACCGAGGGGACCGGACTCACCAGCACCTCAATATCATTTCCGCTGTCTCCACAGAAAACGGTCCGCTCGAGATCGAACCCGCTATCCCTGATCAAAGCCCTGACAGCATGATATTTACTTGCCCTTTGCGGCAGAATGTCGAGCAGGCCGATATTGGCAGGTTCATCAACACTCCATATCAGACGACACTGTGCTCCTGCACCTTCCAGGCGGGCTTCGATCACCTGCGACAGCGCAGCAGTATCGGCTTGCAGCGGCACGTAGAAACTTAGTTTACAGCGATTCTGCTTTTCAGCCTCCTGCAATTGCAATGACGACAGATCTGCGAGCAGGTCTGCAAGTCCGGCGTGGGTGTTACCAGCCCAATCAAGGGCTATCTCATCCTCCCAAACATCATCATGTTGCCAGTCCTGCCCTGCAACGACCCGGTAAATCGTGGTCCCGACATCACCGATAACAAAATCCGGCACAGGAAGCCGGAAATCGCTTATGGCCTGTTCCACCAGCGAACGATGCCGGCCGCTAACGTAAGCAAGACTAACCTCCGCACGACTCACAAGGGCGGCAAAATATTCTCTCGCTAACGGAGACTCGGGCTGCGGGCCGTTGGGAATCAGTGTCCGGTCAAGATCGGTGCAGATAAGCAGATGCCCGTTCATTCCGCCTCCGGAACCGCACAGCGATCGAAGAAATCATAATAATTCATTGCTTCCAGTATGCCTGCCGCATGTGATTGGCTGGCAAAGTAAATACCTTCAAGGTTTTCAAGTTGCGAAAGCTCCTCGTGATGCCGGTTGGCCACCACTACAGCCAGCGTATTACCTCTCATCATATCCTCATCGGCACCTGATCCGCCTGCCACCAGCACGTGATCAAGCGCAATGTCGAGACGCTGCATCACATAGCGCAGGGCCTGCCCTTTGGAGGCGCGTGAAGGCACGATGTCGATATACTGGCCGAAGGAATAAACCACGTTGGCGGTAATCTCCTTCTTCCTCAACAGTGCTGTAATCTCCTCGATCGACGGTGCATGCTGCGGATCATAATAATACGAAATCTTGAACTCACTCTGTTCGACATTGGGCTGAAGCTTCAAACCGGGCAAATCGGACATCACCCTGCGCACACGATGCCGTTTCCAGTCATGATCAATATGTTCAATCCAGAAATCATCCTCGGTTAACGACTTACCGTAATGAATGCGCGTGCCCATGCTGCTGATCAGGATATCCGGCTGCGGGATGTGGTATTTCTTGATGGCGGCCAAGGCTGAATCAATGCGACGACCTGTGGCTATACCGAAGCTCACGCGCTTGCGATTTTCTCTCATGGCATCGGAAAACTGTTGCAGGGATTCAGGATCGCCCATCAGGTTCTGATCCATATCGGAGATAATAGCCCGATCACGATAGCGCAGCATGGCCGGCACCGGTTTCTGACTGGATGGTGACTGATATTCAGCCTGAACATCCCTGATGCAGCGAAGATACTTATCGGTATGGGCCCGCCAGGTGTAGTGGCGACCTACCCCTTCTATGCCGTTGCGGGAAGCCTGCAACCAGCAATCATGATCATTGAGAAGCTTCAACAGGGCATCGCGAATGGCATGGCTATCGAGTGGATCAACCAGTTCGCCATTCTGGCAGTTTCCGATGATGTCAACCGGTCCGCCATTCTCGGTAGCCACCACTGGCAGCCCACTGGCGGCCGCCTCCAGAATGGTTAAACCGAAAGGCTCGGTCAGCGCCGGATTCACAAAAATGCCGCCAGTGGATGCCGCCAAGCGATAAATATCTGGCACTTCCCCAGAACCGTGATGTTTGGGTACCGCAACCTTGCCGTAGAGATCATAGGCATCAATCAACACCAGAATGTTGGTCAACACCTTCTGCGCCCCCAGTTCCAGCTCACGTATGTCATCACGCGTGCCGGCAACGATGATCAGATTGGCCAGCTCTTGCAGCGCCTTCGATTCGCCATAAGCCTCAAGCAACATCAGAATGTTCTTCCGATCGTCCGGTCTCGACAGAGCCAGAATCATCGGCTTCTCCGGCTGTTTCAGATAGCGCTGCAGTTGCCCGGCAAAAGCAATCTTCTCGTTTTCAACTGGTGGATGGAACTGCTTCATATCCGTACCCGGCGGAATCACCTCCATGCGCTTGGGATCATAGTAGTGATAGAGCTCGTACTGCTCCTCGATTTCGTTGCGGGTGCTGGTGACAACCAGGGCTGCATGGGCCAGCACCTCCTCCTCGGCATCGATGCGGCGTTTGATATTGTAAGTGCTCTCAATCTCTTCGTGTGACAATCCCTTGGCCAACAACTGCTTGCGCTTGTCACGACCCAGCGAATGTCCGGTATGGATGAGCGGAACGCCCAACAGGTTGGCAAGCCTGACGCCGACGTAACCGGCATCGGCATAATGGCTGTGGATCGCATCCGGCATGCGCTCCTGCTCATTGAGCCACAGGAGAAGATTGTCCATAAAGCTGTCGAGATGATCCCACAACTGCTCCTTGGCAAGGTACCCCTCGGGACCGGCATCAATGCGCACAATACGAGCCTTCGATGAAAGCGCTTCGATGGGAGCGGCATAATCCTCGCTGACCCCGACATCAACGATGCGGCGCGTGACCAGATCCACCCTTTCGACTTCATCATGCTCGGCAAGGCTGCGGGCCAGATCGAGGACATACTTGGTCTGTCCACCGGTATCGGCATCGCGACCAAGTTCAAGGTCATGGCCGCGAATCAATCCGTGAATGCTGATCAGCAGCAGATATTGTTTGTCTTTACCGGTCTTCAATCTCCCCTCCTGTATGGGTGAATGCAGGCAGTGTCATACATTAATCGACGGCTTCACATGCTCAAAAAAGAAATTGGTGGCATCGATAAACCCTTCAATGCTGCCGCAGTCAAATCGACGACCCTTAAAACGGTAGCCAATCACCCTCCCCTCCGCAGCCTGAACCTTGAGTGCATCGGTAAGCTGCACTTCTCCACCCTTGCCAGCAGGCGTCGTGCGCAGAATATCGAAGATATCCGGGGTCAGAATATAACGGCCAATGACCGCCAGATTGGAAGGCGCGTCACCAACGGAGGGTTTTTCCACCATACCGCTGACGCGGATATGTCCTCCATCCAACTCATCCCCGCTGATAATGCCGTACTTACTGACATCTTCAGCTGGAACTTCCTCAATGGCCACAATGCTGCACTTGTATTGCTCATAGAGCTTTGCCATCTGGCACATCACGCTATCACCGACGTTATAGCAGAGATCATCGGCCAGAATCACGCCGAACGGCTGATTGCCGATCAGCGGTTCACCTGTGAGGACGGCATCTCCGAGACCACGCATCTGGGTCTGACGCACATAGGTGAATGTGCACTGCTCGATCAATGAGCGAATACATTGCAGATAGAGTTCCTTGCTTGTGCCGCTGATCTGGTCTTCCAGTTCGTAGGTAATATCAAAATGATCCTCAATCGCACGTTTGTTGCGACCTGTCACAAACGCCATGTTTTTCATTCCGGCCTGCAGTGCCTCTTCAACCCCGTATTGGATCAAGGGCTTGGTAACCACAGGCAACATTTCCTTGGGCTGCGCCTTGGTGGCGGGAAGAAAGCGTGTGCCGTAACCTGCAACGGGAAACAGGCATTTCCTGATAGCACCGCCGACATGCATCTCCTGGCCTGTTCCGGACTTGTTCTCTTCAGGGTGTGTCATCTTTCTCTCCTTCCAATCAGGGTTTTTCTGACCGAATCAATCGGCAGCTTTGAAGAGATACAGTCAGAAATAAAGGCATCAACGTTATCGCCCTGTTCAGCCACCACACAGGTCGAGGCAAAATGTTCGCAGAGGTTCAAAGAAGATTCTCGGGAATGAGTACCCATGCCTACGGAGCGCAAAAGGAGCCCACGGACTTCCGGGCTGACGCCGGCAGTCGGTGCGCGGAAAATGAAATGGCCCTCTTCCCTGATGGTCTGAATACTTTCAGCAAGCATTGAGCTTTAGCTTAGAGGCTGAATCCCATAATGCAAATCAAAAACCGGCCACAAAATACCTGAAAAGATAATCAGTCCAGCATGTGGGACACCACGCCATCAGCAAGCTTAGGCTCGAACCAGGTGGATTTGGGCGGCATCACCTCGCCGGAATCGGCCACGGCCATCAAATCGGTCATCGAGGTCGGGAACATCGAGAAGGCCACGGCCATTTCGCCGCTGTCCACTCGCCTTTCAAGCTCCTCCAGACCGCGGATACCGCCGATGAAATCAATGCGCGTATCGCGGCGCGGATCGGAGATACCCAAAAGCGGTTCGATTAGATTCGCC
>CAZQTO010000045.1:0-5901 GCA_964596375.1 uncultured Zetaproteobacteria bacterium | reverse complement strand
CGCCGCCAGCAGGCTTACATCGAGGCGCGCCACCGGATCGTCGTGCGGAATCAGTTCATCCCAGATGGACAGTGCATACCAGTTGCCGGCCAGATACATGCCAAACTGCCCTGCCTCTTGAGGATGCACCGGCACATCGGACAGCGCTATATCGAACGCCCCGGCGACTTTAGCCAGAAAATCGTTGGGTTGCATGCCGTTCAGGTCGCGAATCACACGGTTGTAATCCAGGATGTACATCTGGTCGTGTGGGAAAATAACGCTTAAAAAATAATTATATAGTTCATCGCCCGTATGTTGTGGATTAGAGGCCTTGCGGGATGCGGCAACGCGCGACGCGGCAGCAGAACGGTGATGCCCATCGGCTACATAGAGTGCATCCATGGCCTCGAATGCCGCGCTGATGGCTTCAATCTGATCTGCATCGCGAATCACCCACAGGGTATGCTGCACACCGCTATCGGCTGTGACATCCATATCGGGCGCGCCTTTGGCAACCCCGGCAAGAATGCCATCCACCACGGCATGGGCCGGATAGACGAGAAACACCGGGCCGGTCTGTGCACGTAAAGCCTCTATCTGGCGAACACGGTCGTCTTCCTTGGCCGGACGGGTGAACTCATGTTTCTTGATCCTCTCCGCATCGTATGCCGCCACAGAGGCTGCTGCGGCAATACCTGTCTGCACATGATCTCCCATCACCAGACGATAGGCGTAGTAGCATGGAGCATCGTCCTGAACGAGCACGCCCTGTGACATCATGCGTTCGAAATTCTCAGCCGATTTTGCGTATACGCTTGCATCGTAGGGATCGGCATCCTCGGGCAGGTCGATCTCGGCCTTGGATACATGCAGGAAACTCCACGGCTTGCCGACCGTCTTCTCTCTGGCCTCGCTGCTGCTTAGCACATCATAGGGCGGTGCCAGCACGGCATCGGCGTGCTCAGGGGCCGGCCTGAGAGCTGCAAAGGGACGAATTAGCGGCATGGAAACTCCTCGTTCAACATCTTCGATACGGGTGGAAAAGCTCACCCGACAAGCGACGGCATCATAGCAGAGTGCTTCGGGCAGAACACCGCCTGCATCATCTCACGCCTGCATCTTCTCAAAATAGCCTGTCGAGTTCGGACTTGCTGAAGCCTGCCTGCTCGCGTGCTTCAAGGTTGAAAGGTCCAAACAATCCCCTCGGATAATACTCTTCAAGCAAGTTAAAAAAGGTTTCTTCCGCATCCAGGCCGCGCTGCTCGCAGCAATAGCGAAACCAGCGGTTACCGATTTCCACATGACCGATTTCATCGCGCAGGATGATGCCCAGCAGATTCACCGCATGATGGTCGCCTGCCTGGGTGAGTTTCTCCATGATCCCGGGGGTAACATCAAGACCACGGGCTTCGAGCACTCTCGGCACCAGCGCCATGCGATGCAGCACATCATGCGCCGTTCTTTCGCACATCTCCCACAGGCTGCCATGTGCATCGAAATCACCATAATCCGCTCCCAAGTGGCGCAGATGCGCTCGCACCAATTCAAAGTGATAGGCCTCCTCCTGCGCAACCCGCATCCAGTCACGGTAAAACGCCTCCGGCATGTCTGGGAACCGCTGCACGGCATCCAATGCCAGATTGATGGCATTGAACTCGATGTGGGCGATGGCATGCATCATGATGATCCGACCTTCCAGCGTGCCGAAGCCGCGTTTGGCCACCTTTGCTCCACGAACCAACTTCGGGCGCTCCGGCCTGCCTGGTGAATCAACCGGCAAGGGATTGCCGAAATCGGCAAGTATGAGCAAACCATCAGAAAAACCACGGGCAGCCTGACGTGTGAGAAGGATTTTCTCATCCACATCCGGAGTTTGCAGGGCCTGCCTGACGAGGCCAAAAAAGCTACTCACACGCGTATCTCTCCTGCTTGATTCGCAGATATAGCGAAACGGATGAAGCGTGCGCCTTTTACCCCTGAATGGAGCTTGCTTTCTCCCTGCTTGCTGGCTAGAAAACGCCCCATGCGAATAATCGGTTTTCTGTTACTCATTCTTATCCCTTTCCTTTCCCCTGCTGCTGAATTTGAAATATTCCAGTCAGGCTATCAACCTCTGAAGCTTGCCTGGATGAGCGATGCCGAAGGCGCCAGTGCCAGTGATGTGAAGAACATCCACCGCATTGTGGCCAATGATCTGCAATCCAGCCGCTCCTTTATGGTGCTTAATCCATTCAGTTATCTGGCCGATATCGGACAGGTCCGGAAGAGTATCGATTACGGCGACTGGCGCATCATCGGCACAGATATTCTGGCCTTTACCTATATCAGGAAAGCAGGTGAGCAATGGAATGCCGACATCGAGATCCATGACCCCTTCCGCAACAAGCTGCTGAGTAAAACCACCCTGTCCTATCATGGCAGCTCTGTGCGACCGCTCGCCCATTACATCGCGAATCATATCTATCGCACCGCTACCGGCATTCCGGGCTACTTCGACACCCATCTGCTGTATGTCAGCAAGCATGGCAAAACAGCCGATCTTGTCTACATGGATCAGGACGGAGCCAACCGGCAACTGGTCGGCCGTAACTTCACTCTGCTGCTGTCCCCCGATCTGTCGCCGGATAATAATATGGTTGCCCTGAATACTTATGTCGATAATCACCCGCGCCTTGAAACCTTTGACCTGAGCGTCGGACAGCGACGTACATTTGGCGATTTCCAGGGGCTGAACAGCACCCCGGCATGGTCGCCCGACGGACGTTATATTGCGGCCACACTTTCCTATACGGGCTACACACAGCTACACCTGTTTGATACCAAAACCCGCCTATGGAGCCAGCTGACCCACCACCAGGGCATCGACACCTCGCCAAGCTGGTCGCCGGACGGCAAATATATCGCTTTCACCAGTAACCGCAGCGGATCCCCGCAGATATATAAAATAAGCCTGAGCGATGGCAAGGTGGATCAAATATCGATGGAGGGGCCATACAACACCTCCCCTGTCTGGTCACCAAGTGGCAATCGCATTGCTTATATCGCCCTGAAAAACTGGCAGTATGCGCTGGCAACCATGCGCAGCGATGGCAGCGATGTGCACTATCTGATTACCGGTGGACAGGTTGATACCCCGGCATGGTCGCCCAATAGCCAGATGCTGTTGTTTTCGCGCACGGTCAATGGCGTGCGCAGGGTATACCGGGTGCCAAGCTGGGGCGGCGAGGCGGAGGCTGTGACCGGCGCGCGGGAGGATGCTTCTGATCCTGTCTGGTCGCATTAACAGCATCGCACAGGAAGATTGCGTCATCGTGCATTGAGTATAAGGCGGAAGCCATGTTAGGGTGGGCTTTGGTAGATGAAAAAACCATAATAGTGTTGTAAGATACGGCGAGAAACGCCGCACGGATTAGAACAGGTTTAAACAATTAAGGGAGAAATTTATGAAATTCAACAAGTATTCTACACTGGCTATCGCCGTATTCGCTGCAGCAGGCCTGATGATGGGTGGCTGTGCCAAAAAGACCGTCGAGGGTGGCGGCCAAAGTGGCGCCAGCGTAAGTAAGGTGAGCAAAATGGACAGCCTTCCAGCTGAGCGTGCAGTCTATTTCGATTTCGACAAATCTGACATCAAGGCAGAGGCTGCGGCCATCCTTAATGCCAATGCGGCTTGGCTGAAAGCCCATCCACAGAGCACCGCAACAGTCGAAGGCAACTGCGACGAGCGCGGTACTCGCGAATACAACCTGGCTCTGGGTCAGCGTCGTGCAGATTCGGTGAAATCCTATCTGGTCGACCAGGGTG
Organism: uncultured Zetaproteobacteria bacterium; assembly: GCA_964596375.1. Lineage (GTDB taxonomy): Bacteria > Pseudomonadota > Zetaproteobacteria > Mariprofundales > Mariprofundaceae > UBA1543. The sequence continues at coordinate 2,115 of CAZQTO010000045.1, read as the reverse complement.
TCGCAGCAGGCAACATCAACACCGTATCTTTCGGTGAAGAGAACCCTGTCTGCCGCGGTTCGGGCGACAACTGCTGGAGCCAGAACAGGCGCGCCGACATTGTAGTTCGCTAAGGTCATCGCGAGCTAAGCCGGTTTAATCTCTTTGCTCTTCGCTAAGAACAGCAGATTGTACATACAGCAGCGGCCATCGGTTTTTCCGGTGGCCGCTTTTGCTGTGTGTCTGGTTTTGGCTGGCTGTGCCGCTGATCAGAAGAAAGTGGAATCCTGGCATCAGGATAAGCAGTTGGTAATGCAATCCGTCGAGCAACTCCAGGAGCAGCAGAGAGAAATGCTCGAAAGGTTGTCGCTGGTTGAAAACCAACTGGCTGACGAGAAAACTGCAACCATGCAGCAACATGCTGCTTACGCCTCTCAACAAGAGCAGATTGCCCAACTCAAGGGTAAACTCCACAGCTTGCAGAATGCCACTGCCAGGCTGAATGAATCGCGGAAAATAACCAAGCTGAAGCTGGATAAAAAAATTGAGAAAATCGCCCAAGCCATCAAGCCGGCCGAGCCTGTTGAGCTTCCTGGAAGCGGCGGAGAAGAGGAAAAAGACCACTACACAGCCGCCTATCTTGCTCTTAAGAGCGGGCGTTACGAAGAGGCGATCAATAATTTCCGCGACTTGCTGAAAGCCCATCCCAACAGCGCATACAGCGATCAGGCCTATTACTGGCTGGGTGAAAGTTATCTGGCCCAGAATAATACCCCACGCGCCATCGGCAATTTCGAATGGATGGTTTCGAATTATCCGGAAAGCACCAAGCATGCAGTTGCCATGCTCAGACTCGGCATAGCCTACCAAACCCAGGGGCGCACCACTGAGGCACGCGACTTGCTGCAGCGCCTGATCAAAACACATGGCGATTCCCCGGCTGCGGAAGAAGCCAGAGTACTGCTGCAATCCATTTCTGAAGCACAGTAAGGACTTGCTCCAGCCATGACCTTAAGGGCGCGTGTCCGCATTCACGAAATTTATGACTGCATTCAGGGCGAAAGCACCCTCGCCGGCATGCCATGCACCCTTGTTCGCCTGGCTGGCTGCCCATTGAACTGCAGCTATTGCGACACACCTGAAGCCATCCCTTTCGATAGTGGCGAGTGGATGCATGTCGCTGATATTGTTGCCGAGGTCAGCAGCCGGAAGCGGCCTCTGACACTGGTCAGCGGCGGTGAGCCTCTTGCCCAGAAAGGATGTGCCCGACTGCTGGAAGCACTGGCCGAGGTCTCTCCCCTGCTGCAACTGGAAACATCCGGCGCCTTCGACATCAGCGGTCTTCACCCTGCCGTCCGCCGCATTATCGACATCAAAACACCTGATAGCGGCGAGGAGGCGCGCAACTGTTGGGCGAATATCGAACATCTTAAATCCGGTGACGAAGTAAAATTCGTGCTGTGCAGTCGTGAAGATTATACATGGGCACTGCAAACGCTGAGCCGGCTTGGAAGTACCCTCGCCCCGGACATTCCGGTGCTTTTCTCGCCGGTCGAAAGTCGCCTGTCGGCTACCGATCTGGCTGATTGGATGCTGCAGGATGGCCCGCCGGCCCGCCTTCAGTTGCAGATGCATAAACATATTTGGGGAGCAGAGGCGACACATGTCTGAAAGCAAGCCCTGCACAGCTGTGGTACTGCTTTCCGGCGGCCTCGATTCGAGTACGGCCCTGGCATGGGCGGTCCGCGAAATGGGCTGGGACTGTGCCACCCTCGCCTTCGACTACGGGCAACGCCATCGCATCGAGATTGAGGCGGCGGCACGTGTCGCTGCAGCATTGAGTGTACGCGATCACCGCGTGCTACATGTCGATCTGGATGCCATCGGCGGTTCGGCCCTGACCAGCAAACAGGCTGTCCCCAAGGACCATCAGGACAAGAGTCCCATCCCGGTGACCTACGTTCCGGCCCGCAATCTGAATTTTCTGTCCATGGCAGCAGCCTTTGCCGAATCGAGACTGGCAACGAGGCTGGTGATCGGAGCCAATATCGTCGATTACTCCGGCTATCCGGATTGCCGACCAGAATTTTTCGAATCCTTTACCCGTACATTGAAACTGGGAACCAAGGCTGGTGT
>CAZQTO010000044.1:0-15987 GCA_964596375.1 uncultured Zetaproteobacteria bacterium | reverse complement strand
GGACAATTCATCAACCCGCTTGCCAATCGCCTCGATTTCTTCACGCTGATCAGACACCCCGACGACTGGAGACCCGGCAACGGGCTGCGCTTCAAGCCGGGCAATTCGCTCGGACATGCCGATACTCATCCATATGGCCCCACTGGCCCCAATAATCGCGAATAAACCAAGAGCAAGACTTATCCCCATGCGAGACTTTGGCTGTGATGCTGTAGCGGAAACCGGTAACGATTTTCCTGACGACTGGCTTGCCTTGTGTTTCCCCTGCGTTTCGCCAGACAGTTCTTCTGCAGCAGCCTTCGATGCAGCGGTCTCAATCGCCGAGGTCTCGCCGCTGTCGTCCGACGGTTCACTGTCCGGCTCGTTTTCTGTTTCACCGGTATCAGACTTAAGTTCTGCCACTTCAATCCTGTCAGTCAAATTCTCGGCTGTCTGGTCTTCATCCTTTGCCGCCACATTATCTGAGTCATCGAAAATATCCGGATATTCAGCCTGATCTTCTACTTTACCCCCCTGCTCGGAAGATGCCTCATTCTCAGGAGCGTCTACGGCATCGTCTTTTGCCGCTACCTCATTTGAATCATCGAATATATCCGGATATTCAGGCTGCTCTGCTGTTTTGCTCTCCTGCCCGGAGGATGTTTCATTTAACGGAGCGCCCTGGGCATCATCCTTTTCGGCGACATCATCCTTTTCTGCAGCTTCGCTTGATGCATCGCCTTGTGCAGCTTCATCCTCGCCCATCAACGATTCGTCATCGGCATCTGGAACGGTGACTGATTCTTCGGCACTTTCGTTTTCGGGAGCATCTCCAGCATCCTTTTTGCCGACTTCGGGAGAGACCGCCAGCGAATCCTCATCAAAGAAATCGGCCTCCACATCAAGCGGATTTACTGCCTCGGGCTCCAGTTCTTCCGAGCTTGAGTCAGTAGATGTTACCGTGTCATTTTCCTCTTCCAGATCCAAGACGTACCCATCCTCGCCAGAGAGGGCCGAATCGGATAAATCCAATTCAGTTTCATCCTTTTCCTTTGTTTTCTCCGATGAATCATCCTTGGGTTCAATCGTCATTATTCCCTCCATATAACACGAAAACTGAGCTCGCTTGCTACCAAACCAGCAGGCTTCCCTATACACCGTGCAAAGTGTGCAGGCAGTCACCCGCTCATGGCAAGCAACAAAACGCCCTTCAATACCATCCGATCTGGCACAAACACATAAGAATCAATGCCCATAAAGGCCAGCTTCTCATGAAAAATGTTCAAAACATCGGTGTCTGGAGCGCAGTATCCGTGAATCCAAGCAGAATACACGGAATAAAACCACCAGACCGACATTCCTCTCGGAGATCGAACCATCCATAGGCTAAAAATGACTGTAAAATACGTTCCTTATGGACTTTGACACACCCTTTACCTTATATTTCGTCTATAAGATTGTTGTTGCCTTCTAAATTGAAGGTGCATTGTATGCTAAGAAGCTTTAAAGTATTACCTCTTTTAGAGAAATGGCAGCGTATATGCTAAGAAGCTTCACTATATTTGCCTGCTTTAGTGAAATGGCCACGGCAAAGAAATGCCGGATATGCGTCCCCAAGGAGAATCGATGTATCTTGAGTATTGGAATCTTAAGCACATGCCGTTCGAAAACGTGCCTGATCCCAAGTATTTTTATGACTCGGAGATTCATCATCCTGCCTTTGAGGACCTGAGGGCATCCATTATGCATCGCAAGGGAGCAATGCTGCTCACTGGCGATATCGGCTGTGGTAAAACCACGATTGCGCAACGTGTACTGCTGTCTTTGCCGGAAAAACGCTTCGACATCGCTTTGATCACATACCCATGTCTTTCCCCTTTGGAAATGCTACGCGAGGTCAACCAGCAACTGGGCCTGGAAACAGACAACTCGGGCGATACAGGTAAAAACGCCCTGTTGCATACCCTGCGGCAACGCCTGACGGATAATGCCGCAAGTGACCGGGATACGCTTATCTGCATCGACGAAGCACAAAGCATTCCCACGCTGGAGACCTTTGAAGAGTTGCGCCTGCTGCTAAATTTCCAGCTAAGTGATCGTTTTTTGCTTTCCTTGCTATTCGTTGGTCAGCCCGAACTAAAAACAAAAATCGCCAAACTGCCCCAGTTACGCCAGCGCATATCTCTGCATTTACATCTGGGACCCTTGTCTATGCAGGATACAAGCCGTTACATCCTGTATCGCCTGCGCGCAGCCGGTTGCACCCGCCCCATCCTGACCCGACAGGCCGTCGAAGCTATTTACCGGCATTCCGGCGGCGTGCCACGCAGCATCAATAACTTGGCAGACCATTGTCTGGCTGTTGGCATGCGCAAAGAGGTCTCCCTTATCGATGCCAAGCTGGTAACTGAAACGGTCGAACAGTATCCCGTATAATGCCAAATTTTATTGATCTTCTCCGGACCCACCGCAAGGAAGGGCATACAAAAGACCCAAGCCCGCTGCCTGAAGATGATAATCACACACTCCCGGAGGAAGAAAGGGCCGCCGCTGTAGAATCTGATGAGTTGAGCCCCACAGCGGATTTCGACCTCCTTGTGGAAGAAGCTGAAGGTACGCAAGCAGACGGAACGCCATCAGGCTCTGCAAAACCGGTAGCGGGCGCGAGTGACAAACAATGGCTGAATAAGTGTATTCACCACGTTGCAAGCGTGTTCAAAAATGCCGGCGAGCACAAAGACTCCAAGCTTGCCGTCCTTTCAGATCATATCAGAGCATTTCTTGTTTCCATGCCCAAGCATCCGGATCAACTCCCCGTGCTGGAATTAATGCTCAGCGAAAAAGCCACTAAAATTCATGAGCTTTATGGCGGACTCGTTACGAAATCGCTCATGCTGATGCTTTACGCCATCAAGATGGGGCTCCAACTTAAACTGGATGAAGATGAGCTCCATGCTCTGGTGATGGCCGGGATGCTGCATCACATTGGTATGGCTCAGGTTCCTAAAAGTATCCGTATCAAGAAAGAGAAGCTGACCAAAGAGGAGTTCGCGCAGATCGCCCTTGCTCCGAAATACGGTGCGAAATATCTGCAACAATGTGGCATTAGCGACAAACGCATCCTGAGCGCAACCTTGCAGTCCAAGGAGCGCTTTGACGGGACAGGGCCTACCGGCCTGAAGGGGGAGGATATCAGCAGAACCGCCCGCATCATCGGTCTTCTCTCCATGTTTGAAGCCATGATCCATTTCCGCCCCTATCGCAAAAGAATGCTTCCCCGCAATGCCATTCGCGAAATCCTTATTAATCATAAAAAGGCTTATGATCCGGTATTCCTCAAATGCCTTATTGATGCCATTTCCTTATACCCGGTTGGCACCTATGTCCAACTGAATTCAGGAGATGTTGGTCAGGTGGTTCGCGTCCATCGCCGGCTTCCCCTGCGTCCTGTTGTGCATTTAACCATGGATCGCCATGGTAACGAGATCACGCCACGCGACATCAACCTGCAAATACAGCCAAACCTGCAGGTGGAGCGCTGCATGTACCGGGAAGATATTAAGAATTTATCTTTGTCTGAGCAGGAAAAGGAACAGGCTCAACAAGCTCCCGAAGTAACTTCATAACACCGCCACTTCCAAACCTTCGACCAAGCCTGCAATGACACCGCTTTATCGCCGCAGGTAATGCGCCATCAAGCGCAGAGCCAACCGGCGCGGGGTGATTTTCTGTATATAGTATAAAAGCTTGTGGCGCCTACCCGGGACGCAAAAGCCGCCGCCGCGATCCAGTTGTTTCAAGCCCTCATCGACAATCAAGCGGGCGCGACTACGGAAGCGGCTTCCCGGCCCCTCGGGCATGCCGGACACATCGCGCAATCCGGTTGGCGACGGACCGGGCACCAGCGTCACCACACGCACCTCACCCTCCAGCTCCAGACGCGTCGCCTCGCTCCAGTACGTCAATCCCGATTTGGCTGCTGCATAGGTACTCATATAGGGCAGCGGACTTTCACCGGCCAATGACGAGACATTAATGATAAAGCCCCGATTGCGGCGCAGGGCAGGCAGCAAAGCATGGGTGATATCCACGGGGGCAACCAGATCGGTGAGCAGCACTCCCATCTGCGGCTTGATTTCACGCTGCTCGAAAGCACCCCAGACACCGAAACCGGCATTGTTCACCAAGCCATACAGCTCGGGATATGCCTTCACCTGCTCAATGAATACCTCGCGGGTATCTTCTTCTGCCAGATCGGCATACATACATATATGCGATTTCGGAGCTTTCAGGTTGTGCAAGGTCATCAGCATGCGCGGCCTGTCGCGACCATGCAGCAGCAGGCGGTAGCCACGCTCTTCAAGCTGGCGGGCAAACTCGCCGCCGAAACCGCCGGAGGCGCCGGTAAGCAGCACCAGTGGCCGATTGTCAGGCATGCTTTCCCCTGACCTTAAGAATAGCCTGCATACTTCGCTTTCTTCCCTTGAACACACAGACCTCATGCACCCCACAGGATTCGAGTAGACTGAGGCATTCATCCATACCGTGCCCCACAGCATCCGGGCCATGCGCGTCGGAGCCGTAGGCAAAGGGAATGCCGAGCTCTGCTGCGCGGGCAACAATGCGCTGATGCGGATAAATCTCGCCGACCGGCTTGCGAAGCCCCGCCGAGCTTATTTCCAGAGCGACATCCGCCTTCTTTACCGCCTGTAGCATGGCCTCCTCGGCCTGCAATACACGCTGGCTTCCCTCAGGTGCTCGATGGCCGAATTTCTTGATCAGATCGGGATGGCCGATGATATCGAACATGCCACTGGCTGCCGATTTCCCCACCAGATCGAAATAGGCGCAATACACCTCTTCCACACCAACCTTATCCCAGTGCGAAAGTTTGGCCGGATTGTCGAAGTCCCAGTCGCCGATGTAGTGCACCGAACCGATGATGAAATCCCAGTCGTATAGTTTGAGCAACCGCTTCAATCCAGCCTCACTGCCAAGACGAAAGTCAGCCTCCAGACCAACGCGCACACAAAGCTTGCGGGCCAGAGTATCGCGCACCTTTTCAACCTCGGTCAGGTAGCTGTGCAGTTCAGCCGGATCCATACGCCAGTCGTCCATATAGCCTTTAGGCATCGGCGAGTGGTCAGACATACCGATTTCCTTCATCCCTAAAGCCATTGCGGCCTCGGCAAATTCACGCACCGTGCCACTGGCATGATGGCAGCGCGGGGTGTGCATATGGTAGTCGGGAACGGGCTGGTAACGCATACTTGAAACGTAGCCCAAACTCCCGTGTCAGACCAGATGCTTTTTACAGGTTTTGACTTTGACTACCGGCCCCACATGTCGCTGTGCAGGTCTGATTACCTGCTCATCGGAAGCTGGGCAAAAAGTTTGCGGCCGCTCAGATAGAAGAACCTTTCTTATTGCGCGGAGGGGTGAAAAGGAAGAATCGTCAGTTTGCTTGCATGCATCTGGCCGTCGGCATCGACCAGCAGGCCTTGCATGCCGCGAGACTCCAACAGAGGCAGCCCTTCTGCCCCACTCACAAACAACGCCGTACTCCATGCGTCGGCAATCGTAGCGTTGGCCACGCTGATGACTGTAGCACTGCTGCTGCGCTCTGCTGGCATACCGCTTTGCGGATCAAGGATGTGTTGATAGCGCTTGCCCTGATACAGGAAGAAACGTTCGTAATCACCCGAGGTCACGATGCTGATATCGCCGCTGGCCTCAAACCAGCCGAGCGTAGCCCCTTCCTTGCGCGGATGGCGCAGGCCGATACGCCATGGCTTGCCGGCATGATCGCCGATAGCCCGCAAATCGCCTCCCGCATCGACAATCGCGTTGCCAATACCGTGCTCACGCAGCACAGCGATACCGCGGTCAATCGCATAACCCTTAGCGATGGCGCCAAAATCCAGTTGCGTCTGGCTGTTCAACCGTTTCCAGCCCTTCGACTCATGTACTAGCATTTGCGTGTCCACACCGATCAAAGCGGTGACAATATCAAGCTCGGATGGAGGGGCCACGGGTACTTCGGGCAGGGAAAACCCCCACAATATACTCAGGCTACCAATTACAGGGGTAAATGCGTCGCCGCTTTGCTGCGCTACTTCGATTGAAGTTTTCAGCAGGCTGTCCACCTCACCCGGCAAGGCCACGACTTCGCCCGGTACGCTGGCATTGAAGGCTTTCACGGCATTGGCCTGTGTGCCGTATATGGTGAATACATCCTCAATGCGCTGCATCTCTGCGGCCGCGGCGCGAATCGCCTCCAGCGCCATGCCCTCTTCCACACCCGAAATGGTGAACTGCACCAGCGTGCCCATGATAAAACGGGATTCGCGCACATCCTGTGACTGATTGCTACAAGCTGCGAGCAACAACATGCAGGCTGGCAGCAGAAAAAATAAACGGCTCACGCTGTTCATGGAAAAGGATGGCGCGACAAGAAATATGAACTCAAACCGCAGCCAGCTTACCCTGACTCCGTCGCACAATGGCATTGGCAGCGTCCACATAAATCAGTTCAGGCTTGAAGCTCCTGGCCTGCCCCGCCTCCATCTCGGCATAGGTACAGATAATCAGCAGGTCGCCAGCCGAAGCCTTGTGTGCCGCTGCACCGTTCACACCGATGGTGCCTGAGCCGCGTGGCGCCTCAATGGCATAGGTGGTGAAGCGCTCGCCATTATTCACGTTATATATATGCAACTGCTCAAAGGGCAGGATATTGGCAGCCTCAAGCAGATCCGTATCGATGGCACAGGAGCCTTCATAATGCAGCTCTGCATGGGTCACCGTGGCACGGTGGATTTTAGATTTCAGCATGGTGATGTTCATACACTCTCCAGCGGTAGGTTATCAATCAGACGGGCGGGTCCAACCCTGGCGGCAACAAAAGCACGCGCCGAATTCCCGTTCAGGTTTTTCAGACTCTCCAGCGATGTGGCATCGCGGACATCCAGATATTCAGGTTCGATTCCGGCATCACTTAATACACGGAGCCCTGCGGCAAGGAGTACGGAAACATCACGTTCCCCATTCTTTACCAGCGACTGCAAACTGAGCAAAGCGGCGGACAGGGCATGGCCTTTTCTCAATTCGGCATCACTCAGATAACGGTTGCGGCTGCTCATAGCCAAACCATCGGCTTCGCGCACCGTTTCCACGCCAATAATATCCACCGGCATGTGCAGATCGGTCGTCATCCGGCGAATGATGGCCAGTTGCTGCCAGTCCTTCTCTCCGAACACGGCGATATCCGGGCGCACCGCATTGAACAGGATGGACACCACGGTCGCCACGCCGTCGAAATGACCAGGACGCGAAGATCCACATAACACATCACCCAACTCACTCACCTTCAGTGTAAGCTTCGGACCACCCTCGGGGTAAAGATTCTCCGGATGAAAAACCATATCCGCGCCCTCGGCAGCGCATATCTCGAGATCCGCATCGAAGCTTCTCGGATAGCGAGCGAAATCCTCGTTGGGACCGAACTGCAGCGGGTTCACATAGATGCTGACCACCACGGTGTCGGCAAGCTTTCTTGCCTCACGGATCAATGTTGCATGGCCGGCATGCAGGCAGCCCATTGTCGGCACCAGGGCAATGCTCATTCGCCTGCCGACCCCACCATCAGTACGATAAGCATCCAGCATGGCGCGCAATTCATCTGTCGATTCGGCAACCCTCAAATCAAGGACCTTCAGAGCTTCAAGACTCATCCGGGAAACCGCCCCTGACGAACATCATCGCCCCAGCGCGTAATGGCCTTGCACATCAAGGTCCGCGCATCGGCATAAGCCGGGGCAAACGGTGGATTGCTTGGCGAAAGGCCGAGCAGATCGTGCCACACCAGCACCTGCGCATCACAATCGGGCCCTGCACCAATGCCGACGGTGGGAATCGAAATGCTTGCCCTTATCTCGGCGGCCAGTTCGTGGGGAATATTTTCCAGCACCAGCGCTACAGCACCCGCATCGCAAACCGCCGTCGCATCGCGCAACAATTGATCGCGCTCTTCACTACTCTTGCCGCGCCGCCCATAGCTGCCGAACTTCTTCACCGATTGCGGCGTGAGACCGATATGCGCCACCACAGCGATGCCACGTTCAGAAAGGAACCGGATGGTATCACTCATCGGCACGCCTCCTTCAAGCTTCACCGCATCACAACGGGTCTCCTGCAACACGCGCACCGAATTCTCGAAGGCCTGCTGCGGGGATGTCTGATAGCTGCCGAAGGGTAGATCGCAAACCACCCAGGCGCGCTTGCGACCGCGCACAACGGCAGCGGTATGGTGAATCATATCATTGAGGCTTACAGGGATGGTGGAATCATAGCCCAGGCAGACCATGCCGAGCGAATCGCCGACCAGCAGCACATCCACACACGCTTCTTCCGCCAGTTGCGCCGAGGACGCATCATAGGCAGTCAGCCAGATCATCTTTTGGTCATCCCGCTTGGCGCGCATCAGCGTCGCTGCGGTGACCGGTTTTCCAGTCATTTTTGCGTTCATGTCACCTTTCCGCTTCGCTCCGGAGACCAATGCATCGCCGGTAGCGTCTTTAAGGATGTGCCGAAGCCTACATTTTTCATCCCCTGTCTGCCTAGGGCTGGTTCCAATTCCGCGCAACATTCTGTATCTGCTGAAAAAAAATCATTATATCGGGCTGGAGAATACCTCCGCTCTTCTATATATTGCGCCCCCCTGCCAGAGGCGAATTTTGCCCTCGAAGCGATACAGGGAATAATAAGTATTTACCCGCGCCGGACCTGCCGCGACCATACGTCGCCGGGCCATCGCGCCAGATTCAAGGGAGTTTGCATGAAGCAGCAAGCAAGGAACAACTCAGTCACTCGGCCGGAAAAGCAGGGACTGTACAATCCGGCCAACGAACATGATGCCTGTGGCGTCGGCTTTATTGCAAATATCAAAAACGAAAAAAGCCATGAAATCGTACAGAAGGGTCTGGAGATACTCAATCGTCTGACCCATCGCGGCGCCTCCGGTGCCGACCCGCGCGAAGGTGATGGCGCAGGTATTCTCACCCAGCTGCCGCATGACTTCTTTGCCGCCCAAGCATTAGAACTCGGCTTCAGCCTGCCCGAACCCGGCCAGTATGGCGTAGGCATGATCTTTTTCCCCAAGGATCAGGGCCATCGCAATACCTGCAAGTCGGTGATTGAGCAAACCATCGTCGAGGAAGGCAATAGCGTGATTGGCTGGCGCAGGGTACCGGTGAATGCCGTGGCTGCCGACCTGCCGGATAGCGTGCTGACCTGCGAGCCAGTAATCGAACAGGTATTCATCGGTCGTGGTGAGAGCTTTGCCGATCAGGATGCCTTCGAGCGCAAGCTGTTTGTCACCCGCAAGGTGATCAGCGGCCGGGTGCGCGAGCTCGGCTTTGTCGATGCAGCAAAGTTCTATACCGCCTCCATGTCATCACGCACCATTGTCTACAAGGGCATGTTCCTGTCGCATCAGGTAGGCACCTATTATGAAGACCTGAACGATGGCAGCTATACCAGTGCCCTGGCGCTGGTGCACCAGCGCTTCTCGACCAATACCTTCCCTTCTTGGGAACTGGCTCATCCCTTCCGCATGGTGGCCCACAACGGTGAAATCAACACCCTGCGCGGCAACCTGAACTGGATGAATGCACGTCGCCATTCCATGCAGTCGGATGTACTGGGCGAAGATCTCAATCGCCTGTGGCCAATCAGCAACGAAGGACAGAGCGACACTGCCTGCTTCGACAATGCTCTGGAGCTACTTTTCATGGGCGGCTATTCACTGGCGCATGCTGCCATGCTGATGATTCCCGAGGCTTGGGCCGGCAACAGTCTGATGGACGATGATCGCAAAGCCTTCTATGAGCACCATGCAGCGCTTATGGAACCGTGGGATGGCCCGGCTGCTGTTGCCTTCACCGATGGTCGCCAGATTGGCGCCACCCTGGACCGTAATGGTCTGCGTCCTGCCCGCTATCTGATTACCGATGACAATCTGGTGGTCGGCGCATCGGAAATGGGTGTGCTGGATATTCCGGAAGAAAAAATCGTCAAGAAGTGGCGCTTGCAGCCGGGCAAGATGTTGCTCATTGATCTGGAAGAAGGTCGCATTATCGACGACGAGGAAATCAAGCAGCAGCTTTCCTCTTCCCGCCCCTTCCGCAAGATTCTCGGTGAAACCCAGATTCAGCTCGAAGACCTGCCGGATGAAATCCCGACCATGCCACCGAATCAGGAAATCCTGTTGCAACGCATGAAGGCCTATGGCTATTCGCAGGAGGATCTGAAATTCCTGATGGCGCCGATGGCCGTTTCCGGTCAGGAAGCCACCGGTTCGATGGGCAACGATAACCCGCTGGCTGTTTTGTCCGACCGTTCGCGCCATCTGAGCAACTATTTCCGTCAGCTGTTTGCGCAGGTGACCAATCCGCCGATTGATCCGATTCGCGAGGAAATGGTGATGAGCCTGACCTCCATCATCGGCCCGCGCCCGAATCTCCTGGGTCTGAAGGATAACCAGCCGCATCTTCGTCTGGAGGTACATCAGCCGATTCTGGACAATGTCGAGCTGGAGAAGATCCGTAACATCGACCAGATCACCGAAGGCAAATTCCGTACCATCACGTTATCCATGTGCTATCCGGTCAGTGCCGGCGCCAAGGGCATGAAGCCGGCCATCAGACGCCTGTGCATAGCTGCCGAGAAGGCGGTCAACGAGCAGTACAACATCATCATCCTCTCCGACCGTGGCGTGGATGCCGACAACATCGCTATTCCATCATTGCTGGCCACTTCGGCGGTGCATCATCACCTGATCCGTCAGGGACTGCGCACCGAAACAGGTCTGGTGGTTGAAGCAGGTACGGCGCGTGAAGTGCATCACTTCGCCACACTGGCCGGTTATGGCGCTGAGGCCATCAATCCGTACCTGGCCTTCGAGGTGCTATACGACATGCAGCGTAGCGGCATGCTGCCCGATGACATCCCGCGTGAGGAGATTCGCAAGCGCTACATCAAGGCTATTGGTAAGGGTATCTACAAGGTGATGTCCAAGATGGGCATTTCCACCTACCAGTCCTACTGCGGTGCTCAGATTTTCGAGGCCGTCGGCCTGTCTTCCGACTTCATCAAAGCCTACTTCACCGGCACACCATCGCAGATCGAAGGTGCCGGGCTGAAGGAAATCGCCAAGGAAACAATACAACTGCACCGTGCTGCCTTCGCCCATTCCCCGGGCTATCGCAATGCACTGGATGTCGGCGGTCAATATGCGTGGCGTAACAAGGGCGAGGAGCACACGCTGACGCCTGAGGTCATTGCCAAACTGCAGCACGCCGTGCGCACTGGCAATTACCAGATGTATAAGGAATACGCCCGCATGATCGATGAGCAGAACGGCCGCTTGCTGACCCTGCGCGGCCTGTTCAAATTCAAGGCCAGCAAGCCTGTTCCATTGGAAGAGGTCGAGCCTGCAACCAACATTGCCAAGCGCTTTGCCACCGGTGCGATGAGCTTCGGCTCTATTTCGCATGAGGCACACAGCACGCTGGCCATTGCCATGAACCGGCTGGGCGGCAAATCGAATACCGGCGAAGGTGGCGAAGAGCCGGAGCGTTTCAAGCCTCTGGCCAACGGCGATTCGATGCGCAGTGCGATCAAGCAGGTGGCCTCGGGCCGTTTCGGCGTGACCACCGAGTATCTGGCCAATGCCGACCAGATTCAGATCAAGATGGCCCAGGGAGCCAAGCCTGGCGAGGGCGGGCAGTTGCCCGGCCATAAGGTCGATGCGCGCATTGGACGCGTGCGTCACTCCACCCCTGGTGTGGGCCTGATTTCTCCGCCGCCGCATCACGACATTTATTCGATTGAGGATCTGGCACAGTTGATTTTTGATTTGAAGAATACCAACACCGATGCCGACATCTCGGTGAAGCTGGTATCGGAAATCGGTGTGGGAACCGTTGCCGCAGGTGTGGTGAAGGCACATGCCGACCATGTGGTGATTGCCGGCCATGATGGCGGTACGGGTGCTTCCCCACTCACCTCAATTAAGCATGCCGGTTCCGCCTGGGAACTGGGGCTTGCCGAGACTCAGCAAACCCTGGTGCTCAACCGCCTGCGCAGCCGTATGACCCTGCAGGCCGATGGCCAGATGCGCACCGGTCGCGATGTGGTGATTGCCGGCCTTTTGGGCGCGGATGAAGTCGCCTTCGGTACCATCGCACTGGTAGCGGAAGGTTGCATCATGATGCGCAAATGCCATCTCAACACCTGCCCTGTTGGCGTCGCCACACAGGACCCGGAATTGCGCAAAAAGTTTGCCGGCAAGCCGGAAGATGTCATCAACTATTTCATGTATGTGGCCGAGGATGCCCGCGAGCTTATGGCCGAGTTGGGTTTCCGCACCTTCGATGAACTCATCGGCCGTTCCGATATGCTTGATACCAACGACGCCCTGCGTCACTGGAAATCGCAGGGCCTTGATCTGACACCGCTGTTCCACCGCGTCGATCCGAACGGCACGCCGGTATTCCATTGTGATAAGCAGGATCATGGCCTGGACAAGCTGATCGACAATAAACTGATCGAGCAAGCCAAGCCGGCGCTGGAAGATGGCAAAGCGGTGATTATCGAAACGCCGATCCGCAATATGAACCGCAGTTTCGGCACCATGCTTTCCGGTAAGGTTGCCAAAAAATACGGCAACACAGGCCTTCCCGAGGACAGTATTGTCATCAAGGCCAAGGGTACGGCCGGCCAATCGCTGGGTGCATGGCTGGCGCGCGGTATCACCATTGAGCTGGCCGGTGAAGGCAATGATTACGTAGGCAAGGGATTGTCCGGCGGACGCATTGTCATCTATCCGCCTGAAAATTCAGAAATCGTGCCAGAGGAAAACATCATCGTCGGTAACACCGTACTGTTTGGCGCCACCGAGGGAGAGTGCTACTTCCGCGGTATTGGTGGCGAGAGATTTGCTGTGCGCAACTCGGGCGCAGTCGCAGTGGTTGAGGGTGTGGGTGACCATGGTTGCGAGTACATGACCGGCGGAACCATTGTGGTGCTCGGTGGCACAGGCCGCAACTTCGCTGCCGGCATGAGCGGCGGCGTGGCCTATGTGCTCGATGCCGATGGAACATTCGAATCGCGCTGCAATATGGCGCAGGTCGAACTGCAACCGATTCTGTCCGAGTCCGATGCGCTGGAAGATCTGGATCATCAGGGTCCGGATATGGAAATGCATGGCCGTGTGGACATCGAGCACTCGCTGAGCCAGAACGATCAGCAGATTCTGCGCACACTGATCCAACGACATGTGCATTACACCAATTCTGCAGTGGGCAAAAAGATGCTGGATAATTGGTCGGATTACTGCGGCAAGTTCGTCAAGGTGATGCCGGTCGAATATCGCCGTGCCTTGCAGGACATTGAAATTGAAAAGGCTGCAAAAGAAGGCAAGGAGTTGACTCATGGGTAAGCCAACCGGATTCAAGGAATTTGCACGCGAGGGTCTGAGCTATGCGCCGGTCGCCGACCGCATTGTGCATTTCAAGGAGTTTTCATCCCTGCCCGAGGATATGAGCCGCCAGGGTGCGCGCTGCATGGATTGTGGCATCCCCTTCTGCCACAACGGCTGCCCGATCAACAACCTCATTCCCGACTTCAATGATGCGGTATATCGCGGCAAATGGCGTGAGGCGCTGGATATTCTGCACAGCACCAACAACTTCCCGGAATTCACCGGCCGCATCTGCCCCGCCCCCTGCGAGGAAGCCTGCACGGTGAATCTCATTGGTGATGCTGTGGCCATCAAAAATATCGAGCTGGCCATCATCGAGAAGGGTTGGGAAAAGGACTGGATCGTGCCTGAAATTGCCCTGCATAAGAGCGGCAAGCGGGTTGCTGTGATCGGTTCAGGCCCTGCCGGTCTGGCCTGCTCGCAACAGCTGGCGCGTGCCGGTCATGATGTCGTGTTGTTTGAAAAGAACGATCGCATCGGCGGCCTGATGCGTTATGGCATCCCGAACTTCAAGTTCGACAAGAAAATCATTGACCGAAGGCTTGCTCAGCTGCGTGCCGAAGGTGTGGAATTCCGCGTGAATACCAATATCGGCGTGGATGTTTCCGCCAAGCAGTTACTCAAGAAATTTGATGCCGTGGTGCTCACCGGGGGGTCCGAGAAATCACGCGACCTGCCCGCACCGGGCCGTGAACTGAAAGGCATTCATTTTGCCATGGATTTCCTGCCCATGAACACCAAGCGTGTGCTGGGTGATAAAATCCCGGCCGACCAGTGGATTTCTGCGGAAGGCAAGCATGTGGTGGTAATCGGCGGTGGAGATACCGGCTCGGACTGCATCGGCACCTCCAACCGGCATGGTGCCGAATCGGTCACGCAGATTGAAATCCTGCCCAAGCCGACCGCCACGCCGGATAAGCTGCTGACCTGGCCGAACTGGCCGATGAAGCTGCGCACCTCCACCTCGCAGGAGGAAGGTTGTGATCGCGATTGGGAAGTGAACACCAAGCGCTTCATCGACGATGGCAAGGGCAATGTGAAGGCCATCGAATGCGTGCGCGTTGAATGGAAACAGGAAAACGGCCAGTGGAAGATGAGCGAGGTGAAAGGCAGCGAGTTTGAACTCAAGGCCGATCTGGTGCTGCTCGCCATGGGCTTTGTGCACCCGGTACACGAAGGCATGATCGAGGAACTTGGCGTGGACAAGGATGGTCGCGGTAATGTCGCAGCCGACACCGAAACCTACCGCACCAGCCTCAATAAGGTGTTCTCCGCAGGCGATATGCGTCGCGGCCAGTCGCTGGTTGTCTGGGCCATCCGCGAAGGCCGCCAATGCGCGGCTTCCGTCGATGAATTCCTCATGGGCCATACCACCCTACCTCGCTAAACACGCAAACCAAAACCGGCGGCACTCTTTCTCGGATGGCCGCCGGTTTTTTTTTGTTCTCGTCATTCCCGCGCAGGAAGGAATCCAAACAACAAAGAAAATCATTAGCTGGCTGTCGGGGAAATTAAGGGATACCTTGTCTTCAAGAGATCACCGGGGGCAATAAAATCGCTACTAGATTCGAAAAAATGAAGGTGTCACTGCTGATTGTCCTTGTTGCCGCGCTGTTTTTTGCAGCATCGCTTGTCAAACTGCCGGGTATTGACCGGCTGGCCGATGATTATTTTTCACAAGCGATCAAGGTAGCAACTTTAGCTTATGCCTCCACCCGCGCAGTCAACGCAGTGGTCTCGGTCGTCAAGGAATCGCATCTGGAACTCGCCCCTGCGGGGGTTGGCGTAACCATTGCAGCTGGGCAGGTGCTCGATCCGATTGATGATATGACGGAACGACTATCCACTATGCTGGTAGCAGCCATCGCCTCCATCGGTATTCAGAAGATCGGATATGAGATAGGTATGGCGATCTCCTTCAAGGCGGTGTCTATCGTACTGCTGCTTTCTGTCCCCCTGCTCTGGCTGAACAGTGCAAGCGGTGCATCCCTGTTGCAGCCTGTAATCAAGCTTTGTCTGATCCTGCTGTTACTGCGCTTCATGCTGCCTCTCTCGGCAATGATTAGCGACTCGATCTATACAACATGGCTGAAGCCGATGGTTGAAACTTCGGTGGAAAAGCTTTCCGTCGTCTCCGGCAATTATACTGAACTGAGCAATATGTCGCCGGAGGAAGACAAAGGGTTCTTCTCCTCGATATCGGAGGGAGCCACAAATCGCGTAGAGCAAACCCGGAGAGCATTGTCGAACACAATGGATAACGCCGAAAACATTATCACCTCATTGCTCAGCCTGATGACAGCCTATCTGACTATCTTCATCGTTCAGGTATTGTTACTGCCGCTTTCCATGCTTTGGCTGCTCATCGCCCTGTTTAAAGGAAAGCCGATGGACCGGTTCTCAGGACTCATTGTAAACAGGCTCTATTCCGTGGTGCAGGCCCGCTAAGGAAAAGCCAAAGCTAGCTG
>CAZQTO010000043.1:0-16193 GCA_964596375.1 uncultured Zetaproteobacteria bacterium | reverse complement strand
CGCCCGCAGGGCGGGGCGAAGCCCTGAGGAGCATGGACGCTCCGAATCAAAAGCACCCACGGGTAGCTATGAATTCCCGGCCCGTTCACTTGCTCATCGGGCGCAAAAATGAACACGATTTTTGCGCTAGTCCGCTGATCAAGCACCCGGTCCGGCACAGTTACAAGTGGGGCCCGAAGTCAGAACCGTTCTGATCGCTATTCGTTCTTAAGGCTTTCTCTGTGAACTCTGTGGTGCAAACCTTTATTCAGTGTCGCAGCGGCGGAAGCGGTGCAGCCAGACAAGGGCATCATCGTTCCACGTCATGCCCTTGTGCATGCTCAGAATCAGATCGCGGTAGGCATCGAGGCTTTGGTACCCCTCGGCTTTGGCACCGGCATCGCCCATATCGCCGAGGCGCTGGCGGATCAGGTGGGTGCAGACAAAGGGCACGCCTTGCAGCTCGAAGGTTTCTCCGGGATACGCGTAGATGCCATCACGGCGTTGCTCGGTCTTTTCGCCCTTGATTGCCGCTTCGACAAGGCGCGGATGGCGCACCAGCCTGTCGATACTGCAGGTTTTTTCGGGATAGGTGTCGGATTGTGGATTCATGGGCATACTATCGGCACAAGATGCTTTGCATGCAATGTGCGGCAGGGGGTATATATGAATAGATGGATGAATCGGGCAATGATTGCGCTGCTGGCTTGCGCAGCTTGGGGCACGGCAATGCTGCCTGCCGAGGCCGCAGTGCAGGGCAGGGAGATCGCCTATCAGGTGGATGGTAAAAACTTCACCGGTTATCTGGCTTATGACGATGCGCTTGCCGGCGAGAGACCCGGGGTGCTCGTGTTGCACGAATGGTGGGGACATAATGCCTATGCGCGGCATCGGGCGGAGATGCTGGCAGGTCTCGGCTATACGGCCTTTGCACTGGATATGTACGGTAGCGGCAAGCTGGCCGATCATCCCGACGATGCGACAAAATTCATGCAGGCAGCAACGGCTGATGCGGAGGGTCTTAAGAAACGTTTCATGGCGGCCTTGAAGATTTTGCAGGATCAGGAGGATGTGAATCCTGAGCAGGTGGCGGCCATCGGCTATTGCATGGGTGGTGGCATTGCCCTGAATATGGCCCGCGCCGGGATGCCGTTGAAGGGTGTGGCTGTGTTCCATGGCAGTCTGGGCACGAAGCAGCCGGTGCAGGCCGGTCAGATCAAGGGCGAGATTGCCGTCTTCACCGGAGCTGCCGATCCCTTTGTGCCCGCCGAGCAGGTGCAGGCCTTTGAGCAGGAAATGCAGGCCGCCGGTGTGCGTTTTACGCTGAAAAGCTATCCCGGTGCGAAGCACAGCTTCACCAACCCGGATGCCGATGGCTTTGCCGAACGCTTCGGTATGCCGCTGGCTTATGACAAGGCTGCCGATGCAGATTCATGGCGCCGACTGACGGATTTTCTGCACAGGATATTCAGCAGCAAGGAGCTCTAAGGGGTTCTTTAATCCTCAGGCGTTCCTGCTTAAACGGTCATCCGGTGTGATGATTGAACCGGGCTCCGCGCAGTCTGATTCCTTACAGGGGCGAGGCTCAGGCCTTGCTTGTTAAGCAGCGGCGCACCCACTGCAGCTGCGTGTCGTCAGGCGGGGTCAGTGAACCGAGCCATATCTTCCAGAGCTTGATATACGAGCCCTTCGAGATGCTGTCGAAATCATTGTGTCCGCCGGAAAGTTTGCCGCGCAGTTTTTCACCGGAGTCAGCCTCGAAAAGGCGCTCATCCATCCAGCCCGGTACAATCTCGTCCTCACGGGCCGAGATCAAAAGCAGCGGCACCTTGACCTTACCAAGGGCCTGTTCAGTGTCGAAACGGTTTTTCACCAGCCAGCGCAGCGGCAGCCAGGGGTACTGTTCGGCAGACATGTCCGGGATGCTGGTGAACGGAACCTCCAGCGCGAGACCTGCAGGTGTCACCTCGCTGGCCAGTTGCGCCGCCACAGAGCAGCCCAGGCTGCGCCCGGCGATAATGATGCGCTGCGGAGCAATGCCGAGGGTTCCGGTCAGGAGTTTCCATGCAGCTCTGGCATCTTCATAAAGCCCGGCTTCGTTTGGCACACCATCGCTTTTGCCGTAGCCGCGGTAGTCGAAGGCGAATACAGATAGCCCCATGGCATGCCAGCGGCGATATTGTTCGATGCGGTCGCTCATATTGCCGGCGTTGCCGTGCATGTGCAGCAGGGTGAAGCTGGCGTTGCGATGCGGCATATACCAGCCGTGCAGCGTTATGCCGTCACTGGTCTGGAAGGTCTGCTCGGTGAAGGGCAGGCCGGCAGCCTGTGGCGTTTGCGTGATCGCCCGCTCGGGGAAAAAGATGTAGGCGGACTCGTTGGTAATCATATAGGCCACGCTTCCGCCCACGGCGATGGCAAGCATTGCGATCAGTCGGAGCAATATCTTCATGCCGCAACTCTAGCCGCATTTCCTCTATTTGTATGGCGTGCTATGAAGATTCCAGGTTCTTCGGCACAATACTTGCACGTTCGGTGGGATGACTCAGTGATTTGATGCCATTCGTTTTTGCTGCATCCAGATGATGCGGGTGGATGTGGAGGTCAAATGGAAATTGTAGGCACATACAACTGGCTGCTGGTCGTCATCTCGGTGATAGCGGCTACCGGCGCATCCTTTGTGGCACTCTCCACTGTTCCCCGTATTTTCTCATCCGCCTCGGGGACACATTCTCTGGCATGGGTGGCCGCATTCGGCCTGAGCCTGGGGGCCGGCATTTGGACCATGCATTTTATTGCGATCCTTGCCTTGCAAATGCCGATTCCGGTGAAGTTCGATATCACTCTTACCATGATATCGCTGCTGCTTGCCGTCGTGGCCAGCGCTATTGCCATCGCCCCGTTGCGTGCCGGTGGCGGTCTGAAGGCATTTGCTCCGAGAACCCTGTTTTTCGGCAGCATGATGGGATTTGGCGTGGCTGGCATGCACTACACCGGCATGGCAGCCATGCGGCTGAATGCGACCATGTATCACGACATGTTCATTGTGGCACTGGCTATTGCCATTGCCATCATCGCCTCAACGGCTGCTTTGCTGATTGCCAACCGTCTGCGCAATTCGCGGATTTTCAGCCAACTGATCACCAAATCGGTATCAGCCATTATCATGGGAATGGCCGTATCGGCTATGCACTACACTGCCATGGCGGGCACGAGTTTTCACGAAGCGGCAGCAGTACATGATTTTGGAGAGGTGATCGACCCGCTGATTCTGGCGGTGTTTATCTTGATTGTCGCATTCCTGATTCAGGGCGGCATCATCGTCACCGCCCTGTTTGGCGAGGCCTATACGGTTTCGGAGGAGGTTGCCGCTGCGATGAAGCGGCGTGCGGATATCAACAAAGCCCTCTCCGAAATTCTGGCGTTGGCGCTTGAGAACCACTCCCTTGCGGAGATTTTGAAGCGGGTGCTGGATGTCATCCTGAGCATCGAATGGCTGCCCCTGCAAGGAAAAGGAAGTGTTTTTCTTGCCGACGACAAAAAACGGGAATTAAAGATGGTGGCAAGGAGAGGCCTCGGCGAGGAATTGCAAGTTCGCTGCTCAAGCGTGGCATATGGGCATTGTCTTTGCGGCATGGCTGCCGAGCGCGGGGAGATGATCTTCAAGTCGTGCGTGGATTCAGATCATGTCACCCGACCGGATGGTATGATGGATCACGGCCACTTCTGTATTCCCGTGCTTGCACATGGGGCACTGCTTGGGTTGATGAACCTCTATTTGCCGCATGGTCATCAACCCGGCAAAGATGAATTGTCATTCCTTGAGTCTGTTGCCGGTGCCGTTGCAAACATTATTCAGAACAAGCAGATGGAAGCGAAAGCCGACAAGATTTTCAAGGCCATCAATCAGGCCGGGGAAGCGGTGCTGATCACAGACAGCAACGGCGTTATCGAATACGTCAACCAAGCTTATTGTACGACGACAGGTTATAGCGAGGCCGAGGCAATCGGCCAGAACCCCTCGATGCTCAACAGCGGTAAACAGAACAGGGCTTTCTACGATCAAATTTGGGGGACAATCACATCCGGTCAGGTGTGGCAGGGCGAGATTACCGAGAAGCGTAAGGATGGGAGCACCTATCCGGCCATGCTGACCATTTCTCCGATTCGCGACAGCGAGGGCGAGGGTGAGGGTGAAATCACCCACTTTGTCGGCATCCATGAGGATCTCAGCGAGCACAAAGCACTGGAGGCGCAGTTCCGTCAGGCGCAAAAGATGGAGGCGCTTGGCACGCTGGTCGGTGGTATTGCCCACGACTTCAACAACATGCTGGCCGGCATGATCGGCAATCTTTTCCTGATCAAAAAAAAGATGGAGGGCATGCCGGAATTGCAGGAGAGGGTCGAGCAGGTGGAGACAGTGGGCTTTCAGGCCGCCGACATCATCAAACAGATGATGGTTTTTGCCCGCAGCGAACAGGTGGAGATGGGGCTGGTCTCATTCACTGCCCTGATTAAAGAGCTGTTCAGATTGCATCAGATTGTTATCTCCGAGCATATCCTGCTGGAAAAGACGATCATAGGTCAGAAGCTGGATATCAAGGGTGACGCGACCCAACTTCAGCAACTTCTGCTGAATTTGTTCGGCAATGCTGTGGATGCGGTCAGGGAACGGGAATCTCCCGTTATCACTTTATTGCTTGAACCGTTTTACGCCGATCAGGCGTTCTGTTCAAAATATAAGGATGCCGAAATTCGTGATTATGCCCACCTGATGGTGCGTGACAACGGTTACGGCATCGAACAAAAGAATCTTGAGAATATTTTCGACCCTTTCTTTACCACCAAGGAGGTTGGCAGGGGAACAGGTCTCGGGCTTTCGATGTCGAGCACCATTGTTAAATCACACGGTGGCTTTATAAGGGTGGAGAGCGAATCCGGTGTCGGTACGGAATTCCATGTCTATATTCCGCTTGTTGAGGGTATCGCCGGCACCAGGGATAGCGGTAAAATAGAGGATACGGTCACGGGCCGGGGCGAGCTGGTGCTTATCGCGGATGATAACAGTGCCCTGCGCCATAGTACCGCTGAGGCGCTGGAAAGCCTGGGTTACAGAACAGTATTGGCGGAAAACGGCAGACAGGCTGTGGATATCTACCGCTCAAACGCCGTGAGTGTTATTCTGTTCGATGTGGTGATGCCCGAGATGGGAGGGCCGGAAGCAGCCCGGGAAATTCTAGCTTTCGATCCAGCGGCGAACATCATTTTTGCCACCGGCTACGATAAGAGCGCTTCGCTGCCCGAACTCAAAGGCATCGAATCGATTCCGCTTCTATCCAAGCCGTTCCAGATTCAGGAGTTGAGTCGAATAATTCGCCTGCTTCTGGATTAACCAATGTAAAAAGTACTCGGAGTCATGCCCGTATCGATGGGTGTTTTGTTATCGCTGGCGCGGCTGCGGTAGTACCAGTAGCGCACCGGATTCTTCAGATAATAATCCTGATGATAGTCCCCGGCCGGCCAGAAGACATCCGGCAGCTGATCGTGGCTGACCTTTGCCGGGGCGAAGATCACCTTGACCACCTCGATGTGTCCGCCCTGCGAGTAGTTGCGGTAGGTCGGGTTGACAGCTTTGCCACCGCTGTAGCCGGAAATCACGGCGCTTACGCCACCTGCGTGAAATTCATACAAATGATTTCATGGCTTGGTGAATGGTCCTTTATGGGAATAGATAGCTAGATCGGCGCGGATGGCGTACCGTGTTGGCAGGCTGGCCGGCAGGAAGATATGGCCAGCGCCCGATTACAGTTCTTCTTCAGCAGTCCGGCAGGCAAGCCAGGGCTGTGCTTGAAAGGCATTGTCAGGATATCAATAAGCAGCTCCGGCCGGAGCTGCAAAGGTGTGCTGAAGTCATTGTTTCAAAATCAGGAGCGAAAACGATGAGCAAGGAACAGAAAAACAAAAAGGAAAACAAGAAGAAGGCGGTCATGACGCCGAAAGAAAAGAAGGCTGCCAAGAGGACGAAGAACGAATCCAAGAGCATCCTGGGCAGCAACGCGACGCATTGATTCCGCTTGATCCTGTGCGCGATGCACAGGGTTATATCATAGCACATTAAAAAAGGGAGCCGACAGGCTCCCTTTTGTGTAGGGCCGCGTTTAGTTACTTGCCGATCCAGCCTTGCAGGGCATCCACAATCAAGCGCGCCTGCTTGGCATTGGTGATGTTGAATTTCGAGCGCTGGTTGTATTCACCGTTGCGCTTCTGGTAGCGACGGATGGTGTACTTATCCTCGCCGTAAGCCTTTTCCGCATCGCTCCAATCCTGATAGCGGAACAGAATGGTTGTCCATGCGCCCTTGCTGAGAATCACCTTATCCAGTTGCTTGGTGGTCAGGATGCCGCCTTCTTCAAAGTCGATTGTCAGGTCTTCAGGTGTCATGGATTTCCTCGCTATTGGTTTAAGTCAAAAAAAGGAGGAGCCATCGAGGCTCCCCGTGTCTGCGGCGCATTATGTCCAGATTGAGAAATATGTCACTTGAATCCATCCCATGAGCTCGAAAAGAATAAAGCAGAGAAGAAATATAAGCTAAAGTTTAAGCTATGATTCCGAACATAAATTCCACTATCGCTTATGAGGGATCAATCCCACTTTCTCTCAATAAAACCCGGTATAACTCAGAGGAACCACTTGTGCCTGGTTTGAATGTATCCACAGTGAAATCCGAATCTGATAGCTGAATCTTATCAAACAAAACTTGAAAGTCTTTTGTGCTTGGAACATTTCCCGGAGAAGTTAAATGCAAATACGCAGGCCGCAAAAATCTTACCAAGCCATTATACCCATTTGTTTTGTTCAGTATATTTCCCCTTCCTAGACTTTCCCACGCAGTAGGCCACCTGTTTTTTACAGCATCAAAGTAATTCCATAGAATGTCAGTGACTTCAAGATCCTTTTTATCAATCATCATATTTCTAAATGGCATTTTAGTGAGTTCATCAGCATTGGCCTTTTCGGGCGTTTGATTTTTCATATAGGTGTCTCTATCAACGGTTTCGTTTCTTGAGAAATACCCAATTATCCCTTTGATAAAAGTCGCTTGAGTTAGTGTTTCTCCGTACCTGCCTTTTGTGGCACTGCCAAGCCTTTTGATCCGCTTGTAAAACGGGCTGTTGATTTCTGAATCAAGGGCAACAGCAATATTATGGCATAGCTTTTGAGGGCTGCGAGATTTTTCGAGATCGAAAAGGTCATATACCAAACTTTTGTTAACCTTGGTTTGAGCTAAATTGACAGTGGAAAAGATGTATGCCTGCTGTGGGATGTCGATGTCTACAAAAATACTCACGTTTACTTCGAATGGAGAGCCCTTATAATTTCTTAGGCCTTCTATGCGGTGCTGGCCATCAATAACCTGTGCAATTTGTATTAAGTTTATTTGCTCTCCGTCATCATCAGTCTCTGGCATGTTATTTCTTAATGCCATCATTCTATTGTCTTCATCGTACTCAGCGCATTTACCAGAAATGGCAAGTATTACGGAGGTGGGAAAACAAGCATCTGTAGTGCCTACATATATTTGGAGATCCTTGATTCTATCCTTGGAGAGGGGGCGTTGAATGCCCAAATATGTTTCAATGTCGCGTTCTTTTTCAATTCGTCTTATATCAGCATAAGAGATGCGCACCAGAATGTCGCTTGGAATGCTGGCAATATAGAACTTCCCAATTGGCTGATTAACTTCTATACAGGGAAATGGGTCAAGGGTGATCGAGTCTTCTCTTGGGATTGTCATTGCCCACTCCTATGGCGATGTACCATCGCTGTAAAATCATCCTCACTACGTTTTAGCCTCTCTGGGTCATAATTAATATTCTTTTGTACGCAGCTAAAGAAAAGTGTGATGACAGAAAGAATTAGAGCTAGCAGAGAATATGTAAGGATAGTTCCACTGTTGATGGTACCTGACGTTCGTATGGTTACAAATGCGATGGTCGAAAGGAGAATAATTGCGAATAATACTACTCCATGAGAATACCTAGATGTGTATCGCCTTTCTTTAGGGGGATCTGTTAAGACTAAATATGCTACCGGAGCGATGATGGATGTGGCGCACAAGAGAAGTTCGCCTTTGTTTATATTGGTAAGCATCATATCAAAAAGTGAAAGTTCAGATTGTTGAATTTTAATCGACAAATAGATGACGCTTATAATTAGAGGTAATAGGGAGCACAGGGTCGCGATAAATACTTCTTTTCCAGCATCGCGGAAATTATCAAAAGTGGCATCGGTTGATCCTGCGACGATAGGAATATGCGATATTATTTTTTTTAGCCATTCCATTGGCAACTCCTAATTACAAGTTCCGTCGCTGGGCCTCTACCTTTATTCTTTCCAGATATTACGCTGCATCTTGGGGCGACATCTATTTGGAATTCATCCACATATAGCTCTCGGATGCACTGGTGGTTCGCATTTGTCAGCACAATATATGCGCCTCTATCCTTTGCCCTAATGAGAGCAGCTTTGAGTCGGACTTGGTCATCCCAGCTAAAAAGGCACTCATTGTATTTTATAAAGTTGTTGTTGTTATGTTTTACCGTATATGGTGGATCTACAAAAACCACATCATCTAAGCCGGCCATATTTACCGTGTCTTCAAAGTCAGCCACTCTGATTTCCACGTTATTTAATATGCTGGATACTTTTTGAAAGTCATCAGATTTCATGATGACTTTGGATTTGGTTCCAATAGGAACGTTAAACTTTCCTTTTAAGTTGACTCGATACAGGCCATTCCAGCATGTGCGGTTCAAGTAGATAAATTTGGCAGCTCTAGCAAACATGGAGGATGGAGCTGAATTCCGGATTATATAATAATATTCCCTCGAGTGGTTGGCCTGATGTTTTCGTAAAAGGGCTTCAACTTTTATAGGATTGTTTTTTATTGCTTGGTAAGTTTCGATGAGATCTGAGTTTATGTCGGACAGGACGCCTTGCGATGGCTGAAGGGAGAAAAATACAGCTCCACCCCCAAGGAAAGGTTCAATGTATCGATTGTAGCGTGTAGGGAATAGATGGGTGTGTGAGGACGTTAACCATCTTTTTCCTCCAGCCCATTTTAGAAATGGGTCTATTCTAATATCGCTCAGGGCTCCCTCCCTATTCACCACGGGCGAATATACGCAGATGTAACAGCGCGTCTACATCGTTCAGCTTAGCCACATTTGGAGTCGCCGCACTCCAGACAGGTATTGCAGTTGTCGAGGCGGACGACGGCCATGGCCCCGCATTTGTCACACTGATTGCCTTTGGCCATGGCATCGGCGCCGAGTTTTTCCTTGGCTTCCTTGCGTTTGGCTTCCAGTTCCGGGGTGGAAAGCTGGCCTTCCATCATGCCGATCATCACCAAATGTTGTTGGATCACTTCGCCGATGTCGGCGACGATGGATGGCATGTATTTGCCACCCTTCTTGTAGTAGCCGCCGCGCGGGTCGAATACGGCCTTCATTTCTTCGACCAGGAAGGTGACATCGCCACCCTTGCGGAAGATGGCGGAAATAACGCGGGTGAGCGCCACAATCCACATGAAATGCTCCATGTTTTTCGAGTTGATGAAAATCTCGAAGGGGCGGCGGTGTTCATCCGGCTTGCCGGCATTGATCACCACATCGTTGATGGTGATGTACATGGCATGGTCGGTCATCGGTGTTTTGATCTTGTAGGTGGAGCCTTCAAGTACATTGTCGCGCTCCAGCAGCGGTGCGATATGCGTGACCTTGCTGTCTTCCTTATTGCCTTCCGGGCGCACTACCTCGTAGGCGGTAATCTGCTTTTCAATCTTTGTGGTCATGGGTTCCTCCCTGAGCGGCACGCATGGTTGCTGTCGCTCCCTCATTGTGTTTGGTGGTTACAACGACCCGAAACGGGTGGACGTCTGCCGTATAAAAATCGCGTAGCAGCGAATTCATGCGCTCGCGCATGGCTTCCAGCTCCCTCTTTTCGGCCTGCTCCATAAGGAGGGCGTCGAGGTCTGCTTGACGGTACTCTTCATTGAGTTGCAACTTAGCCATGACGGGCTCCTTCATTGCGCGCCGTCGGCCCGCTTACGGCTTGCTTAGAGCTTGCCATAATATCCTTCCTTGAGAGCATCGAAGAGGTTGGCGGCACTGTGCATCTCGCCGTCGTACTCGATTTCCTCGTTGCCCTTCACCTCGATCACGGAACCATCATCCAGTGTGAAGCGATAGATGGTTTTCTCCAGATCCGCATCCTTGACCAGCACGCCCTGGAAGGCTTCGGGGTTGAAGCGGAAGGTGGTGCAACCCTTGAGCCCCTTTTCGTAGGCGTAGAGGTAGATGTCCTTGAAACTTTCATAGTCGAAATCGGTCGGGACATTGGCCGTCTTGGAGATGGATGAATCCACCCACTTCTGTGCCGCGGCCTGAATATCGACATGCTGCTTGGGCGTAACGTCGTCGGCGCTGATGAAATAATCCGGCAGCTTTTCACCCTCGGCCTGCGAGAAGGGCATGGCCTGCGGATTGATCAGCTCGCGGTAGGCGAGCAGCTCGAAGGAGAATACATCCACCTTCTCCTTGCTCTTCTTGCCCTCGCGGATGATGTTGCGCGCATAATGGTGGGCAAAGGATGGCTCGATGCCGTTGGAGGCATTGTTGGCCAGGGACAGTGAGATGGTGCCGGTCGGCGCAATCGAGGAATGATGCGTGAAGCGGCAGCCAGCTTCCTCCAGCTCCCTGAGCATGGCGACATCTTCGGCCTTGCCGGTGCGCGCGAACTTTTGCAGATAACGCGAATAGCGCGCCCACAGGATGCGACCCTTGAGCTTGTCTCCCACGCGAATGCCGTCGTCGGCCATTTCCGGGCGCTTGAGCATCATTTCGGAAGTCACCTCGATGTCCTGCTCCATGATCGGTGCCGGGCCTTTCTCGCGGGCCAGCTCAATACCGGTCTGATAACCGCTTCTGGCCATCTCATAGGCAACCTGTTCGGTGAAGGTCAGCGACTCATGCGAGCCGTAAGGGGTGCGCAGCATGGTCAGGGCGCTGCCCAGGCCCAGAAAGCCCATGCCGTGGCGGCGCTTGGAAAGGATTTCATCACGCTGTTTTTCCAGCGGCAGGCCGTTGATTTCCACCACGTTGTCCAGCATGCGGGTGAACACGGCAACCACCTCGCGGAACTGATCCCAGTCGAAATACGACTTGTCGGTGAACGGGTTGCAAACAAACTTGGTCAGGTTGATTGAGCCCAGCAGGCATGCGCCATAAGGCGGAAGCGGCTGTTCGCCACATGGGTTGGTGGCGCGGACATTCTCGCAGAACCAGTTGTTGTTCATGGTGTTGACTTCGTCGATCAGGATGAAGCCGGGCTCGGCGTAGTCGTAGGTCGAGGCCATGATGACATCCCACAGGCGGCGGGCGCGAATGGTTTTATACACACGGCAGGCGGTGCGCCCTTCGTCGTCCTGCAGATAGCCCTTGTTGCCGGCAGGCCACTGGCGCCAGACGATGCGCGTTTCCTCATCCGCCACTTCGCTGGCATTGGCCGGGAAGATCAGATCCCAGTCGGCGTCGTTTTTTACGGCTTCCATGAAATCGGATGTGATCAGGCAGGACAGATTAAACTGGCGCAGCCGACCGCCCTCGCGCTTGGCGCGGATGAAATCCATCACATCGGGATGCGAAATATCGAAGGTGCCCATCTGTGCGCCGCGCCGGCCACCGGCGCTTGATACGGTGAAACACATCTTGTCGAAGATATCCATGAAGGACAGGGGGCCTGAGGTGTAGGCCCCGGCACCCGACACATAAGCACCCTTGGGGCGCAGTGTGGAGAATTCATAACCGATGCCGCAGCCTGCTTTCAGGGTGAGACCGGCCTCGTGCACCATGGACAGGATGCCGTCCATCGAATCCGGAACCTGACCGGAGACCGTGCAGTTGATGGTGGAGGTGGCTGGTTTGTATGCTTCGGCGCCTGCATTGGAGGTGATGCGTCCGGCTGGAATCGCACCGTGCAGCAGAGCCCAGGTGAAACGCTCGTGCCAATACTCGCGTTTGTCCTCATCTTCGACATCGGCCAGGGCTCTGGCGACACGCGAGTAGGTTTCGGCAATGCTGTGATCGACAGCGTCGCCATTCTTGTCCTTGAGGCGATATTTCTTATCCCAGATATCCTCACTGGCCGCCTGCATCGGAATCACCGCTGCGGCGTGTTCGTCCATGGATATTGAAACAGTGTTGCCTTCTTTGACTTCAGCCAGATTCATGGATGTGCTCCTCCCATTGTCAGTTCCTGTTTCCTACGGTGTTTCTCTGCGTGGGCCATGTTCGGTCCTGCCCGGTTTCGGCGAGTCCTCAATAGCCCGACAGCGAAGCGGCGTTATCCCCTGTTGCATGCCCCTGTCGGTGAATCCACACATCGCAGCGGCCAACCTTATGGCACTACATATGGGGTGTCAATGGTTTCCTTGCCACGA
Source organism: uncultured Zetaproteobacteria bacterium (assembly GCA_964596375.1). GTDB lineage: Bacteria > Pseudomonadota > Zetaproteobacteria > Mariprofundales > Mariprofundaceae > UBA1543. The sequence continues at coordinate 3,715 of CAZQTO010000043.1, read as the reverse complement.
GAGGTGGGGTTTTCACTCAACATTGTATTCACCGTTTATCCACAGGTTTTCCCCATACTGCATGTGCTGCGAGAGGCGGGTCAGCTTGTTGTTGCAAGGGGGGGCTGCTGTTACGATTGCGGCAATGGAAGGAGTTACTGTGGACAGCAAGCAGGCAAACGATGCATCGGCAGGGCGGACGCATTTCGGTTTCGAGACAGTCAGCGGCGTGGAGAAGCGCAGCCGGGTGATGGGTGTGTTTTCCTCGGTAGCCGCCAAATACGACCTGATGAACGATTTGATGAGTGGTGGCATGCATCGCTTATGGAAGCGGCGCATGTTCGATATGGCTGCTGTTCGTCCGGGTGGCCGCGTACTCGATGTGGCTGCGGGTTCAGGTGATATCGCCATTGGTCTGCTGCGCAAGATGGGTGGTTCGAATGATGCTCAGGGGGGGCGTGTCGTATTGACCGACCTGACCGGGCCGATGCTGGCTGAGGGCGCGCGCCGTGTGGTGGATCAAGGGCTGTTGCCCGGGCGTGCCGATTGCATCCAGTCGGACGGCACGAAACTACCCTTTGCCGATAACAGCTTCGATGTGGTGTCCATCGCCTTCGGTATTCGCAATTTTGTCGATGTCGAGGCGGGTCTGGCCGAGTTCTATCGCGTGCTCAAGCCGGGCGGACAGTTTATCTGTCTGGAGTTCTCGCATCCGGCCTTGCCTTTGCTTGATGTTATATATGATACCTATTCATTTAATATGATTCCCTTGATGGGCGAGCTTGTGACCGGCGACCGCGCCTCTTATCAGTATCTTGTCGAATCGATTCGGCGCTTCCCGGATCAGAAGCGCTTTACCAAGCTCATCGAGTGGGCCGGTTTCGGCCTGGTGCGCTATGAGAATATGACCGGCGGCGTGGTGGCGCTGCACAGAGGATATAAAATCGCATGAGTCTGATGTTTCTGCCTCTCCGTTTAATCCCCGGCGCGGTGCAGGCCGTGGTGCTGAGTACCGTGCTCGACTTGTTCTTTGCACGCAATAAAGATCTGGCAGAGCATCTTGATGCGCTCGACGGACGTGTCTACCTGATTCATGTGCGCGACACCGGTATGGATTTCTATATGGGTTTTCGTGCGGGTCGACCCTGGGTACATACATCCTGCGAACAAAAGCCCGATGTGCGTATTGATGCAACGACGGGTGGTTTTGCCCGCCTGTGCTTTGCCCACGAGGATGCGGATGATCTGGTGTTTCAGCAGGTGCTGAAACTATCCGGAGATTCCGAGGCCATGCTGCGCTTCAAGAAGCTGCTGGCGGCAGCAGATATCGATTGGGAGCGCGAGCTACGTAACGGATTCGGTGAATTCTTCGGCAGTCGCGTGGCCCAGGCAGCCAAGGCGCTGATTGCGCTGGAGGGCAAAGCATCGACGGCGATGCATGAGGCTGTGACCCAGTGCCTGAAAGATATGGAAGTGCCCGACGAGGCACGTCTGGGCGACTGGCAGGCCGGGGTTGAGGATGTCACTCGTCGTCTGAGTCGACTGAAAGGGAAATTAACCCGTCTGGAGCACAAGCTGGATACCCAGGCATCTTCCTCCGGGGGTGATGCCTGAGCCAGATGCGCTATAGCGGAGGCCCCCTGCGTCGGGGTTGGCGTCTGCTGGTCATCACCCATCTTCTGGCCTCGCACAGCATGGGTACGCTGGCTGTGCGTCTGCACCTGTTCCGGCCCTATGCATGGCTGATGCGCATCTTTATGCGCAGCGAGATGTCGCCGGATTTCGGTGTGCAGCTGAGGTATGTGCTGGAGCGCCTCGGTCCGACCTTTATCAAATTCGGCCAGATGCTCTCCACGCGCGTCGATCTGCTGCCCATGGATGTGGCGCTGGAGCTCAAAAAACTACAGGACGATGTGCCGCCGGAATCCTTTGCCACGGTGAAGCGATTGCTCGAGGCGGAATTCAAGAAGCCTCTGACCGGCGAGGGTGGTGCGTTCGTATCGTTCAACGAGGAGCCGGTGGCTGCGGCCTCCATCGCGCAGGTGCATTTTGCCGAATTGCCCGACGGGCGTCGCGTGGCCGTCAAGGTGCGCCGTCCGACGATTGGCCGTACCATCGATGCCGATCTTTCGCTGCTCAAACTGCTGGCCAATCTGTTCGATCGCTACCTGCCCGAGTACCGTCGCCTGAAGGCGCCGCAGGTGGTGGATGAGTTTGCCGTCACCATCAAGGGGGAGTTGAACCTGCGCGCCGAGGCAGCGCATGCTTCGCGTTTTGCCGAAAATCTGGCCGATGTCCAAGGTGTTTATATTCCGCACGTCATCTGGGACTACACGCATAGCGGTGTGCTGACCACCGAGCGCATTTCCGGCATATCCATTGATGAGAGGGCAGCGCTGCAGGCCGCCGGGCACGATTGTCTGGCGCTATGCGAGCGGGCGGCCACACTGTTCTTTCATATGGCATTCGTGGATGGCTATTTCCACGCCGATATGCATCCCGGCAATCTGTTTGTTTCCGAGTCCGGCGACATCATTCTGGTTGATTTCGGTATTGTCGGCCGGCTGGATATGAGGAGCCGGCTTTATCTGGCCGAGATGCTGATGGCCTTTCTCAAAACCGATTACATGCGCGCAGCAGAGGTGCATCTGGAGGCTGGTTATGTGCCGGCCGATACCAATATGTCGGCCTTCGCCGATGCGCTGCGCGAAATCGCCGAGCCGATATTCAACAGGCCGCTGGCCGATATTTCGCTGGGTGAGTTGTTGTTCTGCATGTTTGCTGTGACCGAGCGTTTTCAGATGGAGACCCAGCCGCAGCTGCTGCTCTTACAAAAAACCATGGTGGTGATCGAAGGTGTAGCGCGCGAGTTGGCCGACAAGGCCAATATCTGGGAGTTGGCGCGACCGCTGGTTACTGAATGGGTGAGCAAGCATCTCGGGCCTGCCGGGCAGCTGCAGCGCGGTGCTGCCCAGGCGCGTCAGGGGATTGAGGGTTGGTTGCGCCTGCCGGCGCGCATTGAACAGGTGCTCAGTGATCGAGATGGCAGCGTGTTTACACCGCAGTTTCACGGTGCACCGCTGTGGCAGCGCGCTTGTGGCATGGTGTTGCTTAGTGGTGGCATTGTGATGCTGCAGCAGCAGGCGCAGGGTCCGTGGTGGATGCCGGTCGGGGTGCTTGGCGTGGTGCTGGGAGCAGCACTGCTGCTCAGGCGTTGATGCGGCAAGAAACCGAATCACCATTCGAGGTGTTTTGCATTCTGCAGCGCAATCATTAGATTGCGCCGCCATTAGTTGATTTGTATTTGAAATTATTTCGTCCGGCGCGGTCCGCCTGAAGTGCGCGACTCGCTCGACCAATCAAGGGGCAGGAAGATATGAGCCGTAATTTCGTTTTTACCAGTGAGTCCGTTTCCGAGGGTCATCCCGACAAGGTTGCCGATCGCATTTCCGACAGTGTGCTGGATGCAATTCTGGAGCAGGATAAATACGGTCGCGTGGCCTGCGAAACATTGGTCACCACCGGCATGGCGCTGATCGCCGGTGAGATTACCACCTCGGCCATTGTCAACTATCAGGATGTTGTGCGGGCGGCAATTAAAGATATCGGCTATAACTCATCGGCCATGGGTTTCGATTGGGAATCCTGTGCCGTGCTGGTCAGCCTCGACAAGCAGTCTGTGGATATTGCCCAGGGTGTGAATGTGGATGAAAAGGAAGAGACTGGCTCAGGCGAC
>CAZQTO010000042.1:0-16236 GCA_964596375.1 uncultured Zetaproteobacteria bacterium | reverse complement strand
TACAATGCAGCTTTTGCGTCTCCCATTTGACTGCGAGCAGCCTTCAATTGAGGGCTGTTCAGAATCGCAATGAGAACTGTTTCTGTTTCATCCAGTCCATCGCCGATATTAAGCGGATGCTCACGCCATGATGCAGGCACTTCTTTAAATGCGGATGCATCCATTTGGGTTTGCAGCCCATCCAGCGAGATTGCCAGCTTCGGTGATGCATCCAGAGGATGTGGATGATAAGTAGCACAGCCGCCAAGCGTAACTGCCGTGGCCCATGCAAGCGCTATCACGATCCATTTCATACCTTACCGCCCCATCGCTGATATATGCACATTCATCTCCTTTTTCGTCTTTCAGGGTCAATCAATGTGAAAGTATTTTTCGATATTATCAACCAGGTCCAATTCCTTCATGGATAATTTTACAAGGTTATCCGGAGCCGATTCGGTCATCAGAGCATGGATGGTGGGATCGACACTTTCTATCAAAGCTGCGCCGCCCGCACTTTGTCCAATGGCAGCTTGGACTGTCTGCCATGTTGTCTGCAGCTCCAGTTTTCTAGCCTTAATCAAGGCAGCGTGATTCGTAGAAGTTGTGGGGTATTTGTTCAACAAAAGAAGCTCACGTCCTAAATAATCCATCCATGCGATATTCTTCTGGTAGTGATGTATAAAATGGGTGCTTATAATCAATTGGCCCGAGAATTGATTGATCGCATTTGCCAGTGCAGGCAGGTCATCCGCTTCCTTTATTTCCAATGAAATCAATTCAAACCAAGCGTTCTGCATGGCAATTTCCTTTCTCTGGGACTCGCCTGCATTGCCTGCCGTATTCATCCGGTTCAGCGTGCTCATGGATGTTTCAAGATCATGGTATAAATTTATTAATTTAGGCATATCCTTGCTATCAATGGCATCCAACATGTCTTCTGCAGGCGATTCCATCGTCATCAATGTTTGTGTGATGTCATTGGCAACAGCGGGTTCAGCATATGCCAGTGGTATCGCACAGCCTGTACTCAACACAGCAACAATCACGGCCTTTCGAAATGCTTTAATCATTTTTATTCTCCAATGTTTCTCGTTGGTAATTCATATCAACCATTTCAGGTATAAAAAGGAGAGAACACCCTATGGCCGGATCAATTCATGCGGAAACACATTAAGTACCAAGGATTCCCACTCCATGCCCTGAACCCTGCACACTTGGACTTAAGAACAACTTAAGAAAGCGCACGTTCGCTTCTTATTGACTCATGGTAGGTGCGATGCATCCAAAGAATGTGGAGGATAGGTCGCACTGTCCTGCTCCCCTTAAGCATCGGCAACGCCATCACTCCTACTAACATCAATCCTTCTTGGCTTCGATTTTCCAATAAGTTCATCAGAATCATGTCAGGAAGACTGGCCCATCGTACTTAATGTCAACTTAAGAGGCGCCGAATGTCCTTTTCTGGAGCTTCCCAGGAACTTGCCCGAAGGGCCGTTATTGGCCGAAGTGCGCCGGTCAGCGACAACAAGCACTACTGGCCGGGTTCATTCCATCGTGGGGGGGGCGATTTAACCAGCATACGCAATTGCCCCCTGAGGGGAAAAAGCTGCCGCAACCCGGCACATTTTTCCTCTCAGAATAGTGGAAAAATAACGTAACGTATTGATTTATATATGAACATACCCATGGCACACAAGCTGCTGATTGTCTGGCATGACCCAGCAAGTAGAAATAATTGGAAGTTCGCAGGAAGCGGTAGCCACCTTGGGAGGCTCCGCTGGCCATGGCAAGAAGGCCAAGAAAGGACTTTTCACCCAGCTTCTGGACCTGATAAAGCAAAACCCCGCGGATAAGGGCTCAACCTCCAAAGATGCGACAGTCCCAGCTAAAGGTGAGCATCAGGGCTCTGTATCCCTTGCCAAAAAACCTGTTCTTATCCCCCTCCAAGCCACTTCAATTGATGGTGAGCAAAAGGCCAAGAAACAAGAAAAACCCGAGTTGCAAAGCAAGGTCTCCATTGCTGAAGTAAACACAACACTCTTGGACACGCGGGCCTTATCCGGAAAACCGGGGAATGCCAAGCAAGGCCACACGATCAAACAAACGTTCGTGGCTGTAGCCAATCAGAACTCAGAACAAACAGCACAGGGACAACAGAAACAAACCGGGCTTCACACGTTCTGGAATCCCGACATGGCAAGCGCGACGCAAACATCAGCCGGCAAGAAAGTCAGCATCACCGAGCCAAAGCTGCAGACTGCGGCCACCGAGCCGAAGCTGCAGACTGCGGCCACCGAGCCGAAGCTGCAGACTGCGACCACCGAGCCGAAGCTGCAGACTGCGACCACCGAGCCAAAGATACAGACTGCGACCAACGAACCGAAGCTGCAGACTGCGGCCACCGAGTCAAAGCTGCAGGCCACGGTCAACGAGCCATCCCCGACGCACAAACTTACAAAGCCTCAGCAAGCATGGCCGGCCGGCAAAATCGAAACGGCAGACGCGCAGTCTGTTGCTAACAGGCAACTCCCCTTCTCCAACGTCAAGATAGAAACCGGAGAGGCTCAACAATCAATATCCGAGCGCCATACCTCCACGACGAAGACCAGCTCCAAAGAGCCTGCCTTGCAGGGCTTGATCAGTTCCGCTGATGTTGCCAGTGCTGCGAAAGCAAACGTCAAAGAGCTACACGCTACCAACCCTTCAAAAAACGCAGGCGAATCAGCCCCACAAGAAATACGCGGTGACAAGCTTCAAGCGGTAAAACATGAGTTCACAGGCAAACAGGCAACAGTCTCCCGCCATATGGACGGGGACAACTATGCAGGACGTGTTGCCTCTGCCAGCCAGGAGATCATTGCAAGCCGTACCGCACCTGACTGGAAGAGTGTTGCTTCTCAACACAGGGCTGCTCCTGTCAACGGTAAAGTCGGCATGGGCAATCTCAGCGATACAAAAAACAAGAACGCTCACGTTGATGGTAAATCAGCGGATCTGAAATCAGCACAGAAAGCGTCGGCTCAAAACCTGTCCGCACAGCAGATAAACAAGCAGCAACATGCCTCCCTTCCTGCGGCTTCACCCTTAAACAGCTCCACTGAAAGTCTGGAGCATATGGTTGACAGATCCAGCCTGGCGGCCAGATACGTGCAGCCCACTTCTGAATCACATACCCCGCAAATGCTCACTAGCGGGCCAGTACAGATTGCTCAGACACAGCCGGGCATGATGGTTCAAGCACAAATGCTAACGAGCTCCGGTCCCTGGTCAGTCGCTGCTGCCATGCAGGAAATCGGTCATGCCGCATCTCAGGAGCGCTACCGTCTTGAATTGAATCTGGATCCGGCACATCTCGGGAAAATCAAGGTATATCTGGACAGTGATGCCAACAAGCAGATTCAGGTACACCTTGTGGTTGATCAAAACGCATCGCGACAGATCATTGAGCAACACCTGCCAGCCCTGCGCCAGGCGCTGGCCCAGCATGGCCTGGACATGGGGGGATTCTCCATGGACTCGCATCATGGCCAGGACGGCCAAGCCTCTGCTTCCCAACATGAGCAAAGCGACTATGCCGCCGCGACAAGCAACATACCTTTGGAAACCCCAGCACCACAAAAATCAAGCACGAACGCCCGACTAAGCATTCGTGTATAGAAACAAATCAGGAGACCACCCATGCAAGTAAACGCAGTTCAATCCGCACCGTCGACAGCACAAACCTCCAACCGGAATGATTTGGGCTCCAAGGATATTTTTCTGCGAATACTGGTCGCCCAGATGCAGAATCAAGATCCGTTGAAACCACAGGATGCGACGCAGCAGGCTTCTCAGCTGGCGCAGTTCAATATGGTTGAACAGCAGATCAACACCAATGGGCTTCTCAAGGAGATGCTGGCTGGATCCCAGGGTCAGAAATCAGACATGGCTTCTGCAGCATCACTGATTGGTCATCAGGTCGCTGCCCAGAGCAGCAAGTTCTCATTTGATGGCATCACAGCGCAGCAATTCACTATTGACGCAAGCCAGGCTGCAAGCAGTTCAACCATGGAAGTCATCGATAGCTCAGGCCGTGTTGTCAACACGCTGAACTCAGGAAGCCTGCTGTCCGGCATAAACAGCATGACATGGAATGGCACCACAAACACGGGCGGAACTGCCGCGCCCGGTGAATACAGCCTTAAGATCACAGCCTCGGATATCAACGGCCAATCCGTCGCTACCACCACCCAAATCACAGGTCAGGTCACGGCGGTCCGCCTTACCCCTGACGGTGTGTTTGCGGAGATCGGAAATACTCCGGTCTCCATGGCCAATATTGCTAAGATTTATTAAAAAAGGAGACGAATCATGGGAATTTATAATGCACTTTTTACTGGCTCCAGCGGCCTCACCGCATTTGGTGAAGCCGTACGCGTCATCGGCGATAATATCGCCAATGTGAACTCACTGGGCTTTAAGTCACAGAACGTGAATTTTGCCGATGTACTGGGGCAGACGGTAAACGTCTCCCGCTCCAATATCGCCAATCAGGTGGGCAACGGCGTGCGCATCGGCGCTATTACACGCGATCAGGCACAGGGCAGCGTGCAGAGCACCACCAATGCAACGGACATGGCCATTAGCGGTTCCGGCATGTTTGTACTCAAGGACCCGGCCAGCGGCACTACACAGTATACCCGTGCCGGGGCATTCCTGATTGATTCCTCCAGCAATCTGATTAACGGCCAGGGCTTTCAGGTACAGGGCTGGGCCCTGGATAGCGCCGGCAAACCTCAGGGCAACGTTACTGGCATTACCGCAGCAAATGTGGCGGCGAATGCAAGCCCGACAACAGCAGTGGATGTAGGTGTCAACCTGAATGCTACGGCTACCATTATCGCCCCTGGACTCTTCGACCCCACCGTTCCGGCAAGCTATACTTCCAAGGCAGATGTGGCTGTATACGATTCGCTGGGCACCCTGCACAATGTCAGTACATACTTCGTCAAGCTTGGTAATGATGCGGGCGGCAATGCCGTCTGGGATTGGCATGTCACCGTGGATGGCGGAGAGCTCACCGGCGGCACCGCCGGAACACCCACGGAAATAAACGAAGCCGGTATCGGTGGTCCTACCACGGCATCCGTCATTACCGCCGGAGTCGTCACTACTGCAGGCTCACAATCGCTGTCATTTGCCTCTGCCAATGGCTCTCTGGTCGTCGAAAAAGCCCCCACAATGGCCCTTCCGTGGTTAACCGCTGCCGCAGGCGCAATCGCCTTCAACTTCGGTGCAGCTACAACAACAGATGTCTCAGGCATCACCGGTACGGGTCTGGATGGCGCCTTGCAGCTGGCGGGTACCGGCGCAACCCGTTTCATGAGTGCCGATGGCTATGGCGCAGGATTTCTTGACCACATGGAAACCGACAGTACCGGTCGCATTAACGGCATCTTTACCAACGGACAGCGTCGTCCTCTGTTTCAGGTGGCGCTGGCAAAATTCCCCAATGAAGCTGTGTTGAGCAAGCTGGGTAACAATATGATGGGATCAACCATTGCTTCCGGTACCCCTGTGCTGGAAAAACCCGGCAACGGCGGCATGGGATCTATCGCGCCGTTTGCACTTGAACAATCCAATGTGGATTTGGGCAACGAATTTGTGAAGCTCATCGTCATCCAGCGTGGTTATGAGGCAAACTCAAAAACCATTTTAACCACTGATCAGATGCTTAGCTCCTTAATGACACTCAAGCGATAAGTAAAGAATGAGGAGTGAGGGCACCCTGCCCTCACTCCTCATCATTATTAGCACGCTTCTTGCTAGAACATTCCTTGAGTTTACAGGAACACTGAATATGTGAGGAGATGCTATGGATATAGCCACACTTATTGGTCTGGCCACCGCAATTGGTCTGGTCATTACAGCAATCCAACTGGGTGGTTCTCTGGCCAGTTTCATCGACCCGGTTTCATTTCTCATTGTTGTCGGTGGAACCGTCGGGGCTACATTGGTCAACTATCCTCTGCGCGAGGTGCTTGGCGCCATCGCCATCGGTATGAAAACGTTTATTTCCAAGATCGAAGACCCTTCAACCGTGATCGGGCAACTTATCATGTTATCCCAGGTGGTTCGCAAAGAGGGTATTCTTGCTATGGAGAATCAGGTCGAAAGTTTCACCGACCCATTCCTGAAAAAAGCCGTTCAAATGGCTATTGACGGTCAGGAACCGGGTATTATTGACGATATCCTGTATAGCGAAGTTGAGAAAGTTTCTGACCGCCATGCCCTGGGCGCAGAAATCTTCTTCACACTGGGAGCCTTCGCACCTGCATTCGGCATGATCGGCACCCTGGTTGGCCTGGTTTTGATGCTTCAGAACATGGATGACCCGGCAACAATCGGCCCTTCCATGTCGGTTGCCCTTATCACCACATTTTATGGTGCCCTTCTGGCCAATATCTTTTTCCTGCCGATGGCCGGTAAGCTGAAAACCCTTAGTAAAAAGGAAATACTGGTCCATGAGATCGTGATTTCGGGCGTGCAATCTCTTGTGGCAGGGGAAAACCCGCGTGTTATGGAGCAGCGACTGCTGGGCTATTTGCCACCCAAGGCACGGAAGCCCTCCTTCGACTAGGCCTACAGATGGCGCGCAGAAAAAAAACCCCGAGCGACCCGCCTCAAGGCAACTTCGACATGCTGTTCCTTCAGCTGATGATGATCATGATGGCCTTTTTCATCCTGCTCTCAAGCATGGCCACCATCGTGGAGGAAAGAAGGCATAAAGCCCTAGATTCACTGGCCGGCGCCTTCAGCATTATGCCTGCCGGAGCCAACCTCTCCGAAGGCAAGGGGGAATCCATACCGAGCCGCGAAATCGGTGCCAGTAATGCAGCCACCATGCGGACCGCCAAAGCTTTGACTAATGTTGCCAAACTACTGGGCATGGACAAAGCCGTGCATGTGCTGCCGCTGGATAAAGATAAGGTTCTGGTTCGCTTTCCGGAACGGATTCTGTTCGGCTCGGGGAAAATCGAACTCAGCCCGAAGGTCATTCCCCTGCTGGATTTATTGTCAGAAATCCTGCGGCAACCTGAAATAAAGGAAATTACCATTGAGGGGCATACTGATGAAATGCCTTCAGCAGATTCCCGTTTTGCCAGCAACTGGGAGCTTTCCGCAGCTCGGGCCATGCAGGTTTTTCATAAACTGGCAGACCTGAGCGTCCCTAAAAGCCATATGGTCGTAGCCGGCATGGGAGATGCTCATCCACTCCCATCCGAAGCCACAAATGGCGACAGTGCACAAAACCGGCGAGTAGAGCTACTGATAAGCTTCCTGCCGACAACAGTCAAGGATGTGAAAATGGTTTCCCCGGACCAGACACCTGACACACCTGAGAGGGCCATGTTTTGGTAGCCAAACGAGAGAAAAAGCTTCCGGAAAAGGTCAAGATAGATGGCTGGGTCGCAACATTCGGCGATTTAATCAGTCTGATGCTTACCTTTTTCGTATTGATCGTTTCCATGTCCACACTGGATGATCTGACCCTCAAGGATGTCAGTTCTTCTTTCTCCACTGGAGCCATCTCGCTTTTTGACAACGCCAGCAATACAGACATTGATCTCCTCTCGCCACAGGATCAGCCTGAGTTACCGCTGCGTGAATTATTGCTCGCGGCACGGCAAAAATCCAACCGGGTACTGCAAAACAGTGTGTGGCAGCACAAGGTAAAAGCACTTGTAGTCGATAATAAATTCATACTTCGCATGCCGAATTCTGTTTTGTTTCATGATGGCTTGGCAGAGCTGAAGCCTCAGGACATTGAAATATTAAAACGTCTTGCAAGGTTGCTTGCCTCCACCCGCGGAGGCGTTCGTATAGAAGGCCATACAAGCTCGGAAACGTTGCCTGCAGGCAGCCCTTTTTCTGATGCCTGGAACCTGTCTCTTGCACGAGCGGCATCAGTCTTGCATGTAGTGGAGACGGAAGGTGTTAGCCGTTCGCGTTTATCGCTGGTGGGGTACGGGCCATCCAGACCCATATCCACAAATGTCACGCCCCATGGGCGAAGCAAAAACCAGCGGGTGGATATCGTGCTTTACGAGCTGAACGCCAAAACAAGCGCGCAGGATCCATGATCTCATGCTAGCGCCGATAAGAGTAAACGGACCTGTATGCGAATTCGACAGGCCAGAGAGACAAAACAGTAAGGAGATGAACCATGGCAGATAAAGAAACAGACAAGGATACCCCCGAGAAAGAGGGTAAAAAGAAATCATCTTCCGGCGGATTGCTGCCCATCATTAATCTGGTGCTTATGCTGCTTGTGCTGGTTCTCGGCAGCTTTATTGCCTGGAAGCTGGTTACGCTGGACATCCCGCTGATCAATGCCCAGGGGCAGGAAGCTGCTGCGCCCGTACAAACCGTTTGGTCACCGGGTGTATTGATGGAATTAGACAATGTCACCGTTAATTTGGCCGACTCTGAGGAAAACCGCTTTCTGCGGATTAAAATCAAGCTTGATGTAGAGAGTGAAGAGGATGTACTCAGAATTGAACCGTATAAGGCCCAGATAAAGGATCTCATTATTTCTCTGCTTTCAAGTAAATCATATAGTGATGTGCGTACAAAACAGGGGAAATTCGCCCTGAAGGAAGAACTGGCCTACCGCATCAATAAGGAAGTCGGCGGTGAGCCGGGCTCACCGGTGAGAAAAGTGTTTTTCTCTGACTTCGTAGCCCAATGAGCAAACCTGTCTTAGATGCGGAGGAAGTGCAGGCGCTGTTAAGCGCTGTAGCCCCTCAAGAGCAGACAAACGCCATTCTGGCAACGCTTCCACCCCTGCTCCAACCTGCGAATGTAGAGGCATTCACAATTGGCGAAACCAAGAGCGCCGGCATTGATCAATACCCCATGTTCAGCAATATGCATGAACGACTTGCCGAAGTACTCACTGAGCGCTGGGGTTCCGTTTTCCATCGGGATATTCCTGTCTTTTTTAAGGACTTGGCAGAAAAATCCTATATCGAAATCCTCGATAGCGATGATCCACGCGTTTACTTTACCCTGGAGAGCCCGGGCCGTGGCACGATGTTGTTCGTGTTGGATATGGCGCTGGTAGTTTCCTACATCGATGCCATTCTGGGCGGCAGCGGTGAAGTCGTCGTGGATGAAGGTTCTGTTCTCACGCTTGTGGAGCTACGCATCGCCGAGCGTATCGCCGAATCGGTCTGCACCTTGCTCACCAATCTTTGGAAACCCATACGCAAAATGGAATTTAAATTGCGCCGTATTGACATGGATCCCATGAGCCTGGCCATGACAGCGGAAGATGTGCCATGCTTTTCAACGACCAATGTCATCGTGGTGGGAGAAGAAGCTCGGGGAGACTTCTCCCTGCACTACCCTCTTCCGTTTCTTGAGCCGATGTTGATGAGCATGCGCAAGCAGGCACGCGAAAAAACGGGGACCTTTGATGAAGAATGGGTCCGGGATTTAAAAGATGCCATTAACCAAACACCCATTGAAATGCGCCTGGAGCTTGGCCGCTGCCGCACCAATGTCAGGAAGTTTCTTCACATGAAACCTGGAGACCTTCTACCCATGGTGCTTTCCGAGCAGGAACCAGCCCAACTTTGGGTTGAGAATCTCCCTCTTTTTACCGCCAGTCCCGGACAACAACAAGGCATGCTGGCGGCCGAAATAATTGACCAAATCCATACCGGAGGAAACGAATGAGCGATGAAATTCAACAGACCGAACAGGTCGAACAGAAAGATAAGCCGCAAGCCGCACAGGAGGAGAGCCCCTCCCCTAACCTGGAAGCCCTTATGCACGTTCCACTTGAGGTAAGCGTCGAATTAGGGCGTGTGAAGGTCCCCCTGCATACGGTTATACGCATGGGCAGAGGCACCGTTCTCAAGCTGCAGAAAGAGGCGGAGTCCCTGGTTGATATTCTGGCCAACGGCGCTGTATTCGCCCGCGGTGAAGTGGTGAAAGCAGACGGTAAACTTGGTGTACGCATCACTGATGTGGTTCCTCCGGCAGAGCGTATCCGTGCACTTTCATAGCCTGACTGGAGCGGGACAGCCAGTGGAGGCCAGGCGTTCACGTTCCTGGCGATTATTGGCAATGCCTATGAGTGAAAAACTCCCGTGCCACCAAAGACACATAGATCGCCAGGGAATTGGAAAATATTCGGATATTTTACATTCCCGAACTCCGAGGTTGGTAGCGTGACCGACAATTTTATGACGATGATGGCCCAGTCGCTTGCCGCGCTGGCTGCAGTGCTCGCATTGTTTGCCGCGCTGGTCTGGCTTATGCGCCATTTTCAGGGCTCAAACTTTCAAGCGAAAAATGGACAATCCAAGGTCGTGCAACGACTTGCTCTGGACAGCAAACACAGCTTAGTCGAAGTGGTAAGCGGCCAAAATCATTACCTGATCGGACTCTCGCCAAATGGAATGACAGCTATTGCACATAACATCGAACAAGAAATAACCCAACCAAGTCAAACCACGGATACCTGATGCGTCTACGTACCCTTTATATCCTTTGCATTGCTATGTTTATCCTCCCAGGCATGCTTCAAGCTGCTGACCTTCCTTCGCTCTCAATCAGCCTTGGTAATTCCGATGATCCGCAAGACTGGTTTGCCGGCCTTAAGATAATCATGGGGCTTACGGTGCTAACCCTGGCCCCCTCTATTTTGGTCATGATGACCTCATTTACACGCATCCTCATCGTGTTTGGTTTCCTTCGCCAGGCCATGGGAACCCAGCAGGCACCACCGAACCAGGTTCTCGTTGGACTGGCCCTGTTTATGACTGTTTTCATTATGATGCCTGTTTGGCAGGAAATTGACACCAAAGCACTTACACCCTACTTGAATGAGGAAATTTCACAGGCTGACGCCTTCGAAAAAGCCGTTTCTCCGTTACGCAGCTTTATGCTGGCGCAAACACGCGAGGATGATTTGGCTATGTTCCTTAGGGCGGCCAAACTGGATAATCCGGCTTCGCCCGAGACCACGCCCATGCACGCGCTCATCCCGGCTTTTGTCATCAGTGAGTTGAAAACAGCCTTTCAAATCGGCTTTCTGATTTACATCCCCTTTGTGGTCCTCGACTTGGTTGTGGCATCGGTACTGATGAGCATGGGTATGATGATGCTCCCACCAGTCATGATCTCCCTTCCCTTGAAAATCATCCTGTTTGTGCTGGTGGATGGTTGGCATTTACTTACTGCCAGCCTGTTACAAAGCTTCCACTTTGGATAGCTGAGCACCGGCAGCAGTAAGCCCCTCCCAAGCTTCCCTGAAGCTTCTTAATTGGCATATCAATTGCGTTAAATACACAGATGGATTCCCAAAGAGAGGCCGCCATGCAGGTTTATTTATATAATAATCAAGACGAAACCGTCTCTGAACCTTATTCAGGCAAATATGCCTTAGCTGCTATCGGCCTGGGCATGTTGCTTCTCGCCGGCTGTGCCTCCGGCAACAAGACCGAGGCCGCATGGCAGCAGGACAGAGAAAACCTTCAATCGCAACTGATACAAGTCGGCAGCAGCCAAAACACTCTTGCCGAACAATTACAGGCGCTAAGCAAACAGCTGGCAGAACTGGAAGCCCGAATGATTTCACATGAGGCCGACCAGGAGGCAAGTTTCGAACAGAACGAAGCACGGTTTACCGAGTTGGGCAATAACATTGAAGCACTGAATGGAGCGGTCGCGTCTGAATCCCGATCCGGCGCAGCCAGTAAACACAAATCTCAAGAAAAGGCCAAGGCAACAAAGAAGCCTGTCATCACTAAAATTGACGATGCCCCCCCTCCACCGAAACTAGTGCCAGTGGTATCCGATGAAGAAATAAAAGGCATCTATATTAATGCGTATTTGGCACTAAAAAGTGGCCGTTATGCTCAAGCCGCCGCAGACTTCGATAGCTTTCTAGCGAAATTCCCGACCAGCAAATACACCCATCAGGCGGAATTCTGGCTTGGAGAAACCCTTCATGCGCAGGGAAACACCGCCCAGGCAATCGAAGCCTTTCAGAAGGCTGCCAATACCCCGGAAAAAAACCCGCAATGGAATGCAGCTCTGTTACGACTCGGCCAATTATATATGGAATTGGGACGATCGGACGAAGCAGGAGCAACTTTTCTGCAGCTGATCAAAGCGCGTCCTCAAAGCGCGGAAGCGGAAACAGCAAGAAAAATCCTTGCCGCATCAGGGAATAACACAACCATGTAATTCACCCCGTCTGAGGGGCTTCTATATCTCAAATCATCTGGCGCTGGCTTGGCCTGGGAATTGCTTCCTTAGGATATGACTATCGATACCGTCATCCACCTCGGCTCCCAAGCCCTATACATGGTACTCATGCTCTCCATGCCCATGTTGGTTGTCGCCCTCACCGTAGGCGTCATGATCTCCCTTTTCCAAGCCGTTACTCAAATCCAGGAAATGACCCTGACCTTTGTTCCCAAAATTATCGCGGTCTTTCTATGTCTTGTGTTTGTCGCTCCATGGCTGACAGAAACCATGGTGGATTTTACCAGGGAAATCATTCTGAGTATTCCAAATATTACCCTGTAACCATGGATTTTCCCGCCTTCAGCCCTGAAGAGATCATTAGTTTCCTGTTGGTGTTTTTGCGCGTGGCCGCGCTCATCATCCTGATGCCTGTCCTCGGCCATAAACTTGTTCCGGTGCAAGTCAAAGTCGGTCTAATCGGGCTCCTGTCGATTCTACTCTACCCGCTGGTCAACACCTCGCTGCCCCGGATTCCGGCCTCGCCGGAGATGCTACTGGTTCTCGCTGGCCAGGAGATTCTTATTGCCTCCATGCTTGCCATGCTGGCACAACTTATATTCTCGGCAGCCCAGTTCGCCGGCCAGGTCATGAGCTACCAAATGGGCCTGGCCATCGCCAATGTCTTCGATCCTGCCTCAAGCGCCCAGATTGCCGTGGTGGGCCAATTTGCCACCGTCCTTGCCATGTTGGTTTGGCTTTCGGTTGGTGCCCATAACACATTTATCATGTCGCTTGTGGATTCGTTTGATCTATTGCCCATTGGACAGCCATGGCGAATCAATGGCTGGGATGCACTCAACGATGCAGCCGCAACCATGTTCGTCCTTGCCCTTCGCATGGTAGCCCCGATGTTGCTGTTACTCTTCTTCCTGTATGTCGCCCTTGGCCTTCTGGCCAGAGCTGTTCCGCAGATTCAGGTGTTTTTTGTCAGCTTCCCTCTCACCGTTGCTGTCGGCTTCCTGTCCTTTGCCCTGGCTTTGCCTGCAATCGTTATGCTGATGCAGGACAGTTTCGTTGCCCTGAGTTGGCAGATGCCGAACTTTCTGCGCGCGATGGCCGGCACATAAATGGCTGACGACCAGGATAAAAGCCAACAAACAGAGGAAGCCACCCCGAAACGGGAGGAGGACTCAAGAAAAAAAGGCCAGGTTCCGATTAGCAAGGAACCATCGACTGCACTGGCTTTTTTAATGCTGGCATCATTGGGAGTAACAGGGGCAGGCGCCTTCGCCGTCAGCCGAATCAGCGGCCTGATGCGGGATTTCTTTTCCGGCCAGGTTCCATTCCAGGCCGACACGCAGGGCATACAGAATTTGATGATTCGGGTATTTGCCGATATGGCTGCAATCGTCCTGCCTATCGTCCTGCCTATCATGTTCCTGGGTGTACTGATCACGTTTCTCGTCACCGGCCCGGTGTTTTCATTTGAATCATTAAAACCCAAGTTGGAAAAGATAAGCCCGGCAAAGGGATTGAAGCGATTGTTTTCAACCAAGGCTCTGTCCGAATTCGTCAAATCTTTGTTGAAGCTTTGTGTCATTAGTTTGGCGTGCTGGATAGTCATATCCGATTTGCTTCCCCATGCCTTGAGCATGGTGGGTAAAGATGCAGGAGCCATAGCCGACCTGGCAGTAGACGGCAGCATCAAGATTGCAGGTCTCGTTGCCTTCATTTTCTTCTTTATCGCTGCCACAGACGTGTTTTACCAACGTTGGGAGCACGCCAAATCTATCCGCATGGCACAAAAGGAAATACGTGATGAGCATAAAGAAACCGAAGGAGATCCGTTAATCAAGAGCAAAATCCGCCAGATACAAATGGAGCAAGCCAGATCGCGCATGATGGCCGACGTGCCCAATGCCGATGTCGTGATTACCAACCCGACCCATATTGCCATTGCGTTGTCTTACAAACTTGGAAGTCCGAATGCCCCCAAGGTTCTAGCCAAGGGAAAGGGCAAGATCGCAGAAAAAATCAGGGAAATCGCCCGCGAAAACAGTATCCCGATTCGGGAAAACAAAGGATTGGCCCGATCCTTGTTTAAGAGTGCCAAGGTAGGTGATGAGATTCCCGGGCATTTGTATGAAGCCGTGGCCATTATCCTGGCAGAGATATACCGCATGAAAGGCGCGCCGCATTCCGGGACTCGACTGTAAATGTATCGAAATACCGCCAGCCCGCAGACCATAAGGAGGACATAAACGAACATGCAAGCAGTCGCAACCATGGCTTTCAAACGTCTCTCCGGACAAACAGATGTCCTGCTGGCCGTCGGCGTACTTATGGTCTTGATGATCATGATCGTTCCCCTGCCAACCGCCATCATGGATGTACTGTTGGCACTCAATATCACGATAGGTCTTCTCATCCTGCTGATCTCAATCTATGTGATGAGACCCTTGGATTTTTCCATCTTCCCTTCTCTGCTATTGCTTACCACCCTGTTCCGTCTGGCGCTGAATGTAGCCACCACCCGGCTGATCCTGCTGCACGGTCAGGAAGGCCCCTCCGCAGCAGGCCATGTCATCGAAGGCTTTGGTCAGTTCGTTGTGGGTGGCAACACCGTCGTTGGGCTGATTATTTTCCTTATTCTTGTGTTGATTAATTTCATCGTCATTACCAAAGGCTCCACCCGCATCGCTGAAGTAGCAGCCCGCTTTACCCTGGATGCCATGCCGGGCAAGCAGATGGCCATTGATGCTGACCTTAATGCCGGATTGCTGGACGATACTCAGGCCAGGAAACGACGTGAAGCTGTTGCCCGTGAGGCGGAGTTTTACGGCGCTATGGATGGTGCCGCCAAATTCGTACGAGGCGATGCTGTCGCCGGCCTTATCATCACCTTCATCAATATCTTCGGAGGCCTCATCATCGGCAGCATACAGCAGGGTATGTCTCTGGCTGATGCAGTCTCTGTCTACAGCCTTTTGACCGTGGGTGACGGCCTTGTGTCGCAGATTCCTGCGCTCATCATCTCAACTGCAGCCGGTATTATCATCACACGAGCAGGCGGTACTGAGACCCTGCCTTCAGAGCTGGGCAGGCAGTTCACACAATTCCCACGCGTATTCATGATCGCTTCCGGCACCTTGTTGCTCCTGAGTATTGTTCCCGGTTTGCCATTTGTTCCTTTCCTCCTGTTGTCAGTGGGTCTTGGAATAGGCGGGTGGTATTTACAATCAGAAGCCGCAAATAAGGCGCTTGAACCTGAGGGTAATCCCCTTCCTGTTCAGGAGCTGAAAGGGCAGCAGGAAACATCATTGTCAGATCTACTGGTCGTGGATCCTCTCCGCCTGGAGGTGGGGTATGGCCTCATCGATCTGGTGGAATCCGGACGAGACGGAAATCTCCTCGATCGCCTGCAGGCTGTCCGCCGTCAAATCACCCAGGAAATTGGCTATGTCCTGCCACCTGTACATATCAAGGACAACCTGCAGCTTGGCGTGGGTGAATACCGCATCCTGATACGCGGCGCTGAGGTCTGCCGCAGTGAGATAAGACCCCGCAACCTTCTTGCTCTGGAAAGCCAGGTTACCGGCCCTCATGTCGAAGGCGAAGCCACTCAGGAACCTGCCTTTGGGCTGCCAGCCGTGTGGATTTCACAGGACAAACGCCATCAGGCAGAACTTGCAGGCTACACGGTCGTTGAACCCTCCACCGTTATTGCCACGCACATCACCGAAATTCTTCGCAAGCATTCCCATGAGATCCTCGACCGATCACACGTGCGCGAAATGCTTGATCATGCTTCCGAACAGCATGCCAAAGCCGTGGAAGAGATTGTCCCCTCTCAGGTCTCGGTCGGGCTGCTCCAGAACGTACTCAAAAAGCTGTTGGCGGAATGGGTCCCTATTCGCGACCTGCTTATTATCCTTGAAACCCTGGCCGACAACGCCCCCGACCAGCGCAATGTGGACGCATTGGTGGAGAAAGGACGCGTCCGTCTGG
>CAZQTO010000041.1:0-16245 GCA_964596375.1 uncultured Zetaproteobacteria bacterium | reverse complement strand
ACGTGATGCGCGTTGCCGAGGGCTTGATCTCGGTGATGCTGGAGGCAGGTCTTGGCGTCAAACTGGACACGCCGTTCGCGCGTATCGATTACCACGAGGCGATCAGTAAATATGGCCTGGATCGCCCGGATATGCGTTTCAATCTTCCGCACACCGATATTTCCGATCTGATGCGCAAGGTGGATTTCAAGGTTTTCCGCGAGCCGGCCGAGAAGGGTGGCTTGGTCAAGGTGTTGCATGTGCCCGGCGGCGGTTCTTTGAGCCGCAAACAGATTGACGACTATACCAAGTTTGTCGGTATTTACGGTGCCAAGGGCCTTGCCTGGATCAAGGTGAACGACGTGACCAGCATCCCCGATGGCCTGCAGTCGCCGATTGTGAAATTTCTGCCCGAAGATGTGCTGCGCGAGATTCTGGATCGGGTTAACGCTGCCAATGGCGACCTGCTGTTCTTCGGCGCCGGCGATGCCAAGGTAGTCAACGATGCACTGGGGCACCTGCGCGTTGAACTTGGACGCGATTTGAAGCTGTATGATGAAAAGGCGCACAGCTTTGTCTGGGTGGTGGATTTCCCGATGTTCGGCTGGAATGCTGATGAGAAGCGTCTGGAGGCGTTGCATCATCCCTTTACCGCCCCGTATCTTGAGGACATGGGGCTGCTGCGCTCCGAGCCCTTGGCCATGCGCTCGCAGGCCTACGATCTGGTCTGGAATGGGACCGAGATCGGCGGCGGATCGATTCGTATTCACGATCAGGAGACACAGTCTGCGGTGTTCGATGCGCTGGGTATCAGCGAGGAGGAGGCACAGTCGAAGTTCGGCTTCCTGCTTGACGCCCTGCAATACGGTGCACCGCCGCATGGTGGCCTGGCATTCGGCCTGGATCGCGTGCTTTCCCTGATGCTGGGTACGGAATCCATTCGCGATGTGATCGCTTTCCCTAAAACCCAGCGTGCTGCCGATTTGATGTGCGAGTCGCCATCCGAGGTTAGTGATGCTCAGCTCAAGGAACTGGGCCTGCGCAAAAGCCGTTTGCAGGCAAGCTCCTGAGTTGTAGCGCCTCATCCAGCCCGGTCCGACAGGCCTAAACGTCTGTTTCCATATGGCTTTGACAAGCAGCACTAAACAGACGAATATGCCTTGATGAAATCGGTATGGATTGGAATCACTATGGCTTTGCTGCTGACAGCGTGCGCCACCACACCACCAGTGCAGGAAATGGCGGCTGCGCGTTCGGCTATTCAGGCTGCGAAAGAGATTCCAAATACCAATCTGCCGGCTGAGCTGGCTTTGAAGAGTGCGGAGCAGATGCTTAGTGAAGCTGCCGAAGCGATTCGTCAGGAACATTATGAACAGGCCAGACAGATGGCTCTGGCTGCCCAGCGCAAGGCGCAAAGTGCTGTTCAATATAAGCAGAAGCCATAGTCGCCATCAAACAGACATGACAGTTACCAATACACAAAGGGGAATGCGATGAGCAGGCCAAATATTACCGCGCCGGATTTCGGCGAGAAAATCACCATGGGCAAGAACGGCAAGTTAAAGGTGCCGAATCAGCCGATTGTGACCTTTATCGAAGGCGACGGTACCGGCCGCGATATCTGGCGCGCTTCGCGTCGTGTTCTCGATGCTGCGGTTGAAAAGGCTTATGCAGGCAAACGGAAAATTGCCTGGATGGAGGTCTATGCCGGCGAAAAGGCATGGAATCTGTTCGGAAAGGATGATGAGGCATGGCTGCCGCAGGAGACGCTTGATGCTTTCAGTGAATACCTGATTGGTATCAAAGGGCCGCTGACCACGCCGATTGGCGGTGGCATGAGTTCGCTCAATGTGGCCTTGCGCCAGAAGCTGGACCTCTATACATGCCTGCGGCCTGTCAAATATTTCGAGGGCGTGCCTTCACCGGTCAAGCGCCCGGAAGATGTCGATATGGTGATTTTCCGCGAGAATTCGGAGGATATTTATGCCGGTATCGAATGGCCTGCGGGTTCCGATGAAGTGAAGAAGGTGATCGACTTCCTGCAAAACGAAATGGGCGTGACCAAGATTCGCTTTCCGGAATCAAGTGGCATCGGTATCAAGCCGGTTTCCCGCGAGGGTACCGAGCGCTTGGTGCGTGCTGCCATCCAGTATGCCATCGACAACGAGCTTAAATCGGTCACCCTGGTGCATAAGGGCAATATCATGAAGTACACCGAAGGTGCCTTCCGCAACTGGGGTTATGACCTGGCCAAGAAGGAGTTCGGCGCTGTGGAGATCGATGGCGGCCCGTGGTGCAAGTTGCCCAACGGTATCGTGATCAAGGATGCGATTGCCGACATCGCGCTGCAACAGGTATTGACTCGCGCCACCGAATTCGACGTCATCGCCACGCTGAACCTGAACGGTGATTACCTTTCCGATGCGCTAGCCGCACAGGTAGGCGGTATTGGCATCGCTCCCGGAGCCAATATCAACTACGTGAGCGGGCATGCCATTTTCGAGGCCACTCATGGCACAGCGCCCAAGTATGCCGATAAGGATATGGTGAACCCCTCATCCGTAGTGCTTTCCGGTGAAATGATGCTGCGCTATATGGGCTGGAGCGAAGCTGCGGATATGATCATCAAGGGCATCAACGGCGCGATTGCCGCCAAGACCGTGACCTATGATTTTGAGCGTCTGATGAAGAATGCCACCAAGGTATCCACATCCGAATTCGGCGATGCGCTGATAAGCCACATGGACGACGAAAAGATTGAGGCCGATCAATACGATCAGCTGGCTGCAAGCTTTGTCGACCTGTTCGAATCGGGCGCCGAGAAGAGCTCGGCCTTTGCCCAGACGGCGCTGGAAAAGGCGCGTAAGCAGCTGACTTCAGCCGGGACCTTCAGTGAGGAGCAGGGACTGAAGTTGAAAAAATTCATGGAACGTGATTTTGCCCATATGGCAAGCGAGATGCGTGATGAGGCGAGAGATAAACTTGACCCGTCACGCCTTGGGGCTGGTGCTCTCTCCTCCATTTCCAAGCTGTTGCGTGGAGCCGGGAGTATCCTTTCCGATGTGGCTAATCGGGCAGATCGAAACCTGCATTGCCGTTCCGGCGAGATTACCAGCGCTGGAACCCTGATTTGTTCAGCATGTGGTCATGAGATTCACAAGAAAAAGACAGGCCGTGTTCCACCGTGCCCCAAATGCCATGCTACGGAGTTCAAGAAGTCCTACTAAGCTTCGTTTGTTGTAAGGTACAAAAAAGGCCGCACAGTTTATCTGTCGCGGCCTTTTTTTATCTATGTGTGGAGCAAGGGATGATCTGAGAAACTCAGAGTATCCGTGCGGCCCATCGACGGGCCGCCAAAATCATGCGCGTAAGTGCTTGATTTTGTGAGCCAAGGCAAAACCGCGCTTTTGCCTTGGCGTACTGAAGAAGTGCAGGGAGGCACTTATTCAGACCTTCCTAAGCTAAATGCGGATTATTTCTCGCTGGCAGGTTTCTTGGCTTTCAACACGACACCATCAGGCATCAGGGCGATGGTTTCAAAGGTGGTGCTCAGGGCTGCTGCATTTCTGGCCAGCGCATGCATCTTCTTAAGCTTAGGGTTGAAGGTAATGTGGGTGAGGCCCGCTGTCTGTTCCTGGAAAGTAGCAACATCATCACTGGCTGGCGGTAATGGCAGCACATCGCGACGGCAGACCAGAAGTGTGCGTGCCGGCCATTGGCTTGCAGCGATGAATGGCGCGTTGGTGTTGGCGGCTTCCTTCTCCAGTACCGAGATGAGTGCGTCAACCGGACCCTTCAAATGATGTTTGGATACAAGCTCCAGCTGACGAGTGTTGAGCATGGAGATCGTAGCGGTACCGACTACGAGCAGGAGCAGGATGCCGCGCTGCCCCATCAGGCTACGACCACCAATGCGTTCATTTAATTCGATGAGCAGCGGCAGTCCAAGATACAGGGTCGTAACCCATGCGATGAACACCCATGCATGATCGGCATGCAGGGAGCCAATCAGGCTGGCGCTCAGCAGCATGATTGAAACGGGGTCGTTGATACGGCGATAAAGATTTATGCCGATGATGATAAAAAGCATTGCAGCGATAAGGATGCCGAAGCCGATGCCCGGCTCATGCAGCAAGGGGGAGCCAAGCAGGCTGTTGCCCAGAATGGATAGAGGATTGGCAGCGGCTTCATCCATGCCGTACCAGCCCCAGCGGACAAACATGATGAACACAGTCACGAAGGAAACACTGATGATCATGCGTCTGGTTTTGCCGGCATCGCCTGCATTGCGCCACCAGTGGATGATGAGCGCCAACGGAACAGCCAGACCCATGGGGTGCATGCTGATGGCCAGAGCGGCCATCATAAGCTGTAAAAAGAACCAGCTTGGCAGGGCTTTCTCGCTATCGCGCACCATTTGATTCAGCCAGCCGATGACAACAAAGCAGAATAGAAGATAAATACCGCTGCCAATGGCATCGGTTTGCATCAGGCTGATCGGGGCGAGCAGCAGTAGGGCGGTGGCCATCATGGAGGATTCGCTGCCGTGCACTTCTTCGCTCCAGCGATACATAATCAGTGCTGCGCCGAACAGGATGTACATCGTAAAGACCTTGACTGCGATCAGGCTTCCTGCCCAGTACATGTCCAGCGGAATGAAAAACAAGGCGCGCAAATCCGGAACCCCAAAGAAGGCAACGGGGCTGGCAATCTGGTGCACGATGGACCAGTTCAGGAGGATAGCAAGCGCCGCGCTCTCTTCGATGCCGAAATTGTCGTATCTGAACATGGATAGATAGGCCCAGGCCAGCATGCACAGCCCGATCAATCCCAGATAACGTGGTTGGAAGAATTCCCCAATTTTGGAAAGCATGCGGCATACACCTTTTCGAACGATTTTATTTTCAAGAATTGCAGATTGTATCGCCAGCCTGTTTGTGGGCAATGATTATCAGAGGGGTGCGACATCTTGACGCAGGCCTAAAGGTACATTAGAAATGCACGTTCTGGCTCGGTGGGGACGGCCACGTCTTCAGGAAGGGTAAGTTTTTGTTTGGCAGAGCCTGGTGGCATGCAGGTTGGAGGTGACATGAATTATCGAATTTTCTATATAGCCCTTTGCACCTTCGGGCTTGGCTGCATAGCGCTTCCTTCGAGCGCTGTTGCTGCAGATGGAGCAGGTATTTTGAGTGAACGTTGCGCTTCCTGTCATGATTTAACAGGGCCTGCACCGGCGACGCTGGATAAGCTCTGGAAGCGCAAGGCTCCCGATTTGTTTTATGCTGGAGATAAGTATGAGCAGGCATGGGTGGAAGCGTGGCTGCAGAATCCAAAGCGCATCCGGCCGGCCGGCATGTTTTACATGGACCATATCAAGCCCGGGGAAAAGCGGGATATGGTGGAAGAATCCACCTTAAGCGAACATATCAAGCTGAGTAAGGCTGATGCCTCTGCTGTAGCAGAAACGCTGGCCACGATGAAGCCCATGCATTCCCTCATCGAGGCAGAAAAACATGATCCGGCAGTTTCTCCAGGCCCCTTGGGTGAAATGATGTTCGATAAATTTTTCGGTTGTATGGCATGTCACCAGATTGAGCCGGGTTATGGCGGCCTGTCGGCCCCTGAGGTCTACACGGCCGGTTCGCGTCTGAAGCCCGAATTCATGTTGAGCTATATCCGCAACCCGCAGGCCTGGGATCCAAAAACATGGATGCCGAACAAGCATGTGCCGGATGTGAGTGTACAGAAGATGGTCAACTATATGGTTGGGTTGTCGAAGGAGGACTGGAATGCAAAACAATAGCATTGGCTTAATTCTCCTGTTTATTGTCACGCTTCTTCTTTCGCCGCTTGCTGAAGCATCAGAGACAGCAAAGGACAACTACAGAACCTACTGCATGCAGTGTCATGGCATGCAGGGCACAGGCATGGGCTTGAATATTCGCGATATGAGCGTGCAGCCGCGCGATCACACCGATGCCAAGTCGATGGGCAGTCGTAGCGATGAAGAAATTTTCAAGGTAATCAAGGAAGGTGGCTTTGCCATCAGTAAATCCGTGTTGATGCCTCCCTGGGGAGATGTCTTCACTGACGATGAGATCAGCGATCTCGTCAAATACCTGCGTGATTTGTGTAAATGCAAGTTCGGAGGGTGAACCGTCGTGCCGAAACACGACATTAAATAAGGAGGAGGAAAGAGTATGAAGATGATTAAATTGTGTATGCTTTCATGTGCTGCTGTGGCCATGGTTGCCGGGGCCGGTGTATCACTGGCACAGGCAAAAACGGTTAAGGTGACCATGACTGCCATGGAAAACGAAGTGGTGATCAACAACAACGGTGATAAGTATCCGGCGTGGACTTTTGACGGAGCCATTCCGGGCAAGGTTGTGCGTGTGACTGAAGGCGATATCGTAGATTTCACACTGATTAATCCCAAGACGAACAAGAATTCACATTCGATGGATTTCCACGCTGCTGAAGTGCATGTGCTGGAAGAGTTTGCTCCGGTCAAACCCGGTAACAGCAAGCATTTTAAATTTGAGGCCCGGCGGGCAGGTATATACATGTATCACTGTGGTGCCAGCGCAATGGTTGAGCACATTGCTCGTGGTATGTACGGTGTGATTATTGTTGACCCGAAGAAGTACACCAAGGTCTTCCCAAAGCCTGACCGTGAATATGTCTTGATTCAGTCGCAGCTCTTTCCTGCCGGCACGACAGTGCCTGATTTGCTAGAAAACAAAGGGTGGACCAACGCTCTGATTAACGGGAAACCATTCAATTACGATCCCGTACATGATCCAAAAGCATCCGGCACCATGTTGCAGTCCAAGCCGGGTGAGCGCGTGCGCATTTATTATGTGAATGCCAACATCAACATGCCGGTTGCTGCCCACCCGATCGCCGGCATTTGGGATCGAGTTTATCCGAATGGCAGCCCGAAAAATGTACTGTATGATATGCAGACATATGGTCTGCCTGTCGCATCAGCTTCAGCCATGGATATCGTTTCTCCGGCCGGCAAGACAACGGCTAATGCCATCGTTGATCATACCATGAGTGCCGCCCTGCGCGGTGCCATTACGGTATTGATTAACAGTCCCGATGCCCCGGACAGTGCGGGTAAAGGTGACAATATTCTGCCTCGCTGATAGCTCCCGGCATGATGTGGAGGGGCATTCGCCCCTCCGCTTTTAATGCAAACGAACAATGTTTTTGGCGAGCGGGTGTGACTTTGTCACGGAAATTCATCGGCTTTTAATAAAGGCTTAACAAATTCAAAAGATATAGCTAAGATGCATCTAACTATGCCATGCGAAGCCCTTATGTGGCCTGCAGGCATAAACCAGGGAGGTAATAATATGAGAGTGAGTAGATTGTTTTTTATTCCTTTATTTGCGATGTGCACATGGCTGATGGCTGTTGTGCCGGCACAGGCCCAAACGCTTGAAATGAAGATGAGCATTGATGAAGTGACACTGGCTGTTGCGCCGGACCTGAATTACAAGGTGTTTGCTTTTAATGGTCAGGTTCCCGGCCCGCTTATCCATGCAAAACAAGGCGATGACCTTGTTATTCATGTCACCAATAACACCTCTTTGGCACATACTGTTCACTGGCATGGCTTTCACCAGCTTAACACCTGGCGTATGGATGGCGTGCCTGATGTCACCCAGCCGGGCATCAAGCCGGGAGAAACCTTCACCTACAAGATGAAAGCGGATCGTCCCGGAACATTGTGGTATCACTGCCATGTGAATGTGAATGAGCATGTGGGCATTCGCGGCATGTGGGGCCCAATTGTCATCGATCCTACCAATCCGACTGCTATTGAAAAGACGGTGACCAAGGAAGTGCTGATGATGTTCTCCACGTGGGAATCAGCCAATGCCGATAAATATGGTGTTGGTTCCACACCTTACGATGTGGAGGATTACTTCAGCGTGAATGGCAAGTCCTTCCCTTACACGCAGCCGATTCGTCCCAAGACCGGCGATGTGGTTCGCGTCCGTATGTTTGGTGCCGGTGGTGCTATCCATTCTTTGCATATCCACGGACACGACTGGTTGGTCACGCATAAAGACGGCCTTCCACTGGCTTCACCCTATATGTCAGAAACCATTATGTTCGGTCCGGGTGAGCGCTATGACGCTATCTATACGGCCAATCACAAGGAAGGCCGATTCATCTTCCATGATCATGTCGACAAGCATGTAACCGCACGCGGTAAATTCCCGGGTGGGCCGATTACCGTGCAGGAATATGAAGGTACGCCGATGGATGACTGGTATTTCTGGAAGGATAAGGACTACGATCCTGATTTCTTCTACACCGAGTCCATGAAGAAGGGTTATGGCTTGTTTGAGCAGCCCAGACTGCGCGGAACCAAGCCTGCCAAACAGCAACGCGGTAGCCGCAGCAATTAATAAGGAGTTTACATGAAACGGGTTCTTTTCTTCGCCCTTATGGCGGTTCTCGCCTCGCCTGCACTGTCCAGTGCAGGAGAGGTTGGGGCCGACATATTGAAACAGCGCTGTGCCAAATGTCATGATCTGACAGGTCCGGCTCCACAAACCATTCGTAAATTGTGGGAGCGCGACGCTCCGGACTTGTTTTATGCGGGCAATAAGTTCCAGCGTGAATGGCTGGTAGAATGGCTGCAGAAGCCGGTGCGCATACGTCCGGCGGGGGTCAATTACCTGCGCACCATCAATTCAGCACCGACACAAAAGAAGGAAGTGGAAGGTAAGAATTATGATGTTCTCTATGGCTCAGTACTCAAGCCCCTCAAGCATCTTACGCTTAAACCTGCTCAAGCTGAGGATGTGGCGACGGCCTTAATGAAGCTTAAGCCTCTCAATAAGAATGTCGCGGGGTTGAAGCTGAATCCTAGCATGAACGTGGGTCTTGATAAGGGCGAGGTGCTGTTCGATAAGGTGTACGGTTGCCTGTCCTGTCATCAGATTGAGCCGGGTTTCGGTGGCTATACCGGGTCTGAGGTTTACACCGCAGGACGTCGATTGCAGCCGGCCTTTATGCTTAGCTACATCAAACGTCCCAAGGAATGGGACCCCAAAATATGGATGCCGAACGGCAATGTGAAACCGGATGATTTGCAGAAAATAGTTAACTATCTGATTCTGCTCTCCAAGGAGGATTTCAATGCGGCCAATTAATCTTCTTTTTGCAGTAGCAGCCCTGATGTTCATTGCGACGCCTTTCGCAAATGCGGAGGAAGCATTCCTTAATTACAAGAGCTATTGCATGCAATGCCATGGCATGCATGGCAAGGGTGATGGCGTGAATGTGCCGGCGATGAATGTGCGCCCGCGCGATCACAGTGATAACAAATACATGATGACGCGCACCAATACCGAGATATACAAGGCTATTAAATTCGGTGGTCCGGCAGTGAACAAGTCCATTAAAATGCCGGCTTGGGGCGATGTGCTGACTGAGGAAGAGATTCACCAGATGGTTGGTCATATCCGCACCCTTTGCTGCGAGAGAGAAATTATTCGTGGTGTGAATTTCAAATAATCTGACGGCTGCGACCTATTGTCGCATATCGGAGTGTAGAGGAGCCTCCTTCTTTTATCGGAAGGGGGCTTTTTTCATTTTAGGCGATCATTTATGCGATCAAGCTAGGTCTGGATGGAGGGAAAGGGTGAAAGGGAATAAGCGACAGGCGTTAAACGCGAAAGAGAAAACCTAAACAGCAGCTTTCTTTTCTCCGGTTCTGTATTCAAAAATGCGAATGATTTCAGCGGATTTCGGGCCGAGAGAGTCGGCCAGCGTGTGCTGATCAAGAACTTCCATAAAGGCCTTGCGAGCCTGATAGAGCGTCCGCTTCAGGCTGCAGGACGGGCTGATGACGCATTTATCGTTGGCCTTGTCGAAGCATTCCAACAGATTAAAATGTGGTTCGGTTTGGCGAATGATGGTGCCGATATTGATCTGCTCCGGCGGAAAGGCCAGATGCATGCCACCGCTCTTGCCGCGGATGGTGGTAATCCAGCCATTGTTCGATAACTGATGTACCACCTTCACCAGATGATTGCGTGAGATATCATAGGCTTCAGAAATCTCGCTTATGGTAACCCGTCGTTCCTGATGGGTGCCCAGATAAATGAGAACACGCAAGGAATAATCGGTGTATTGGGTTAGCTGCATTGCCTAATGGTATATTGGGTTGACATGTTTTGTCCACCCCAGTTATCCTGAGGACTGCACGTATATCTGCGGGCAAAAACACAAGACTATGGAGGATTTATGAGTACTGTTTACGAGCAATTGGGCGGTGAGGCTGCCATCAATGCCGCAGTGGATGTGTTCTATCGCAAGGTGCTGGGCGATCATTATGTGAACCGCTTCTTTGCTGGGGTGGATATGTCCAAGCAGGCCGCCAAGCAGAAAGGCTTCCTGACCATGGTTACCGGCGGCCCGAATAACTATACCGGTAAGGATATGCGTGAAGGGCACAGGCATCTGGTCAAGATGGGTCTCAACGATGCACATTTCGATCATATTCTTTGCCATCTGCGTTCCACATTGGCTGAATTGGGTGTTGCACAGGAACTCATAGACACCGTCATCAGTGTTGCCGAGAGCACACGCGAAGACGTGCTGGATCGCTGATATGCATCTCGAAACATTTATTCCTGCATTTATTATGTTCGCCGTGCTGGGCTTAATAGTTCCGGTACTTCTGTCCAATCTTGCCATGGGTGGGCGCCTGATGCCCAAGGAGGAGGAAGCAGACTCACCTGCCGCAGCTTCTGAAGCCAGCGTGTATGAGCAGATCGGCGGTGCTGCCGCTGTAGATGCCGCTGTGGATGTGTTTTATCGCCGTGTGCTGGCCGATGCCTATGTGCTTCCCTTTTTTGAGGGGGTGGATATGAGCAAGCAGGCAGCCAAGCAGAAAGCCTTCCTGACCATGGTTATGGGCGGACCTCATAACTATACCGGTAAGGATATGCGCGAGGGCCACAGGCATTTGGTCAAGCTGGGCCTGAACGATTCCCATTTCGATCATATCCTGATGCATTTGCGTGCCACCCTTGCCGAACTCGGGGTTGCGGAGAATCTGATTCAGACGATTATTGGCGTGGCTGAAAGCACGCGCGATGATGTGCTGGATCGCTGAAGGCAGCATCAGGTAGTCAGTTTCAATGGAGGGGCCCATCTGGGCCCTTTCTCTTACTGCATTTTGCTATGGATGGTTGAAAGAAAGATCTTATTCGGGAGCAGGCTATGCCCACCATTACATTTGAAGGTCAGGAATACTTTTGCGCTGCGGATGAAACCATCCTCGAGTGCATGACGCGACATGGCGTGTTGCTTCCATCATCGTGTCAGAGCGGTGCCTGCCAGAGCTGCATGATTCGTGCGCTGGAGGGGACGCCACCACCTGAGTCGCAGAGCGGCCTTAAAGATACACTGAAACAGCAGAATTTCTTTCTTGCCTGCATTTGTAAGCCGAGCGGTGATATGAGTATCGGGCTGTCTTCGGTTTCGCCGCGTAAAACGGTGAAGGTGACAGAGAAGGAGCTTCTTAACGAAAGTGTAGCCCGTATTCGCCTGGAGCGGCCATCGGGGTTTTCCTATCGGGCAGGTCAGTTTATCAATCTCCTGCGCCCCTCTGATGAACTTACCCGCAGCTACTCTCTGGCCAGTATAGAGAGCGACGATTTTCTGGAATTGCATATCAAACGGGTACCCGAAGGGAAAATGAGCAACTGGGTGTTCGATGTTCTGCTACCCGGCGATGAGGTGGTGTTTTTCGGGCCGGCGGGGGATTGTTTTTACATCGCTGGCAGGACAGAGCAGCCCTTATTGCTGGTTGGCACAGGTACGGGCCTTGCACCGCTGTACGGTATTCTGCGCGATGTGCTGAATCATGGGCATACCGGTCCGGTAGATCTTTTTCATGCCAGTCTGGCCACCTCTGGGCTGTATCTGGAGCAGGCCTTGCGGGATTTGCAGGCCAAGCATGCGAATCTCACCTATACGCCAGTTGTGCTGCATGGCGAGCCGCCGGAGGGAGGGTTGCAGGGTAATCTTGTCGACATTCCGGCACACGTATTGAGTTCACTGACCGGCTATCGGGTATTCATTTGCGGCGATCCCGCCATCGTCAACGCGCTACGGCAAAAGTGCTTTCTGGCGGGAGCTTCGATGCAGGATATTTATTCCGACCCGTTTGTGTTTTCACCGAATGATTAAATAACAATCGACACAAGTAAGTTGCTTTTGTTAACACCGCTTGCATCGCGACGATTGGGGCGATAGCTTGGGCCGCAGCTAATTTACGGGAGGATGAAACAGATGCATTTAGAGACCTTTATTCCTGCTTTTCTGATGTTTGCAGTACTTGGATTGGTGCTGCCGGTTATCTTGTCCGATATATCCATGAAAGGCCGCACCACAGATACCTGAGTCATTTAAGCGAAACAAATTAAGCTCGGCGGGAAACCGTCCGGGCTTTTTTTTGTCTTGAATACAGGGCATACGTGTTATAGTCCCGACGATTTTTAAGGTATTTTGAGCGGAGTGTGCATGTCAAGACAGCCCATTGAACAACATTTCGCCGGACGTTCCCCGGCACTTCTTATCATTATGGACGGATGGGGAATCGGTTCAGGTGGTGATGAGGATGCTATTTCCAGAGCCCATACGCCTGTCTTTGATCGTTTATGGAATGAATATCCGCATACCCGCCTGATGACCCACGGGGCCTTTGTCGGCCTGACGTCGAACAAGGATCTCGGTGGATCCGAGGTTGGTCATCTGACCATGGGCGCAGGCCAGATTCTCGATCAGGGGCCGACACGCATCAACAAGGCGATTGATGACGGTTCATTCTTTGAGTCGGAGGCACTGAAGGCCGTCATACAGCGTGGCTTGACGGGCGCTTGTGTGCATCTGCTTGGTCTGCTTTCCGATGGAAACATCCATTCCCATATCGAACATTTCCGGGCAGTGATCGATCACGCCTTTGAATCCGGTGTGCGTCGCCTGCGCGTGCATGCCCTGCTGGATGGCCGCGATGTCGGCATTCAGAGCGCGCAGAAGTATGTGGCGCTGCTAGAAAAGATGTTCGTGTTCATCGATTCGCATAGCGATTTCGATTATGCCTTTGCCTCCGGTGGCGGTCGCGAACGCATTATCATGGATCGGGACAACGATTGGTCGAAGGTCGGGGCCGGCTGGAATCTGATGGTATATGGCGAGGGTGAGCATCGCTTTGCCTCGATGCAGGCTGCAATTGACCACTTCAGGTCCGAAACGCCCGGCATTGTGGATCAAGATCTTCCCGGGTTTGTTGTTGTCGATGCGGCGGATAAACCGGTGGGAACTGT
This sequence comes from uncultured Zetaproteobacteria bacterium, assembly GCA_964596375.1. Lineage (GTDB taxonomy): Bacteria > Pseudomonadota > Zetaproteobacteria > Mariprofundales > Mariprofundaceae > UBA1543. The sequence goes on along the minus strand of CAZQTO010000041.1, from coordinate 2,902 downwards.
AAGCGATGGCGATGCTGTGGTGATGATGAATTTCCGTGGTGATCGTGCCATTGAAATCACCGAGGCCTTCGAGTTGGATGATTTTACCGGTTTTGATCGCGGCGGGGATGATGGCCGGGGGCCGAACGTCCTGTATGCAGGCATGATGGTATACGATGAAGATCGCAATCTGCCGGCACTGCAACTTATGGGGCCGACCAAGGTCGCAAATCCCTTGGGCAGACGTCTGCTGGAGATGGGAATCAGGCAATTCCGTTTGACCGAGACGCAGAAATATCCACACGTCACCTTCTTTTTTAACGGTGGTTACCGCGAGCCGCTTGATAAAAGCATGGAAGACTACATTCTGATTCCGTCCGACAAGGGTGTGACCTTTGCCGATGCACCTGCCATGAAGGCCAGGGAAATTGCCGACAAGGCTGTGCAACTGATTGCTGCTGGCAGGCATGGCTTCGGCCTGATTAATTTTGCCAATGCAGATATGGTCGGTCATTGCGGTCATATGGAACCGGCGGTAGCAGCGATTGAAGCTGTGGATGCTGCCGTTGGCCGTATCGTTGATGCCTTACAGGCAGCTGGCGGTTGCGCATTGATTACGGCCGATCATGGCAATGCTGAAGAGATGCGCGTAAGCAATGGAAGTGGAGGCGATGAGCCGTCGACCCGGCATTCGCTTAATCCGGTGCCCTGCATACTTTTTGATGCCGATTTTGATGGCAGCTATGCCCTGCGCCAGCCTGCGGATGGTGATGATGTTCGGACCACGCCTGGGCTGTCGCATATTGCGGCGACAATGCTGAACATGCTCGGTCACATCGCTCCGGACGAATTGCAGCCATCCTTGATTGAGCCGAAGGGAGATATCTGAATGCCAAGTAAAAATACTGTGCAGCGGGCCGCCGATCAGCGGGCGCTCAGAACCTTCGCGCTTTGGATGGGCTGGTGTGTCTCTGCCCTGACCGTATTCGCCATGCTGTACAGCAAGGCCAACGTGATTGGTTTCGTCCAGCATGATTCCACGCGCATCACCTGGATTATCCTCGGCATGTTCGCACTCGGCGTGGCGGTGAGTTTCATGCAAGCCATGCGCCTGACAGCCGAATGGTTCCGTGCCTACAAGATCGAGGCGATGGTGAAAAAGAAAGGTATTGCCGGCGTCACCATGCGCGGTGGTCGCCATATCGTTGACCGGTTCACCGATGCCTTGCGTACCATTGCCGAGCGCAACGGACGCATTGATATCGAATCCCTGATCGATGTGGAATTTTCGGCCCAGCATCGCACAAGCCAGTTTGTCGGTCTGCTGGGTAATCTGATGATCACCCTTGGTCTGATCGGTACGGTGCTCGGCATGACCATTACCATGAACGGTCTGCACGGCGCTCTTGGCGCACTGGGAATCAATCAGGATCTGCTGGTGGATGGTCTGCGTACTGCGATGAACGGCATGGGCGTGGCCTTTTATACCACGCTGATGGGCTCGGTTCTCGGTGGCGTATTGCTGCGTGTGTTCTCATGGATTACCGATGCATCGGTCAATGGCCTGCAGGACCTGATGATACGAACCTATCTGGTGTACGCATCGGCCGATCTGGAGCCCAGCGATGATCGCGATCTTCGTGCTTTGGATGCAACAGTGGGGCAATTGAGTCAGCGCATGGAGCTGCTTCACCTTGCCTTGCAGGCCAGTCGCAAGGAGATGATAAGCCTTAGGGAAGAGGCGGGGCTGATGCACCACGAGCTGAATGCCCTGGCCGAGGATGATCCGATTCGCCACCTGGCCGCAGGACATGCCCGTTATGCCTTGAGCGTTCGTCCGGGCTTTCTCAATCGCGTGTTTGCCCGCTTCCGGGATTAGTTTAGAGCCCCGGCATGCGTAGACGTCAGCCCTCTTCACCAGATAACTTTTATGAGATTTTCTCTGACATGGCGTTGCTCATGCTGGCAGCGTTCATTTTTCTTTTTGCGCTGATTCTGGTGAATGCGCAGTTGCAGGGAGGAGGTGAGTCGGAACTGGACCGTCAGGAAGTCGAGCAGTTACGCGAGAAACTGGCCCAGACCGAGCAGCGGAACAAACAGTTGCAGGAAGAGATGAACGAGTTGGCCGGCAAGGATGTGAAGGAGCAGATGGACAAAGTCCTGGCCAGTGCCGGCTTGTCAGACGGGAAGGGTAAGCGCGATTTCGATATGTTTATCCAGGGTCTGAAAGATCTGCCGGGCAATGAGCTGCATCTGGTGGTTGATGCCACCGGCTCCATGCACGGGGTGACTACTTTCCTGATTCCGGTATTGCGCGTGATTGCCATCCGTTCCGGCAAGCATCTGTCAGGCGTCAGCTGGTATGCCGATCTGAAAACCGGCACCTTCACCGGTTCCATGGGCGCGATGTTCGATAATCTGATGCAGAGTGCCCCGTTCGTCGGTGCCGATGAAACGGTCGGTCATGCCTTTCGCGAGATTGCCAAGAATGCGCCGATACCCAGTGCCTATATGCTGATCGGCGACGAGCCACCAACCGATACGGTGTATTATCATGATATTCCGGCGCCGGTGTTCACCCTGCCGCTGGGCATCAACGATTCCAACACGATCTTCGCCTACAAAACCATCGCCGAACAAACCGGCGGCCGGATGCTCAAGCTGAATTTTCAGTAAACTGGTTTGGTGTCAGGTGTCTGCGTCTTGGTTTTCAGGTTTGAAGCTCAGGGAAGCTGAATTGATGCAGTAGCGTTTACCGGTCGGGGCCGGGCCGTCGTCAAACACGTGTCCCAGGTGCGATTCGCAGGCTGCGCAGACCACCTCGGTTCTTTTGCCGAACAGGCTGCGATCATCATGGTAAGCGATGGCTGTATCGTTCACAGGTCGTACGTAACTCGGCCAGCCGGTGCCGGAATCAAATTTG
>CAZQTO010000040.1:0-16430 GCA_964596375.1 uncultured Zetaproteobacteria bacterium | reverse complement strand
CAACCAAGTCGCAGAAGCTTGGTGAAGAGGTGTACAAGCAGATGCAGGCTGAGGCTTCGTCCGGCGGAGCAGCAGGTAGTGATGCTGATGCAGGGGGCTCATCGGGCGGCAACAGCGATGCACAGGATGCCGAAGTGGTTGATGCCGAGGTTGTTGACGACAAGAAATAAGTCGGCCCGGGTTTGTTGAATTAACAAACCCTAGCCTTCGGCCTCCGTTGCCTGCTCTCCCCATAATCGGGGGCAGGGAACGGAGGCCCTTGGCATTTGGGTCGGACGACAGTTTGAATGAACAGGGAAGGAGACAGCGTGGCGACAAAACGCGATTACTACGAAATTCTGGGTGTGCAGAAGAGCGATGATATCAACGCCATTAAGCGCTCTTACCGCAAGCTGGCCATGAAATATCATCCCGACCGCAATAAGGATGACGATGCTGCTGCGGAGAAATTCCGTGAGGTAACCGAGGCCTACGAGGTGCTGTCCGATAAGGAAAAGCGGGCACGTTACGATCAGTACGGACACGCCGGAGTGGATGACCAGATGCATGACTTCTGGGCCAAGGGCGGCTTCCAGGATTCGCATGCCTTCCGTGATTTCGGTGATGTATTCGGTGATGTATTCGGCGACATTTTCGGTGGTGGCGGTGGTGGTGGACGTACCAATCGTGGTGCGGACCTGCGTTATCAGCTGGATATGAGTCTGGAAGATGCCGCCAATGGTCGCGAGGTTGAGCTGGAGATTCCCAAGCATATTGCCTGTGGCACCTGCAAGGGCAGTGGGGCAAGGCCCGGCACCCATCCGGTTCCCTGCCGCACTTGTGGCGGGCATGGACAGGTGCAGATGCAGCAGGGCTTTTTCGCCATGCGGCGCACCTGCCCTGAATGCCATGGACATGGCAAGCGCATCGAGTCGCCGTGCACCGACTGTGCCGGCAGTGGTCTGGTGCAAACAAAAAAGAAACTTAAGGTGCGCATTCCCTCTGGTGTTTATGATGGTGCGCAGGTGCGGGTTAGTGGTGAAGGTGAGGCCAGGCCGCAGGGCGGGGCAAGCGGTGATCTCTATATCGTCGTGCGGCTGAAGAAGCACACGATGTTCGAGCGTGATGGTGCCGACCTGTATTGCGATATGCCTATCACTTTCCCGCAGGCGGTGCTGGGCTCCGAGGTGGATGCTCCGACACTGAGTGGCCGCATCAAGATCAAGATTCCCGCAGGCACGGACAGTGGCAAGGTTTTCCGCCTGCGCGGCAAGGGCGTGCCGGATATTCGCGTGAATCGTACAGGCGATCTGTTCGTGCGCGTCAATGTGGCCGTGCCCAAGAAGCTAAGCAAGCGGCAGGAGGATCTGTTGCGCCAGTTTGCCGGTGAAGCAGGAGATGAGGTTTATCCCGAGCGCACAACGTTTCTGGATAAGGCCAAGCAGTTCTGGGATGATTTGTCCGGTGAGGTGAAATAATGCGGGTAATTATAACCGGGGCTTCCGGGCGCATGGGACGCATGCTGGTGCGTGCGGTGACTGATATGGAAGGTGCTGAACTGGTCGGTGCGACCGAGCGTTCAGGTTGCGAGTTACTCGGCCGCGATGCCGGTGAGTTGGCCAGGGTTGAAACCCTTGGCGTGAAGCTGTCCGATTCCCTTGAGGGACTTTCCGGAGCCGATGTGATGATCGATTTTACTGCGGCTGCAGCCACGCTGGCGCATGCACGCTTTGCCGCCGAGCATGGCATTGCCATGGTGATCGGCACCACCGGGCATAGTGCTGCTGAACTCGATGAACTGCACAGCATTCTGGCTGATACGCCGGTTGTCATGGCTGCCAATTATTCGGTGGGCGTGAATCTGGCCCTGCAATTGATTGAGCAGGCGGCCGCTGTGCTGGGTGCTGATTACGATGGCGAAATCTTCGAGGCACATCATCGCCACAAGGTGGATGCGCCGAGTGGTACAGCGCTGGCCATGGGGCGTGCATTGGCTGCCGGGCGCGGTGTGTCGCTGGATGATGCGGCTGTGTATGCGCGTGAGGGGATTACCGGAGCGCGTAAGCGTGGCGATATCGGCTTTTCGGTGATGCGTGCAGGCTCGATTGTTGGTGAACACAAGGCGATGTTTGTTTCCGATGAGGAGCGCATCGAGATCAATCATATTGCCACCGACCGCATGGTGTTTGCGCGTGGCGCAGTGCGTGCCGCCAGATGGCTGCAGGACCGGCCTGCCGGATGGTATGGCATGGGTGATGTTTTGGGTCTTATATAAGTTTCAGGATATTTCCATGCTGACGATCTACGGCATCAAAAATTGCGATACGATGAAGAAGGCGATGCGCTGGCTGGATGACGCCGATCTTGCCTATACTTTCCACAATTTCAGGGTTGCGGGCATTGACAGCGAAAGGGTTGCCGCATGGTGTGCCAGCGTAGGCTGGGAGACGCTGCTCAATCGACGTGGCCTGACCTGGCGGGCATTGAGTGACTCCGACAAGCAGGACATGGATGAGGCGCGTGCCATTGCGCTGATGGTAGAGCATCCGGCCCTGATCAAGCGTCCGGTGCTGGAGCTTGCCGGGCACCTGGAAGTGGGTTTTTCACCGGCACGCTACGAGGCCTTGCTGTCCTGATCTGGCTCTCACAATGATATCGGCATAGCGCGCTGGCGCATCAGTCGTTAGCGTCCGCTTATGCATGAATCAGGTATCAATATCGCGCTGTTCCGGCTGATCAACGATGCGCACAATCCGTGGCTTGATGCCTTCTTTGGCCTCGTCAGCGGTTTGGGCGACGGTCTGGTTATTGCCCTGCTTTGTGCGCTGCTCATGCTGTTTCGCCTGCGTCTCGGCCTGGCTGCCATGCTGGCCTTTATCGCTTCCGGGCTATTGGCCCAATTGCTCAAGCACCTGTTCGATCTGCCGCGTCCTCCGGCGGTGTTGGATAACGTGCATATTCTCGGGGCAGCATATACCTCGCATTCCTTCCCTTCAGGTCATGCCACCTCGGACGGCGTGATGTTGCTGGCCGCATTCATCCTGTGGCGTATGCACGATGCCCGAGCCTGGCTTGTGGCGATATTATTTGCGATGGCGGCTCTCGGACGGATTTACGGTGGTGTGCATTTCCCTCTGGATGTCACCGTCGGGGTGGTTCTTGGCGCGCTGTGCATGGAAGCTGCATGGCGCTGGTCGGTTACATGGCCGGTGCAGCGCTGGCAGGCCTCGCCGTGGTCGTGGAAGGTCTCCGGCATGCTGGCGATTATCCTGGCTGCGGTGCTGGGCCTGGGTTATCAGATGCAGCCGGCAACGGCACAGTCGCTGGCCTTTGTGCTGCCGATTGCGACCCTGCTGATTGTGATGCGCCGCTGGAAGGATGCCATGGGGGCAGAGCCGCGTGGATAGCAAGGTGTATTTCGAACGACTCGATGAACCGGATCGTATCGAAGGGATTGCCCGCTTGTTGCTCAGACGCGGCCGTCTGACGCCGCATGTGCTGATTCTGTGCCCTGATGCAGGCTTTATGGCCAAGCTCGACGAACGTCTGTGGACCATTCATCCCGAGTCTTTTCTGGCGCACGGTGTGGCTGCTGAAAATACAGAGGAGAATGCGCAGCATCCCATTCTGCTTTCCATGCAGATGTGCCGTGATAATCAGCCAGCCGTGCTGATCAACGGATCCTGCGAGGTGCCGCCTGAGCTTGATGGCTTTGCCAGCATTGTCGATTTTGTCGATGCGTGGAGCGCGCCGTTGATGCAGGCCTCGCGTGAACGCTTCCGCAGTTATCGTCAAATGGGTATGAATCCGCAATATCTGGCTTCCACGGCCAAATAGCAGGGCCAAGGAACCTTTGCCAAGCTGCGCGCTATTCGTAGCATGCTTGCATGGCTGACGACACAAATATCGACGATATCCTGAAAAGCATCGATGCCCTGCTTAAAGAGGGCGAAGCACAGGATGATGCGGAGCAAAAGGATAAACGCCGCAGGGATACGGCTACCAACGATGACGAGATCGCCGCCGACATGGAAGGCGACGAGGCTGGCGATGAGTTGCAGGCGAGCCAGGACGAACAACATCTGGCTGCACAGCATAAGGATGAACTCCAGCAGGCGGCCGACGCAGCCGACATGGACGATCACCCCACCAACCTTCCGGTAGAAGCGGATACAGAAGAAAAGGATGTGCCACCAGAAGTTCATTCTGGTGCCAGGCGCATTCTGCTCAGTGAGGATATGCAGGTGGAGCATACCCCTGACCTTCCTTTGGCCTTTGTGCATGATGACGAGCCCGGTGAAGAGCAGACCGGGGATGCCGATGCGAGTGTGGAACTGACCGAAGCGGAAACGGTTTTTGTGCAAGCCGAGCCTGCGCCTGTCGAAGATGCCGGCGATGCGGAATTTGAAACAGTTGCTGATACGCCATTCGTGGATACGCAAGGGCTGATCGAGCAAATCACTACGGACATCAACGCCCGTTTGCAGACAGAGCTTCCGGCCATTTTGGCTGAATGGTTTGCCGAAGCCGTCAATAAACATGTATCCGGGCAGGCAGAGTCATCTTCGCATCAGGATGGCGATAATGAATCATCCGGCGATATATAGAGCTGAGTAAGACAATAACCAGGAAATCAGGAAGCGAGATGAGCGAGCAAGCCCCAGAATTGGCCAAGGCCTACGAACCGCATGCAATGGAAGCGGCAATTTCCGAGCAGTGGTTGAATTCCGAAGCCTTCATGCCCAAAGATGCCGACGAGTCCTATTGTATCGTGATTCCGCCACCCAATGTGACCGGCACCTTGCATATGGGGCACGCATTTTCCTATACCCTGCAGGATATCCTGATTCGCTGGCAGCGCATGAAGGGGAAGGCCACCTTGTGGCAGCCGGGTACCGATCATGCCGGCATCGCCACGCAGATGGTGGTCGAGCGCCTGCTGGACAAAGAGGGACTGCACCGGCGCGACATGGGCCGCGAGCGCTTCCTCGACCGGGTTTGGCAGTGGAAGGAACATTCCGGCGGTACCATCGTCGGCCAGCTGAAGCGTCTGGGTTGTTCCTGTGACTGGTCGCGCGAGCGTTTTACCCTCGATGAAGGCTTGTCGGAAGCTGTGCGCGAGGTTTTTGTCCGTCTTTATGATGAGGGACTAATCTATCGCGGCAAACGGTTGGTGAACTGGGACCCTGTGCTGGAAACGGCGGTCTCCGATCTTGAGGTGCAGCATGAGGAGGAGCAGGGTCATTTGTGGCATATGTGCTACCCGCTGGTGGATGAGCCCGAGAAGCACATCATCGTTGCCACGACCAGACCTGAAACCATGTTCGGCGATGCAGCCGTGGCTGTGCATCCGGATGACGAGCGCTACCAGCACCTGATCGGCAAACAGGTACAGTTGCCACTTACCGACAGAAGCATTCCGGTGATTGCCGACACCTATGTGGACCGCGAATTCGGCACCGGTTGCGTGAAGATTACACCAGCCCATGATTTCAACGACTATGATGTCGGCACCCGGCATGATCTGCCGCTGATCAACATCCTTAGCCCGCGCGCACACATGGTGGACGATGAATACGTACCGGAGAAGTACCGCGGTATGGAGCGTTACGAAGCGCGCGAGTATGTGGTGGCTGATCTGGATGCCGCCGGCTTGTTGTACAAGATCGATGAACACACGCATCAGGTGGGGCGCGGCGACCGTTCGCATGCCGTGCTTGAGCCTTATCTGACCGACCAGTGGTATGTGAAAATTCAACCGCTGGCCGATCCGGCCATTAAGGCCGTGGAGGATGGCGACATCCGCTTTGTGCCCAAGCACTGGGAAAAGACCTATTTCGAATGGATGCGCAATATTCAGGATTGGTGCATCTCGCGCCAGTTGTGGTGGGGGCATCGCATTCCGGCCTGGTATTGCGGTGATTGCGAGCATATCACTGTGTCACGCGGGACACCGGAGCGCTGTGAGGGTTGTGGTGGCACGAACATCAGGCAGGACGAGGATGTGCTGGATACATGGTTCTCCTCCGGCCTGTGGCCATTCACGACCCTGGGTTGGCCTGAAAACACCAAAGAACTGGAAACATTTTATCCGACCAGTGTGCTGGTTACCGGTTTCGACATCATTTTCTTCTGGGTGGCCCGCATGATCATGATGGGCATAAAGTTCACCGGCAAGGTGCCGTTCCGCGATGTGTATATCCATGCCCTGATTCGCGATGCATCCGGGCAGAAGATGAGTAAGTCGAAAGGCAATGTGGTCGATCCGCTGGATATGGTTGAACAGTACGGTTCCGATGCGCTGCGTTTCACGCTGGCCCATATGGCCACCCCCGGGCGCGATGTGAAGCTTGATGTGGAGCGTATTGCCTCCAACCGCAACTTCATGAACAAGATATGGAATGCGGCGCGTTTTGTGTTCATGAATCGTGGTGATGCGGCTCCTGACGCCACTTTTGTGCCAAGCTCGGCGATCAATCGCTGGGTGTTGTTCGAACTCGATAGCTGTGCCCGCGAGGTGGATAAGGCGCTGGTCGAATATCGTTTTAATGAAGCTGCAACGAATCTGTATGCCTTTGTCTGGGGTGTGTATTGCGATTGGTATGTGGAGGCGGCCAAGGTGGCTCTGTATGGCGAGGATGAGGCTGCCAAGCTGGAAACGCAGATCACCCTGCTCACAGCACTGGATGGCTGGCTGCGCCTGCTGCATCCGATCTGTCCGTTCATTTCCGAGGCCCTGTGGCAGACGCTGCACGGCGAGTCGGCCAGGCTGGTGTCGAGCGAATGGCTGGGGCAGGGCTGGAATGGCCCGGATTTCGTTGAGGCCGGCACCAGCATGCGGCATGTGATGAACGTGGTTTCGGGCATCCGTTCGATTCGCGGTGAGATGAATATTTCACCAGCACGTAAACTTTCCGCCAGCGTGGCTTGCGATGCCGATTTGCAGGGCATGCTTGCAGCGCATAAGGACACGATGTGTGCTTTGGCCCGTCTGCAACAGCTCGACTTCCTGCCGCGTGATGCGGAGATTGAGGGCGCCGCCGTGGCGCCTATCGATGGAGCAACGGTATATGTACCGCTGGCAGGTCTGGTGGATGTGGATGAGGAACTGGCCAGACTCGATAAGTCCCATGGCAAGCTGGAAAAGGAAGTTGAGAAATTGTTGGCTCGACTATCCAATCCGAAGTATCGCGATAAAGCGCCTGCGGAGGTGGTTGCCAAAGCCGAGCAGGAATTGGATGCATTACGTGCCCAGCAGGTCGAAATTCAGGCAGCAGTGCAGAGGTTGAACGTTCTTAAATAGCTCACGGATACTCTGAGCTTCTCAGAGCATCCTTAGCATCATCATAGTGTGACGTAGCGCATGTTGCTGGTCGTTCCGGCCGGCCATGTTTCGCCTTGTTTACGGCGGCTGATGTCGTTTTAAAGCAAGGAGGAAGCTATGAATATTCAACGCGCTCGTCAGATCGCCAACTCATTCTCCCAGATAGGGGAGGTGCAGGTGGAGGAAGTGTTCGGGGGACTTCTTGTGCATCATCAGCGGCATTCCCGTTTTTTTATGCGCGAATCCTGCTTCTGGCCTTTCGTGTTCAAGATTGCAGGCAAATCCAGCCACGATGTGGCCGAGATTGAGATGAGGCTGGAAGCCTGATTGCAGTTTGCCAACCTTGCTAAGCAAGAGCAGGGGTGGAACAGGCAGGATCCATCTGCACACCTCCCCGAGTGACCAAACAAACTCCATGTAAGCAAAGCGCTGTATAAGCAAGCAGGCTCAGGCAACATCCCAGCCAGAGATATTGATATGTCGAGCGTATTGCCGACTTAATGTTGGCCCGAATTATGCGATAGAAAGGTTAGGTGCATTTTCAGGAGGCCGATATGAATTCTCAGCGAGCACAACAGATAGCCAGATCATTTTCCGGTGTTACGGAGATGCAAGTTGAACAAATATCCGGCGGCTTGCTGGTGCGACAGCATGGACATTCCTGTTATTTCGTCCGCGAGGCCTGCTTCTGGCCGTTTGTATTCAAGACAGCCGCGGCATCGCGTTGCGATGTGGCTGAGATTGAGGCAAAAATGGCGGATTTGACACTGGCAGCCTGATTTTACAGCGCCATCCTTTTCGCTAATCCATAGCAAAGTGTAATCGTAGGGCCGCAAAACCGACCAAGCATCACCCATATGCAAACGAATCGATATCTGGCCATGTTTGGCTGGCCGTTTCGTCTGGCTTGGGCCATGATGATTGCTACGGAGAATTGAGAATGAGCGAAACAAGTCATAAAAGTCGTTTTTCATGGCAGCGTCTGCTGCCGCTTCTGGTTCTGATCCTCGGAGCATTTGCCTTTTTCGCACTGGATTTGGATCGTTACCTAACATTCTCCGCTCTGAGAGAGCATCGCCAGACGCTTCTGAACTGGACTTCTGCGCATGCCTGGCTGGCGCCCTTGGCCTATATAGGCCTGTATATTCTCATCGTCACATTTTCACTACCGGGTGCTACCCTGATGACCGTCAGTGGTGGCTTTATCTTCGGCACGCTGGCCGGAGGCGCATACGCAGTGGTCGGTGCAACCGTGGGGGCCACGGCATTGTTTCTTATTGCCAAGTCGTCGCTGGGTGATTTCTTGCTGGCCAGGGCCGGCCCTGTTCTTAAACGCATGCAGGCCGGTTTCGAAGCCAATGCCTGGAGCTATATGTTCGTACTGCGGCTGATACCGATTTTCCCCTTCTTTCTGGTCAATCTGGCTCCGGCCTTTCTCGGTGTGCCACTGCGTATCTATGTGATAGCCACGCTGTTCGGTATTCTGCCGGGAGGCCTTGTGTTTGCCCTGGCCGGTGCAGGCCTGGGAAGTGTGTTCGACAGCGGTGAATCTTTCTCACTACAGGGCGTGATGACACCAGAAATGATTGCTGCGCTGAGCGGCCTTGCACTGCTGGCCCTGTTACCCGTTGCATACAAGACACTTCGATCCAAACAGATGGATAGCAGGGAGGGGATTGAATGAGTGGCATGTTGAAGACGGATATCTGTGTAATCGGCGCCGGTTCCGGCGGTTTGTCGGTGGCGGCAGGGGCTGTGCAGATGGGTGCCCGGGTGGTGCTGGTTGAGAAGGGTGAGATGGGTGGCGATTGCCTGAATACCGGCTGTGTGCCATCCAAGGCCTTGCTGGCGGCAGGAGAAAGGGCTCAGGCTGCACGGGAGGCCTCTCGTTTCGGTCTGGAGATTGCGGATCCACTTACTGATTGGGTGGCCGTGAACCGGCATGTGCACGAGGTGATAGCCGCAATTGCACCGAATGATTCCGTCGAGCGCTTCGAGGGGCTGGGTGTGAATGTTATCCGGGCTGCCGGGGAGTTTGTTGACAAGCAAACGCTCAAGGCTGGCGATAGTTTGATTCAGGCAAAATTCTTCGTGCTTGCTACCGGCTCTTCTCCCTTCGTGCCGCCGATTGAAGGGCTCGATCAGGTCGATTACTTCACCAATGAGAATATCTTTACCAACAAGAAAAAGGTTGAGCATTTGATTGTCATTGGCGGAGGTCCTATCGGCATGGAGATGGCGCAGGCGCATCGGAGGCTCGGGGCGAAGGTAACGGTGATGGAGGTGGCGCGCCTGTTGCCCAAGGATGATCCCGAGCTAAGCAAAATTGTTATCGACCACCTGGCAGAAGAGGGAATTACCTTCTACGAGGGTGGCCGTGACCTGCGCATTGAGATGACCAAGGAGGGCATTGCAGCCTACTGTGCAACCGATGCCGGGAAGCAGTGCGTGCACGGCAGTCATCTGCTGATTTCTACCGGCCGGCGAGCCAATGTGAGCGGCCTGAATCTTGAAGCTGCGCGAGTTTCCTATACGGCGCAGGGTATTCAGGTGGATGCGCGGCTGCGTAGTTCGAACAAGCGCATCTTTGCCATTGGCGATGTGGCCGGACCTTATCAGTTCACCCATATGGCTGCCTATCAGGCAGGTATTGTGATTCGTAATATGCTGTTCCGATTGCCTGCCAAGGTTGACTATTCGGCTGTACCCTGGGTGACTTATACCGATCCGGAATTGGCACATGTCGGTATGACTGAGGCTGATGCCGGTCAGGCAGGAAAAATCCGGGTATTGCGCTGGGGGTTTGACGAGAACGACCGGGCTCAAGCCGAGCGGCGCACAGAGGGGCTGGTCAAGGTCGTGACCGACAAGGCGGGGCGTATTCTTGGCGCCAGTATCGTCGGCCTGCATGCCGGTGAGTTGATTCAGCCATGGGTCCTGGCCATCAGTCAAAAAATGAAAATCGCAGCCATGGCCGGCATGATTGCTCCCTATCCAACGCTGGCTGAGGTGAATAAACGCATCGCTGGCAGCTACTACACACCGAGCCTGTTCAGCGACAAGGTCCGGCGTATCGTGCGTTTCCTGCTTCGTTTCTGACGGTTTTTACGCGATTTACTTACTCGGCCGCTGCCTTTATGCTCCACAGCTTAGGGAACAAGGAGGAAGGTGATATGAAGGTATCCGCGTACCAAGCATGTGTTCGATCGGGGTTGGTTCTGTGTTCTATTATGGGTTTTTCCACGCTGGCAGTTGCCGGTGGATTCCAGATAGGAGAAATGGCGACCCGGGCTTCCGGTATGGGAAGCGCCTTCACTGCTGTAGCCGATGATGCCTCGGCAGCCTGGCACAACCCTGCTGGTGTAGCCTTTACCCAGGGCAGTCAATTGATGGGTGGCAGTGCTGTGCTGATGGTTCCGGGAGTCAAATATTCATCGAATGCAGCTACTACCGGGGCTGGCGGATCCACTCAGGAGGGAGGCGGCACCTTTTTCATTCCGCATGTCTACTATACTTATATGAATGAATCGTCCGGTTTGGGTGGCTCCATCGGTGTTAATTCACCGTTTGGCCTGGAAACAGACTGGTCTACGACAGGGCCGTTTGCTTCCAAGAATACCTTCTCGCGTATCCAGATGTTTCAGGTTAATCCGAGTCTCGTGTACAAAATCAGCGATAATCTTTCCATTGCCGCCGGTGCTAATTATGGCAAATTACTCAATGTCGACTTGAACAGCTCGAACCAGAACCTGAATGGTAATGGTGACGGTTGGGGCGGTAACGCTTCGCTGATGTACAAGCAGGATAATTTCAGCTTTGGCGTTTCTTATCGCAGCAAGATCAAAGTCAATATTGATGGAACGGCTATAGCCGGCGGAACCTTGAAGAACACCTTTGGCGCCACCACCTCCGGAGCTAAATCGAAGGTGACCTTGCCGGATCAGGTCAATGTTGGTCTCGCCTACAGACCGAACAAGGACTGGTTGTTAAGTGCCGATGTCGATTGGGTGAACTGGAAAACCTACGATGCTATCGTTATCACCTACAACACTGCTGCTTATCGCACTGCTGTTTCTTCCCTTCAAACAGCCATCGGTGCTACGGCTACCGGATCAACCAACGATCCGAGAAACTGGAAGGCGACAACGGCTTTCAGGCTGGGTGCGGAATGGGCCTATAGCCCGACGGTCCGGACGCGTTTCGGCTATGTGTTTGATCCGACGCCGAGCAGTAATGTTGACTGGTCTCCGTCCACGCCGGATAACGACAGGCATATTGTTTCCTTCGGTTATGGCTACGATATCAATGCGCAGACCACGCTCGATCTATTCTACGGTTATGTGTATTTCGTGAAGCGTAACCAGACGGCCTCTCCGGCCACACCGGCCGGGTCGCCTAATACGGTCAAGAACGGCGATTATAAATCGCAGGTGCATATGCTGGCTGCTTCCATCAGCTACAAGTTCTAGGGTCGTTTACCGATAAAAGCAAAAGGGGCTCCGAGGAGCCCCTTTTTTGTGGTTCGCGTTTATAAACCGCTACTGATTTTCCAGCCGGATTCACTGCGGACCAGGGATAATTCCTCCCTTTGCAGCATTTCGCGCCAGCTGCCGTCCATCAAGACTTTCATGCGATAGGACTGCGCGGCTCGCGCATGTGTATCATCTTGAATAAAGATATCGCGACCAAAGCTTTCCATTTCTATCCGGGTGAATTGGTCGAACATCTGCTGCATGTGTTTGATGATGTCCGCCTTGCCTAATTGTCTGCCCTGATAATCATCGGCAATCAGTTCGGAATAGGCGGTGATGTCCCTGTTGTTGATGCTGGCATCGCGAGCATTAAGCAGGGTGTTGACCCCGCTGACACCCGATTCGCTGCATGCGCTCAGCAGCAGGGCGGCGCAGAGCGCAATTGTGACATGGATTTGGCGCATCGGCCGGTTTATAGAAACGGTTCGGCCTTGCGGCTCCACTCGCTGTCCGGATAGTTGTGCTTAAGCAGGATGGCGGTTTGCCGCGCATTGTTCTTGATACCCATTTTGTCGAATGAAGCGGCAAGATAATACAGGCCTTCCTCAATAGCCGGTGTTGTCTGATAGTTCTCCAGGATCGCCTGGAAGCGATTGGCGGCAGCCACATAGCGGCCCTTATCGTAATAATACTTGCCAACAGTCAGCTCATGACCTGCCAGGCGGGTATACAGCAGTTGCAGGCGACGCTGCCCATCCCTGGCGTATTCGCTTTTGGGGTGTTCGCTGAGCAGGCGCCTGAACGTCTCGACAGCTTGCCTGCTCTGTTCCTGATCGTGTTCTGCCGCGGAGGATTGCATATAGTGGCTCATGGCCAGCATATATTTGGCGTAATCCACATTCGGATGACGCGGGTGGCGTTCGATGAATTCCTTGCTGAGAATCTCGGTGAGGATGTATTCGTGTCCCTTGTAGCTGGCAAACACCCTTAACAGCTCAGCCTGAACAGTGTATTTGCTGTAGGGATGCTTGGTCCCGTAGTCCGACAGAAGCATGTTGGCCTCGGTGTATTTCCCCTTATCCAGTTTCTGCTTGACCGCTTCATAATCTATCTCGGCCGGGCTTTTCCCAATATTCTTGTCACTGGCACAACCAGCGGCCAGCAGGGAAATGAACATGATGCATACGAACTTTTTCATGCGCGCACTCTATGCAGACCTTATGGGTGCGACAATGGCTAGATGTCGCCCGCTGGCCTGACCGTCCCTGCGGTAGGAAAAGAAATGTTGTGCATTGCAGCACGTGCAGGCAGCGGGGGCTTTCACCAGGTATTCGATATTCGCCTGCCCGATTCCAGCCTGCGCAAGCTGCAGACGGTTGAGTGCGGTAAGGTCGGCAAAATATTGGCCATCTCTGGCCTGTACAAAGGCCTCTGCACCAGGACTGCTGCGACTCAGGATGTCGGCTGTTTCCGGACCGATTTGAAAACAGCAGAGGCCGATGCAGGGGCCGATGCAGGCCAGAATATTGCCCGTCGTGGCCCCGGCATTGAGCATGCTCCCAATGGCATGTGCAGCCACCCTATCCACTGTGCCGCGCCAGCCTGCATGGACGGCTGCAACAAGCCCTGTTGTCGGATCGGCCAGCAGGATGGGCGTGCAGTCGGCTACGCGTACGGCGACCGCATTCCCATCGCCGCTTAATAGAATATCGGCTTGTTCATTGTGCATGCGGCCGGCACCACTGCATAAAAGGGTTTGGCAATCATGCACCTGCACAGACCGGTGTGGCACGCTGTTGATACCACTTTGACGGATCAGGATGTCGAGATTTTTCTTTACCAGGGCGGCATCATCACCTGTGTCATCCGCCAGATTCAGGCTGTCGAATGGAGGAGGGCTGACGCCTCCGTTGCGCAGGCTGAAAATACCGTGCATGCCGTGAGCTGCCAAAAGCGGCGAGCGCAGGAAGCAGGGTTCAGGCATAAGCCATATCCAGCGCCGTGGAGAGTTGTACAAGGTCATCGGGCAGGGGGGCTGTGAACAGAAGCGGGGTGCCGCTGATGGGGTGATTCATGCCGAGCACCTCTGCATGCAGGGCCTGTCGCTTCAGATTCAGGATTGCCTGCCGTGCGAGACGGGGGATCTTGCTACCCGGATTATAGCTGCGCGCATAAACAGCATCGCCGAGAATGGGTAGATGCTGATGACTTAGATGAACACGAATCTGGTGTGTTCGTCCGGTGTGCAGGTTGAGGCGGAGACGGCTGAAATCGCGTTTATAACTGATTTCGACACGGGCTATGGTAATGGCCGGTTTGCCATGTTCCTGGACGCTCATTTTCTGTCGCTGCTGCGGATGACGGGCAATGGGCAGGTCGATACGCTGTTCTTTCCAGACCGGAGCGCCGCGACACCATGCCAGATATTCACGGCGGATATCGTGCCGGGCGAACATCTCGACCAGTCGCTGGTGTGCAAGCTCCGTTTTGGCGACGATCAGGCTGCCGGAAGTGTCTTTGTCGATGCGGTGGACAATGCCCGGTCGTTCCACGCCATTGATGCCGGGAAGGTTTGGACAGTGGTGCAGCAAGGCATGCACGAGTGTGCCGGTGTCGTGTCCGTGTGAGGGATGCACCACCATACCGGGCCGTTTGTTAACGACAATCAGATGCTCGTCTTCAAACAGAATGTCGAGAGCAATATCTTCGGCCTGCAATGCCAGAGGTTCGCTAGGGGGTATATGAATCTCATATGTCTGTCGCAGGGCGACCCGAACAGCATGTTTGCGTACTGTTTCCAACCCGATGTCGCCGGCGGAGCTGAGAGGACGTTTGAACACCTTGCCGTCTGCAATCAATTGTTGAATACGGCTGCGTGACAGGTCGCAGGCCGACGCCAGCGCTTGGTCGAGGCGTTGGCCGTTCAGTGCATCATCAATGGTAATACTGATGCACTGAACGGCCTCGTCAGCTTGTTTCACTCTCCCGCAGAGGTGGAGGCTGGTGCAGGTGCGGAAACGGGCTCCGGTTTGCGCTGAGCTGCTTCAGCCTTGCCCTCGTTACCTTGTTGATCCTTGCCGGCAGAAGAAGTCTGTTCCGAACCATTCTCCTGGCTTGTTGCACCCTGCTCTCCAGCCGGGCGACGTGGACGGCGACGGCGACGGCGACGTGCAGTGCCATTGCCTTCTGTTTTGGCCTCATCCGGCTGCGCATTTTGCGATTTATCTTCGCTTACAGCAGGGGTTTCCGTTGCCTGGACCTTTTCACCAGGTTCCTTGCGCTTTCTCGGCCGCCTGTTCCGGCTTGGTTTGCCTTCGCCTTTTTTAGGCTCACTTGCCGGGCTATCCGCAGAGTTATTCTCCTGCGTCTGGGTATTGTTCTTCTCTGCTGCATTCTCAGCAGCGGGGCGACGTCCGCGGCCACCGCGCCGCCGTCCACCACGACGCCGATTGCTGTTTCGCTCGGCCCGTTCCGCATCTTCCTTGGCTTTGCGCTCGGCTTCGGCTTTGCGCTCGGCTTCTTCCTTGCGCCGCTGCACTGGACCGAATAGCAGGCCGCTGATCTTGGTCAGCAAGCTGCCTTTTTCTTCCTTTTCAGGCGCAACTTCATCCTCAAAGGTTGGAATGCCGACGATAGGGACGGACGGCTTGAGCTTGCGTCCACCGCGGGCTGGTTTCTTGCCCTTCATGGTATCTTCCAGCACGGCGATCCGCTGTTGCCCATCATCGGTCCACTGGCGTTCGATGCGGTAATGCGGAATCTCAAGGTCGGGACGAATCTGCAGATTGATCTGCACTTCGTAATTTTCCTCGGTGCGATTGATGTAGTTGCGCTTGTTATTCATCAGATACTCGCCGGTATCCTTGGGAACCTGTACCAGCAGGACAGGGCCTTTGCCTGCCTCAGCATAATCTTCCATGCGTGTCAGCATTTGCAGTGCCATGGATTCGACAATACGAACCCGGCCGCGACCCAGACAGCGCGGGCACGTTTCCGTTGTTGATTCGCGAATGGATGGGCGCAGGCGCTGTCGCGACATCTCCAGCAGGCCGAAGCGGGAAATGCGCGCAAACTGAATGCGTGCCTTGTCCGGCTTGCAGGTGTCACGCAGCATTTCCTCAACCTGTTGCGCATGCTTGCGATTGGCCATATCGATAAAGTCGATGACAATCAGGCCGCCGATATCGCGAATGCGCAACTGACGGGCAATTTCCTGAGCTGCCTCAAGATTGGTGGCCAGTGCCGTGTCATCGATATGCTTTTGACCGGTTGAGCGCGATGAATTGATATCGATGGAGGTAAGGGCTTCGGTCGGGTCGAGCACAATCGAGCCGCCGGAAGGTAGACGGATTTCACGCTCGTGGATTTCCTCGCACTGATCCTCGATGCCGTAGTGGCGGAACAGCGGTTTTTTGCCACGATACAGTTTGACCAGCTTTTCCTTGCCCGGCAGTACGGCGTGTACGAATTGCTTGGTGCGCTGGTAGATGTCCTGCTGATCCACCCAGATTTCCTGGATATCGTCGGTGAAGTGGTCGCGAATGGCACGCGTGGCCAGATCACCCTCAAGATAGATCAGCGAAGGGGAGGGGGCGGAATCGCTCTTGATGCGAATCTCATCCCAGAGACGGCGCAGATAGCTGTAGTCGCGCTGC
>CAZQTO010000039.1:0-17163 GCA_964596375.1 uncultured Zetaproteobacteria bacterium | reverse complement strand
CCATATCGAAGAGTTTGAAGGTGTGGCGCGTCAGACCAAGCTGGGCGACGAGGAAATCACGCGGGATATCCCCAATGTCGGTGAGGATGCCCTGCGTCATCTCGATGACTCAGGCATTGCCGTTGTTGGTGCCGAGGTCAAGCCGGGCGATATTCTGGTCGGTAAGATTACCCCCAAGGGTGAAACCCAGCTGTCCCCTGAAGAAAAGCTGCTGCGTGCCATCTTCGGTGAGAAGGCATCTGATGTGCGCGACACAAGCTTGCGCGTCAAGCCGGGCGATGAGGGCGTAGTTGTCGATGTGCAGGTGTTCACCCGCCGTGGCGACGAAAAGGACGAGCGCGCCAAATTCATCGAGGAAGAGGAAGTCGAACTGCTCTACCGCGACAAGGAAGAAGAGCGCCGTATTCTTGAGGCCAACGTGGTTGCGCGTCTGAACAAGTTGTTTGCCGGCCGCAAGGCAGTCAAGGCCAAGGGCTTGAAGAAGGGCGATGAGATTACTGCGGCCTACCTTGAGGGTCAGAAACTGCGTGAACTTTCCGCCATTTCGGTAGACGATGATAAGATTAATGAAAGCGTAGCCGGTATTCTGGAAAGCATGGACAAGGAGCGCGCCCGTTTGGAGAAGCGCTTCGAGGACAAGGTTTCCAAGGCTCGTGAGGGCTCTGAATTGCAGCCGGGCGTGATCAAGGTGGTCAAGGTGTTCCTGGCTGTGAAGCGCAAGCTGCAGCCGGGCGACAAGATGGCCGGCCGGCACGGTAACAAGGGCGTTATTTCCATTATCGTTCCGGAAGAAGACATGCCGTACATGGCTGACGGAACCCCGGTGGATATCTGTCTGAATCCGTTGGGCGTGCCTTCGCGTATGAATATCGGTCAGATTCTCGAGATTCATATGGGGCTGGCGGCGCATGGCCTGGGTCGCAAGATTGCCAACATCCTTAATAGCCGCAGCGAAGGCTCGGAACTGAAGGACTTCATGTTGCAGGCTTATGCCGGCGATAGCGAAGCCGTGGAAAAGATCATCGGCATGAACAAGGCTGATCTGGTTGAACTGGCTGAGCAATTGAAGGGTGGCGTGCCTATTGCGACGCCGGTGTTCGATGGCGCCAAGGAAGGCCAGATTCGTGATCTTCTCAAGCTTGCCGACCTGCCGGAATCCGGACAGGTACAGCTGTTTGATGGCAAGACAGGCGATGCCTTCGATAGTCCTGTGACCATCGGCTATATGTATATCCTCAAGCTTCACCATCTGGTGGACGAGAAGATTCATGCCCGTTCAACCGGTCCGTACTCGCTCGTCACCCAGCAGCCGCTGGGCGGCAAGGCGCAATTCGGCGGCCAGCGCTTCGGTGAAATGGAAGTGTGGGCGCTGCAGGCGTACGGCGCAGCCTATACGCTGCAGGAAATGCTTACCGTCAAGTCGGATGACGTGGCCGGACGTACCGCTATGTACGAATCTATCGTGCGCGGTGATATGACCTTCCACGCCGGTATTCCGGAATCGTTCAATGTGATGACCAAGGAACTCAATGCTCTGGGCATTGACCTTGAAATGGTCAAACGACCAAAAGTAAGTCAGGAGAGCTAAGCCATGCGTGACGTACTGAACCTGTTCCAAAAGCCAAGCGGCATCGAGGAATTCGATGGCCTGAAGGTAAGCCTGGCCAGCCCCGAGAAGATTCGCTCCTGGTCGTACGGCGAAGTGAAGAAGCCTGAGACGATTAACTACCGGACGTTTAAGCCGGAACGTGATGGCCTGTTCTGCGCCAAGATTTTCGGACCGGTGCGCGATTACGAGTGCCTGTGCGGCAAGTACAAGCGCCTCAAGCATCGCGGCGTGGTGTGCGAGAAGTGTGGCGTTGAAGTGATTCAGTCCAAGGTGCGCCGCGAGCGTATGGGCCATATTGAGCTGGCAGCACCGGTTGCTCATATCTGGTTTTTGAAGAGCTTGCCTTCGCGTATCGGCCTGCTGCTCGACAAGACTCTGAAAGAGCTGGAGCGCATCCTGTATTTCGAGTCCTATGTGGTGCTCGATCCCGGCCTGACTTCGCTTGATCAGTACCAGATCATGACCGAAGAGGAATATCTCGAGGCCTTTGATGAGTACGGTGAAGAGTTCCGTGCCAGCATGGGTGCCGAGGCCGTGCGTGAAATGCTTGCCGGTGTCGATCTGGTGGAAGAGCGCACCTCGCTGCGTGCCCAGATTGCTGCCACCAAGGCGGAAACCCGTCTGGCCAAGCTGACCAAACGCCTGAAGACCGTGGAAGCCATGGTGGAATCGGGTAATCGTCCGGAACGCATGATTCTGGAAGTGATTCCAGTGCTGCCGCCTGAGCTGCGTCCACTGGTGCCGCTCGATGGTGGTCGCTTCGCAACCTCCGATCTTAACGATCTGTATCGCCGGGTGATCAACCGCAACAACCGTCTGAAGAGGCTTCTCGAACTGAAGGCGCCGGAAATCATCACGCGCAACGAAAAGCGCATGTTGCAGGAATCAGTGGATGCGCTGTTCGACAACTCGCGCAAGACCAAGCCGATTACCGGAAACAACCGTCGTCCGCTGAAGTCGTTGTCCGATATCATCAAGGGCAAGCAGGGCCGGTTCCGTCAGAACCTGCTCGGTAAGCGCGTCGATTACTCCGGTCGTTCGGTGATCGTTGTCGGTCCGGAATTGAAGCTGCATCAGTGCGGTCTGCCCAAGACCATGGCTCTCGAGTTGTTCAAACCATTTATCTATCAGAAGCTGGAGTCCCGCCTTCTGGCCAGCACCATCAAGCAGGCCAAGAAGCTTGTCGAGCAGGGTATTCCGGAAGTCTGGGATATTCTCGAAGAGGTCATTCAGGAACATCCTGTCATGCTCAACCGCGCACCGACCCTGCACCGTCTGGGTATCCAGGCATTTGAGCCGATCCTGATCGAAGGCAAGGCCATTCAGCTGCATCCGCTGGTTTGTACTGCATTCAATGCCGACTTTGACGGCGATCAGATGGCTGTGCATGTACCGCTGTCCATTGAGGCGCAGACGGAAGTCCGCGCCCTGATGATGTCGACCAACAACATCCTCTCCCCTTCCACCGGCAAGCCGGTTGTGGCTCCGACCCAGGATATTATTCTGGGCATCTATTACATGACTTTCGAGCGCCCGTTCCGTAAGGGCGAGGGTATGGTCTTCTCAGGCCCTGACGAAGTGAGCCGCGCCTACGAAACCGGTGCCGTCGATTTGCATGCGCGCATTCATTGCCGCCTGCGCGGCAAACGTGAAAAGACCACGGTTGGCCGTGCCCTCCTGTCCAGCGTGCTGCCGCCGGAGATGCCGTTTTCCTGCATCAACAAGGTGCTTACCAAGAGAGATGTGGGCGGCATTATCGAGGATTGCTATCGACTGGCCGGCAATAAGGCGACTGTGCTGCTTGTCGATCGCATGAAGAATATGGGCTTCGAGCACGCAGCCCGTTCGGGCACCTCTTTTTGCCTCGATGACGTAATTATTCCGGACGAGAAGTACACGCTGGTAGCCAAGACCGAGGCCGAGGTGAAGAAGGTCCAGAAGCAGTATTCCGATGGTCTGATTACCGCCGGCGAGCGCTATAACAAGGTGGTCGATTTGTGGACGCACACGACGGAATCCGTTGCTGCGGCTATGATGAACAACCTGTCCACCGAGGAGTTGACCTCCGCCGATGGTAAAGAGAAGGAAACGTGCCAGAGCCTGAACTCCGTCTATATGATGGCTGATTCCGGCGCTCGTGGTTCGGCCCAGCAGATTCGTCAGCTGGCCGGTATGCGCGGCCTGATGGCCAAGCCGGATGGTTCGATTATCGAAACGCCGATTACCGCCAACTTCCGCGAAGGCCTGACCGTGTTGCAGTACTTCATCTCCACGCATGGTGCCCGTAAGGGTCTGGCCGACACGGCGCTGAAGACCGCCAACTCGGGTTATCTGACGCGTCGTCTGGTGGATGTGGCGCAGGATGCGGTGATTACCATTCAGGACTGCGGCACAACCAACGGCATTACCATGACACCGCTGATGGAAGGCGGCGAGGTGGTGGAAGAACTTTCCGAGCGAGTGCTGGGACGTGTACTGCTTGAAGCAGCCTGCGATCCGGTTTCCGGTCAGGAGATTGCGCCGGCCGGCGCCATGCTTAATGAAGAGTTGGTCGCCAAGCTCAATGAGGTTGGCGTCGAAGAGGCACGCATCCGTTCGGTGCTCACCTGCGAAGCTCCGCAGGGTGTGTGTGCGACCTGTTACGGTCGCGATCTGGCGCACGGTACACCGGTCAGCCTGGGTGAAGCTGTGGGTGTGATTGCTGCGCAGTCTATCGGTGAGCCGGGTACACAGCTGACCATGCGCACCTTCCATGTGGGTGGTACTGCATCGCGTTCAGCCGAGCAGGCGCATGTCGAGGCGAAATTCGCCGGCACGGTGCGTCTGGATAATGCGGTGATTGTGCAGGATGAGACGGGAGTTGCTGTTATTATCAACCGTCATACCGAAGCATTGATTGAGGATGCCAAAGGCAACGAGCGCGAGCGCCACCGTATTCCATATGGTGCCCGCCTGCGTATTCAGGATGGAGGTAAGGCCAAGGCAGGTGAAATCCTGGCCGAATGGGATCCGTATACCATGCCGCTGATTGCCGAAGTAGATGGCCATGTGCGCTATCAGGATATGGTGGATGGCAGGACCATGCGCGAGCAGACCGATGAAGTAACGGGTCTGTCCAACCGCGTGGTCACGCAGCTTTCCGAAACGCGCAAGGTTGCTCTGCGCCCGCAGTTGCAACTGGTCGATCCGAAGAATCCGGAAGGCGATCCGATCATTATGCCGCGTACCAATACCCCGGCACGCTACTATCTGTCGCCGGGCGCCATTCTTAATGTGGAAGACGGTGATGAAGCCAAGGCAGGTACGGTGCTGGCACGCATCCCGCGCGAAACGACCAAGACCAAGGATATTACCGGTGGCCTGCCGCGTGTGGTCGAGTTGTTCGAGGCACGTAAGCCGAAGAGTCTGGCTTTTATTGCTGACGTGGATGGATCTATTTCCTTCGGCAAGGACATCCGTGGTAAACGTCGTGTGCTGGTCAATCCGGATGACGGCTCTGATCCTATTGAGTATCAGATTCCGAAGGACAGCCATATCATCGTGCAGGAAGGCGATCGTGTACGGCGTGGTGAGCGCTTGATGGAAGGCTCGCCTGCACCGCACGATATTCTCAGTGTGCTGGGTGTTGAGGCGCTGGCCAAGTATCTGACCGACGAAGTGCAGGAGGTCTACCGCTTGCAGGGCGTGAAGATCAACGATAAGCACATCGAGGTGATTGTGCGTCAGATGATGCGCAAGGTGCAGATCATCGATCCGGGCGCTACGACCTTCATCGCCGGTGAACAGGTAGGACGTCGTGTGCTTATCGAGATGAACAATGCACTGGAGGCAGAGGGTAAGCCGCCGGCAACCTTCGAGCCGGTCCTGCTTGGTATTACCAAGGCATCGTTGCAGACAGAGTCGTTTATTTCTGCTGCTTCCTTCCAGGAAACGACGCGTGTTATCACCGAAGCGGCATTGGCCGGTAAGGTCGACTGGCTGACCGGGCTGAAGGAGAACGTCATTCTTGGTCGACTGCTTCCAGCCGGTACAGGCTTTGCCACAAGTCTTGTTCCCAAGCCTGAGGTGGAAGAAGTCGAGGAAGTGGTCATCGAGGAAGTCGTCGAGGCCGCAGAGGTTGTCATCGAAGATGCACCACAGGGTGACGAGGCTTCCGCATAAGCGGTATCTTCAGGCACTGTGATTGAGCAATCAAAAGCCCCGGCATGTCCGGGGCTTTTTTTATGCCGAAGAACGGATGCGGAAAACAGGAACTGAGGGCGGAGCAATAAAATCCGGAGTGGGCTAGGATGGTGCGATGACCAGCACCTTTTCCATGCCTGCTCCGGCTTCGATTTGCAGCACTGTGCCTGCGTCGGCTGCGATACAGCTACCCATGTCCCGTCGGGAGATGGATCAGCTCGGCTGGGATGTGTGCGATATCATTATCATCACGGGTGATGCCTATGTGGATCACCCCAGTTTCGGCATGGCTGTGATTGGCAGGGTGCTGGAGGCACACGGTTTTCGGGTTGGCATCATTTCCCAGCCCGACTGGCGTTCGGCGGAGGCCTTCCGCGCACTGGGGCAGCCACGTCTGTTCTATGGCGTTACCTCCGGCAATATGGATTCGATGGTCAATCGCTACACCTCGGAGCGGCGCATCCGCAGTGAGGATGCCTATAGCCCGGACGGCGCAGCCGGGCTACGCCCGGATCGGGCAGTGACAGTCTATGCCCAGCGCTGCCGCGAGGCCTTCAAGGGTGTGCCGGTGATTATCGGCAGTATTGAGGCGTCACTCAGGCGTATTGCACACTATGATTATTGGTCGGATACCGTGAAGCGCTCGGTGCTGCCTGATTCCAAAGCGGATATGCTGGTGTACGGCAATGCCGAACGGCAGATCGTCGAGCTTGCCCACAGGCTCGATGCCGGCGAGGCAATCAGTGAGATGGGCCTGATGCGTGGCACAGCCGTGATGCGTCGCGAGGTGCCGCCCGGCTGGGCCGAGCTTGCCTCCACCGAGGTCGATGCTCCCGGCGAACTGATTGAGCATGCCGATCCTTATGCAATGGAACAAGCTGCCATGCAGGAAGAAAAACAGGGCGCCGCATGCGGCACAGGTGTTTCCGAATCGGCCGAAGCGCAGCCCCAGGTTCAACAAATCCGCATCTTCTCGCGCAGGCTGGATGCAGCGCACAGCGTCATCCGCATTCCCTCCTACGAGCAGGTGAAGGACGACCCGGTGCTGTATGCGCATGCCTCAAGATTGATGCATCTGGAAACCAATCCGGGCAATGCGCGGTCGCTGGTGCAGCGGCACGGAGCGCGCGACGTATGGCTGAATCCCCCACCGATTCCCCTGACTACCCTCGAAATGGATTGGGTGTTCGGTCTGTCGTATTCGCGCCGTCCGCACGACAGCTATGGGGCCGCGAAAATTCCCGCCTATGAGATGATCAAGACGAGCGTGAATATCATGCGCGGCTGTTTCGGTGGCTGCACCTTCTGTTCGATCACCGAGCATGAAGGGCGGATTATCCAGAGTCGCTCGGAGGATTCGATTGTGCGCGAGATCGAGGCGATTCGCGACAAAACGCCGGGCTTTGCCGGTGTCATTTCCGATCTGGGAGGGCCGACAGCCAATATGTACCGGCTGGCCTGCAAGTCGCGGGAGATCGAGGCGGCCTGCCGCCTGCCGTCCTGCGTGTTTCCGGATATCTGCAAGAACCTGAATACCGATCATGCGCCGCTGATTCATTTGTATCGCAGGGCGAGGGCGCTTCCGGGCATCAAGAAGGTGTTCATTGCCTCAGGGCTGCGCTACGACCTGGCCGTACAGTCGCCTGAATATGTCGAGGAGCTTGTCACCCATCATGTCGGCGGATATCTCAAGATTGCCCCGGAGCACACCGAGGACGGCCCGCTGAATAAAATGATGAAGCCGGGCGTGGGTAGTTTCGAGGCCTTCCGCAAGCTGTTCGACAAGTTCTCCGAAAAAGCCGGAAAGAAGCAGTACCTGATTCCCTATTTTATTGCTGCCCATCCGGGGACCACCGACGAGGACATGCTGAATCTTGCCCTGTGGTTGAAGCACAATCATTTCAAGCCGGATCAGGTGCAGGCCTTCCTGCCCTCGCCGATGGCAACGGCCAGTGCCATGTATCATTCCGGCCGCAACCCCTTACGTCGCATAAGCCGTCGCACTGGTCGGAACAGCGAACTTGTATTCACGCCGAAACGCAAAAAACAGCGGGATCTGCACAAGGCCTTTCTGCGCTACCACGATCCGGCCAACTGGCCGCTGCTGCGCGAAGCGCTGAGGAAAATGGGGCGTAGCGAACTGATAGGAAGCGCTGATCCATGCCTTGTTCCATCTGCTGCCGGGCAGAGCAATATTGGTGGCAAGTCTGCAGCCCGGATTGATTCCCGGGCGCGGAAAGACAGCGGGAATTGGAAGCGCCGGAAAAAGAGATAAGCATTCGGGGAGCTTGAAGCCAAGGCGTATGCCGTTCATGCTTCCGATTCTGACCGGCATGGATATGACCTTTATCAAGGGTTGGTTCAGCAGCATGGCCGGAGACAAGGAGTTCCCGTGGTTCACAAAGCGCAACGCAATGATCCCTGCCCCTGCGGCAGCGGCAAGAAATACAAGAAGTGCTGCATGCTTGAGGAGCGCAGCCTGTCTGTTGTGCGCGCCGCTAACCGCGAGGTGGTGCAGGAAGCGGTGGACTGGATTACCAAAAAGCATGGCGATGCGCTGGTCAGCTGGATGGAGAGGGTCTGGTTCGAGGGCTGCGATGAGCAGACGCGCATGGGGGTTGCCACGGCCGAGGCCTCCATCAAACATGTCCACGACACTAATCTTCTCGAGTATCTGATAGCGGAGGGCACTTTTCAGGGAAATGACGAGACAGGTGAGGATGCCGATATCGAGTCAAAGTCTGGAGACGATGCGCAACCAATCCTTCAGTTGATACTTGATGCAGCCACACATTTGACTGATACGCAGCGCGATTACCTGCAGCAGCTCGGCACAAACCCGTTACGCTTGTACCGAGTGACGGATTGCAAGCCTGGGGAAAGTTTTTCTCTGCAGCGCCATCCCGCCGCAGGCAGTGACGAGCCGGTACGCATTGAGGATAGGTGGATAAGTCGCATGCTCGACGACGGCGATATCGTTGGTCTGCGTCTGATGCAAACCGGTGGCGTTTGGGAGACTTCGGGCGCTGTCTATCACATTCCGGATGAGTACGTTGCCGACCTGCTCAGTGAGCTGGATAAGGCGAACAAGGCGGATTACAGCCGCACCCTGATACTTTTCTGGCTGGGCTTGGTCGCGGCGCATGTGTAAGGTCTCGCCCTGCTTGCGGGGATTTCGATGAAGCGTACTGCGAGCCTGTCTAATAATAAGAAGCGCAAGCTCAAGGAGCTCGGAGCTCAGGCAGCTCAAGCGCTGGTCGCGCAGCGGCTTGATATTTTCGAAAGTATTTGTGCCAAGATCGAAAGCATCCAGCCCGGGAATGCTGATGTGGCCAATCTCCGGGGCATCCTCAGCGTTGAGCGTGGCGATTTGGCTGTCGCCGAGGGCTTGTTTGTTCAGGCAATCAATGCCGCGCCCCGTCGGCCTGAGTTTCATGAAAATCTGGGCAAACTCTACCTCAAAGAGTCCTTGTATGCGGATGCTGTTCAGCGTTTTCGCAGCGCCATGCAATACAATCCGGCCTCGCCGGAGATAAAGCTGGGCTACTGTTCTTCGTTGATCGGCGTGGGGCAGGGCGAGGAGGCGCTGGAGATGCTTCAGGGTCTGCGTGAGAAGCATCCGCAGCAAAGAGAAGTGTTGATGAGGTTGTTCGATGTTCTGTCCCGCCTCGACAGGCCGGAAGAGGCATTGGAGTGTCTTGATGAGGTAATATCCCGTGATCCGGATTATTTTGATGCGCGTTTCCAGCGCGCCCTGTTTTTGATACAGCTTGGTCGCATGCAGGATGGGGAAGAAGAGTTGCGTGCTGCATTGGCTTTGAACCCAAACCATGCCCGGGCCTATGCCAATCTTGCCGAACTCAAGAAATTTACCGATAACGAAGATGCCGACAAAAAGGCGATTGAGGCCTGTTACGAGCGGAGTGAGCCGGGGTCAGATGACAGGGTCTTTTTATGCAATGCTTTGGGCAGGGTGTATGCCGATCTGAAGCAATATGATCGTTCCTTTGCCTTCTATGAGGAGTGCAATGCGATTCGTAAGCGTAAGAGCACCTACCATGCTGATGCTGAACTTGCCCATATGGAAACGATTATGTCTCACTACACGCAGGAGGTGCTGCGCACATCCAGCGGGCTGGAGGATGAGCGCCCCGTATTCATTGTTGGTATGCCACGCTGTGGTAGCACCCTGGCTGAGCAGATTCTGGCAGCGCATCCGGATGTGAGCACTCGTGGAGAGTGGGAAGCCTTTGAGCTGGCTTGGCTCAATCTGCATAATCCGGATAAGCCTTTGACCCTTGATGAGGTCGCCGCCTTTGGGAAAACGCAGTGGCGGGAGGTTGGACAGGCTTACCTTGACAGGCTCGAAGAGGGTGAGTCAGGCCTGTGCATCGTCGACAAAACACTTAATAATATAAGATTGATTGGCGCAATTCACTGTGCCTTGCCGCATGCAAAGATTATTCACGTGCGCCGCAACCCGCTTGATACCTGCCTGTCCATCTATACATCAAACATCCAGGGATGGCAGTTCGATTTCGGCCTCAATCAGGGCACGTTGGGATACTACTATCGCATGTATCAGCGTTTAATGCAGCACTGGCGGGATGTATTGCCTGAGGGGGCGATGTATGAATTGGATTACGAACAGCTGGTGGCCAATCAGGAGAAGGAAACGCGCAAGCTGCTCGATTATTGTGGCCTGGATTGGAATGACGCCTGCCTGAATTTCCAGCAGGCGGGCACGCGCGTCAAGACAGCCAGTGTTCATCAGGTACGTCAGACAATATACAATACCTCCATTGAACGCTGGAGGCGTTATGAGAAGCATCTGCAACCGCTGGTCCGCATTCTTGGCGCCGATTGAAGGGAAAGGCGGATAGGCGTTCACCATAGAGTTCACAGAGGAAAACACTTTCTAAAGTCTGCGGGGAGAAAGTCAGGGTTTCCGTTGAGGCTGAGCAGTAATGGGATGCTATACTTGGTATCTTTGCATTCCTCTGTCTTGTTCTCTGTCTCTGTGGCGAATCGATTTGTAGGCGTGTGCCAAAATGACACACTAGGTGTGTATCAGGTTGACCCTACCCTTGGGTGCTCCCATAGTTCGCCAGTCCTCCCGGAAGGGAACTCATTTCGCAATTGGTGATGAGGAACAGAGGGGAGACAAAAATTCAGCCCACGCCGTATGGCAAGGGCAATAAACCAAAAGAGGATAACAACACATGAAAAAAATGATTTTTTCTGCTGCTGCTTTCGGCCTCGTCGCGGTTTCCAGCATTGCGCTGGCCCCGACCACTGCTGAAGCAATCCCGGCGTTTGCACGCCAGACCGGCGCAGCTTGCCTGAGCTGCCATTTCCAGAGCTTCCCAACGCTGAACGCGTTCGGCCGCTCCTTCAAGATGAATGCATTGACCGATGTCGGCGATCAGGCTCTGATCGAAGATGACGACCTGTCCATTCCTGCAAGCCTGAACATGACCCTGGTGTTCCGTCCGCAGTTGGTTCGTACCAAGGCTCCAATCACTGCCGGTACCGCATCCCCACTCGGCACGACCGATGCACTCAATGCTACCGCTGACCAGGTTATCCTGGTTGCCGGTCGTATCGGTTCCAACACCGGCGCATTCGTTGAGCTCGGCGCTGGCACATTCGCCAACAACCAGCTGTTCAACTCCTGGGACATGGGCGGCTTCAAGGTTGGCGTGAGCTACTTCAACACAGGTTTCGGTGAAGATGCCGGTCTGCAGCTGATGAGCGTTTGGGGCCAGCACGGCGGCATGCTCAACGGTAAGGGCATCACCATCAACAACAAGATGGGTGCTGCTGCTAACACTGCTGGTTTCTCCATCTGGGGCGGCAACGACATGATCACTTTGTCTGCCGGTGCAGTTGATCCAACCGGAAGTATCGGCACAACCTTCAAGCTTGCTACCGCACTTCGTGCGCAGAGCTTCTTCGATGTCGGTGGTCTGGAACTGGGCCTTGGCGCTATCCTCGTCACCGGTAACGCTGGTGGTAACCAGAACGGCGCCACCTTGGTCACCAAGACCAAAGCCAACCGCTTTGGTGTTGACTTCCAGTTGCAGGGCGATCTTGCTGACATGCCTGTTGGTTTCTATGCCGACTACGCGACTGCCAAGAAGGGCACCGCAACGCTGGCCAACGTTTACAATGCCAGCACCGTTGCTGACCGTACCGGTTACTCCGCTCGTGTAACCATCAAGCCTACGCATACCGTTGTTGGTGTGCTTGGCTTCGGTAATGACAAGACTGGTACTGCTAAGACGACCAACACGCTTATTGGTGCTGAGTATGAAGTCTACCAGAACTTCGTGGTTGCTCTGATTCATCAGATCGACAACGTAACTTCAGCTGCTGGCATTACTGGCAAGACCACAACCACCACGCTGGACATCGAAGCTCTGATGTAAAAAAAGAGTCTCTTCGGAGACAGTTCCTTCGGGAGCATAAAGGGAGGCCCTCGGGCCTCCCTTTTCTTTTGCATCCAATATAAGACAAAAGAAATAGACCCAGATCATTGAGGATTTATCCGGATTGAAACCTTTTAGCGATTTTGGCCATTATCCGATTTTTATATGTGCCCATCTGCGTCTTGCTTATTCCATTATCTTTCCCTTGCGGCAGTTTGCTGTTGTGGTGCAAGCTGGTTTTTGTTGACCTTTGGCAATTTAGCCGCTTAAATGCCGCGCATGAGATACACTTCTTTCCTACCTATATTCCCGGTTCTGATCTTCCTGACTGCCTGTTCCGGTATGCCCCAGCTTTTCTGGGATACTGAAGACAACAAGCCGGACTACGCGCGAAGCACTGGCAATGCCAAAGCTGGCGAGGGTCGAGCTCCCTTGAATGTACCCCCTGAGTTACGTCAGGAGCTGAGTGTGCCGGAACCGGATCAGGTGGCTGTGGATGTTGCCATGGGCCTGACCGAGGAAGAGAAGAAGGCTATTGCCGGTAAGGCGGTTAGTCTGGATGCCCGTGTTTATGAGAAGACAGCCGCCGAGGTTTTTTCCGCAGCGCTGGATGGTATGACTTCATTAAACCTGCCAGTAGAAGGTGTTGATTCGCCAAGCGGTACTATTACTTCGGATTGGATTCGCAAGGCCTCAAACAATCCTACATCTTATATGGGTGTCTCCACAGGGATGTTCGGCGGCGGACCTATTGCAACACGCTATCGCTTCATTGTGCGCGTATTTCGCATGCAGGATGGGAAAACCCAACTGCAGATTCGCACCCTTGGTCAGGCGTTTATAGGCCGCAACTGGGTTTTCAAGGAGTTGAAACGCAAGGTTGCCAATGAAGTATTTACCGCGACTGAAGAGCGCCTTGGCATGCTGGCTGAACAGCCTGTATCGACTCCAGCCGACGATGCGGCAGTCATTCCTGCCTCGGGGGTTTCCCCAGCAGAGACTCCTGCAACCAATCCCTGATCAGGCCAGTGTTTTCTCATGAAGAGGCAGCCGTGGCTGCCTCTTTTGTTTAAGACTATCGATTATTTGCCGAGCAGCGAGCTCAGTGCAGCACCGGGGTCGGCCTGACGCATCAGCGATTCGCCAACCAGAAAACCATAAACATCGGCCTCGTTCATGCGCCGGATATCTGCCGGGGTATGAATACCCGATTCGGTGATAAGCGTTTTGTCCTGTGGAACAAGCGGCAGTAGTTTGATCGTTGTCTCAAGGCTGATGCTGAAATCGTGCAGGTTGCGGTTGTTGATACCGATAAGCCGGGTATTGAGCAACAGTGCTCGTTCCAGTTCCTTGAGGTTGTGCACCTCGGGGAGAATGCTCAGCCCTTGCTCGCGTGCGGTGGCGGCAAGTTCCGCAGCTTGCGCATCACTCAGCATGGCGAGGATGAGCAGGATAGCATCGGCACCCATGGCGCGCGCCTCGATCACCTGATAGGGATCAAGCATGAAGTCCTTGCGCAGGACCGGTAGCTCTACGGCTTGTCTGATCTGACGAATGTAGTCATCTGAACCCTGAAAGTATTTCTCGTCGGTCAGCACGGAAAGGCAACTGGCTCCAGCTTGTGCATAGGCGCAGGCAATGGCGACAGGGTCAAAATCAGCACGTATCACCCCCCTCGAGGGTGATGCCTTCTTAACCTCCGCAATCACAGCATTCTTCTTATGACCGATGCGTTCGGTCAATACTTCACAAAAACCACGCGGTGAATAGTTTGCAGCCAACTTGAGAAGCTCGGTCTCACTGTGTCGTGACTTGCAGCCCGCGACCCATTCCCGTTTGTAGGCTGCTATTTCATTGAGAATCGAACTCACTCGCAGGCTTCCTTAGTATAGGCAACCAGTGCGTCGAGTTTACTTCTGGCCTGGCCGGAGTCGATGGCTTCTGCGGCAATGCGCAAACCAGTGGCAATGCCGTCGGCACGGCCGGCAACCCAGAGGGCTGCGGCGGCGTTGAGCAGCACGATATCGCGCGGAGCTCCCTGCTTTCCAGCCAATATGTCGAGCAGGATGGCGGCATTGCGCTTTGAACAACCACCGGCCAGAGCAGTCGTATCGGCATACGGCATCCCGAAAGCCGCCGGGTCAATTTCAAAAGAGCGGGGAGCCGCGTCTTTTTCCACCCAAACAGCATCGGTGATGCCAGTGGTGGTAATTTCATCCAGGCCGTCGCGCCCGTGTACGACCAGTGCCCGGTGGGCTCCTAGTTGACTGAGGGCGCCTGCTACCAAATCCAGTTTGTCGCGCGCAAAAACACCCAGAACCTGATATTCCGCACCGGCTGGGTTGGTGAGTGGGCCGAGCAGATTGAAAATGCTGCGCATGCCGAGTTCGCGACGCGGGCCGGCGGCATATTTCATGGCCGGATGATGGCCGGGGGCAAAAAGAAAGCCGATGCCCACTGTATCAATGCATTCAGCCACCTTGGCCGGCGAGATATCAAGCTTCACGCCGAGTGTTTCCAGCACGTCGGCGCTTCCCGATCTGCTGGAAATGGCGCGGTTGCCATGCTTTGCAACGGGAACGCCGCAGGCGGCAACCACAAGCGCAACGGTGGTCGAGATGTTGAAGGTGGAGGCACCGTCGCCGCCGGTGCCACAGGTGTCGAGCAGGCCTTTGGCTTTCGGAGAAATGCGCGTTGCTGCAGCACGCATGGCACGGGCTGCGCCGGCAATCATATCGGGTGTTTCACCGCGGATGGAAAGGCCCATAAGCAGGGCGCCGATCTGCGCATCTGTTGCTTCCCCGCGCATGATTTGTCCGAAAATCACCTCGGTTTCTTCACTGTTGACGGAAACACCTGCCTGAATCAGCCCAAGCGCTTGTTGAATCGCGATGCTCATATGATCTCCTAACCAATAAATCCCTTACCGCACATCAGCGTTCATCTGTGTCCAATCACCCTGTCTGCTTGTGAATAACTTCATACACGGCTGTTCAGAAAGTTGCGCAGCATGGTATGGCCGTGTTCGGTGAGGATGGATTCGGGATGGAACTGCACTCCGAAGGTCGGGTGCTGGACATGCGCCAGACCCATCAGCTCACCCTCGGCAGTCCATGCCGTGCGGCGTAGCACGCCCGGCAATGGCTCTTCGACTATCAGTGAGTGATAACGCGTGGCGGTGAAGGGTGAGGGGATGCCGGCGAAGATATTGCTGCCATCGTGTTCGATCGGGCTGGTCTTGCCATGCATCAGGCGCGCGGCGCGGACCACCTTGCCGCTGAATGCCTCGGCTATGGCTTGGTGGCCGAGGCAGACGCCGAGAATAGGTATATGTCCTGAAAAGCGGCGGATCGTATCCACTGAAATACCGGCCTCAAGTGGTGTGCAGGGCCCGGGTGAGATGAGGATATGCGAGGGCTGCATGGCTTCAATGTCGTCGAGTGTGATGCGATCGTTGCGGTGAACCTCGGGGGATTCACCCAGTTCGCCAAGATACTGCACCAGATTGAAGGTGAAGGAATCGTAGTTGTCGATGACCAGCATCATGCCTGTTGTCCATCCTCTTTATCTGATGGTGTCTTGCGCAGTTGCTGAGCCTCGGCCAGCGCCACAGCGCGGAACATGGCCGCAGCCTTGTTGACGCACTCGATATGTTCGCGCTCGGGGACCGAATCGGCAACGATGCCGGCACCTGCCTGAATATGTACCTTGCCGCCGTGAATTACCGCTGTGCGGATGGCAATCGCCGTGTCCATACGTTCGCCGCCGTAACCCAGATAGCCGACGCAGCCGGCATACGGGCCGCGCGCCACAGGTTCCAACTCGTGGATGATCTGCATGGCACGCACCTTGGGGGCGCCGGATACGGTGCCTGCCGGGAAAGTGGCGGCGAGCAGATCGATCGCATCGGTATCGGCCCTGAGTTTTCCCTCCACCTGGGAAACGATGTGCATGACATGCGAATAGCGTTCGATGACCATCGACTGGGTAAGCTGCACACTGCCATATTCGCATACGCGCCCCAGATCGTTGCGCCCCAGATCCACCAGCATGACATGCTCGGCCAGCTCTTTGGTGTCAGCCAGCAACTCATCGGCAAGGGCCGCATCTTCATCCGCCGACTTGCCGCGTGGACGCGTGCCGGCAATAGGGCGGACGATGGCCTTGTCGCCATCCTTGCGCACCAGAATCTCGGGCGATGAGCCGACCAGAATGGTGTCGCCGATATGCAGGTAGAAAAGATAGGGCGAAGGGTTGATGTAGCGCACGGCGCGATAGATATCGAAGGGCGAGCAGGCCAGCTGCTTGGAGAAGCGCTGTGACAACACCACCTGAAAAATGTCGCCGGCGAGGATATATTCCTTGGCTTGGCGAACAGCAGCCTCGAAATCCGCCTGTGTGGTTTGTGCCTCGGGCGATACGTGACCGGCATCGGCCGCGTCGAGATTCATTGCCGCTGCTGCATTGCCCTGGTAAAGGCTGCGCTCCATGCCATCAAGGACTTCTTGCGCTTCGTCCACTGCATCCTTTGGCAGGCGCACGCAGCACGTCAGGGTGCCGCGCAGGTTGTCGAAGACCATGAATCGGTCGACAAGCAGGAAGGCGGATTCCGGCGCCCCGACCGGATCGGGCAGGTCGGAAGGGATGCCTTCGAAGTGGGAAACAAGCTGGTAACCGAAAAAACCGACTGCGCCACCGGCAAAGGGAAGATCATCAGCCAGCGGCGCCGGTTTGGCGATGACCTGCTGGCGCAGCCATTGCAGGATGTCCCCCGAAAAGACTTCCTCGGAGCCGTCGCGATGCAATAACTGTGTCGAGTTCCCCTTGCTTACGGCGCGGCAGGCCGGACTGATAGCCAGGATGCTGAAGCGGCCCCAACGTTCACCACCTTCGGCTGATTCGAGCAGGAAGCAGTCGCCCTGTTCGAGCAGGCGGGCGAAT
>CAZQTO010000038.1:0-17185 GCA_964596375.1 uncultured Zetaproteobacteria bacterium | reverse complement strand
TTCCTTTCCCGTCGATGTGCACCTTGCTGCCGCCCGGCTGGCTTATCTCAAGCATCAGCCCGAATTGGCGCGCCATGCCTATGGCCGTGTGCTGGAGATGGCCGGTCAGGATCGTTCGGGGCTGACCTATGCAGCACGGGCGCATCTCGGCTTGAGCGAACTTGCGCGTGACCAGGCAGCTCTGGATGGGTCGAGCGAGGACGCTGCATGGAAACACCTGAATCAAGCGCTCGATTTCTTGCATCGCTCCGGAGAGCCGCGACTGATGTTGAAGGCGCTTAATCTGGCTGCTGACTTGGAAACCAATCCGGCTCGTCGGCAGCAATGGCTGCAGCGCGGTAAGGCTGTGCAGCAGGCCCTGCAAAAGATGCATATAGAATAATTCTCAAGCCAGATGGCTTGCATGATTCTGTCATATTCATTGATCCAATAAGCTCAAGCTCTTGCATTCCAGGCATGGCACGCGTGGAATAGGGTCATGGCCGATCCTGAACACCAATTGAGCTGCAAGCTGAACAGCACATGCGATTGCGTGCATGTGCTTTCCTCCATGGTGGAGGTGATGGGACATCGCGTTGGCTTGTCCGACAAGCAGATCAATCGCATGATTCTGGCCGTAGATGAATTGTTCGCCAATATTGCACAACACGGCTATCAGGGACGTGAGGGCACGGTGGAGATGTCTGCTTCCCGGCATGATGATGTGCTGAGTTTTGAGCTGCGTGACTATGCGGCTCCACTGCTTAAGGATGAGATGCTGGGTTGGCCGAGGCCGGATGGTGAGAAGGAACTCAAGCCCGGCGGGCTTGGCATGCATCTGATGCGGTCGGTGATGGATAAGATTGAGCACGAGGCGCTTGCCGATGGTAATCTCTGGCGGCTTATCAAGTATTTGGACAGGGAGCAGGAAGATGAAGCTTGATATAACTGAAACCGAACAGGCCAATGGCGCGGTGCGGCTGTTACTCAACGGCGTGGTGAACATTCAGACCTCCATGGCCCTGCGCAAGCAGTTAAAGCCCATGTTGAGCGCCAAACAGCAGCATGTTCACGTAGATCTCAGCGGTGTCGGTTTTATCGACTCGGCCGGCCTGGCCACCCTGGTCGAAGGTCTGCAGTGGAGTCGAGCGGCCGAGGGCAGGCGTTTCGTGCTTTCAGGTCTTAGCGACAATGTGCGCGATATTTTCGAGCTGGCCAAGCTGGACACGGTGTTTGAGATCGAGTCGCAAGCAGACGCGGCCTGAGTTCTCCGGATATGCGCAGTTTTATCAAAGAACTGGAAAAGCGTGGCTTGCTGCGGCGTATCAACACCGAGGTGTCGGCCGAGCTTGAGGTAACTGCGATTTCAAGCCGGGTGCTTGAGGCCGGTGGCCCCGCCCTGCTTTTCGAGAATGTGAAGGGCCACGATATGCCGATGCTGACCAATCTGTTCGGCACAGCGGAGCGCATTGCTCTGGGCATGGGGCTGGAATCTGTGGACGGACTGCGCGATATCGGCGAACTGCTGGCCGCACTCAAGGAGCCGGAGCCGCCGAAGGGCATGCGCGATGCATGGGAGAAGCTGCCGATGTACCGCAAGGTGCTGGACATGGCGCCGAAGGTGGTCAAAAAGGCTGCGTGGCAGGAGGTGTCGCTGCTTGGTGATGAGGTCGATCTTAATCTTCTGCCCATCCAGACCTGCTGGCCCGAGGATGCCGCACCCCTGATTACCTGGGGCCTGGTAGTAACCAAGGGGCCGAACAAGGAACGGCACAATCTCGGCATTTACAGACAGCAGCTTATCGGTAAAAACAAACTTATCATGCGTTGGCTCAAGCATCGCGGCGGGGCGCAGGACCACCGTGAGGCCAAAGCCGCAGGTGCGGGAAGTTTTCCGTGCATCGTGGTTATCGGAGCCGATCCGGCCACCATTCTGGCAGCCGTCACGCCGGTGCCGGATACCCTTTCCGAATACCAGTTCGCAGGCCTGTTGCGCGGCAGTAAAACAGTGCTTTGCGAGGGCTTGAGTGTACCGCTTCAGGTGCCGGCCAGCGCCGAGATTGTGCTCGAAGGGCATGTGTCGCTCGATGAATATGCCGACGAAGGGCCGTTTGGCGATCACACCGGTTATTACAACGAGGTGGATCAGTTTCCGGTGTTTACTGTTGAGCGCATGAGCATGCGCAAGGATGCGATTTACCACTCCACCTACACCGGCAAGCCACCGGATGAACCGGCGGTGCTGGGCCTAGCCTTCAACGAGGTGTTTGTTCCGATACTGCGTAAGCAGTTTCCCGAGATTGTGGATTTCTACCTGCCCATGGAAGGCTGCTCCTATCGCGTGGCGGTAGTGTCGATGAAAAAAGCCTACGCCGGGCACGCCAAGCGGGTGATGTTCGGTATCTGGTCCTACCTGCGCCAGTTCATGTACACCAAGTTTATTATTGTTGTGGATGACGATATCGACTGTCGTTCATGGCAGGAGGTTGTCTGGGCGATATCCACCCGCTCGGATGCGGCGCGCGATTTCACCTTTGCCGAGAATACGCCGATTGATTATCTCGATTTCGCCTCGCCTGTGTCGGGACTCGGTTCCAAGGTCGGCATCGATGCAACGAATAAATGGGAAGGTGAAACAACGCGCGAATGGGGCAGGCCGATTGTCATGTCGGCGGATGTGCAGGAGCGCGCCGATAAACTTGTGCACGAACTGGGGTTGATCGAGGATAAATAGGCGGAACTTCTGCTCCATGCCTGCTTGGGCTCTGCGAGCGATCGAGTGAAGCTTTAATAGTCCCTTTCTGATTCGGTTTGCGCGGCTGCTGTATCCTCAAGTTTTTTCTCGAACAGCCGGACGGTCAGTTCCGAGCCGTTCTGTACACCCTGCAGGTTGATGTAGACTTCATCGCCGATCGGTAATACTCCGGTGATTTCCGCCGTGCGATGCAGGGCAATACGCTGTAGATCCCTGCCGTCCCATGTCCACAGTGCCGAAGGTTTATCATCATCGGTGAGCCATAGCAGCTGGCGTGTCGCATCCCAGGCCAGATTGTCGGGATGCGCAATGCGTTCATCGTGTAGCAATGTTTCGATGGTGGCTTTTGTGCCGTGGTCGGAGAGCGCAAGTACTTTTCCCGTATCGGTTTCGGCCAGCAGGATGCGTCCATCCGGCATGGTCTCCATATCTTCCAGTCGATTGAATGTTGCTGCATGCAGATGCCGTGCTGTGGCGCGGGCTTCATCCGGATCATCCACCTTTTGCCATTGCAGTGATTCATCCAGTACGCTCAGGCCGCGCGTCGCCAAATCAAGGCGATAAATGGCGCCTGCCTTGTCCTCATCGGCCAGATAGGCAAAGCGTCCATCGTGCGAGAATGTGAGGCCTTCGTGGGCAAACTTTCCGGCCGCCCTGAATGGTACGATGCCGGCATGGCTGGCAATCAGCGATAGCCGGTCCACGGTCTGCTCGACCGGAAGCTTGTCGATATCAGGGATGCGCCAGATCAGGCCCTCGGGAAACTCCTCTCCGATCCACAGGCTGCCGTCGGGGGCAAATTTGAGTGCATCGGCGCGCATCAGGCCAAAAATCAGGAAATATTGTCGCCCGGTTTCCAGATTGATGGCTGCCAGACTCGGGGCATTCCGATTGGCCTTGGTCTCACAGCTGACATATAGCCATTTACCGCCCGGTGAAAGCGCCAGCATATCGGGCTTGCTGTTGCGCCAGACGGCGACCGATCGCTGCTGCCATCCTGCTTCCAGCTCCAGCCCGATGGGGTTCATATCGCAGGCGCTGAGGGACAGGCAAAAAAGCAGGGCCAGCAATAAAGAAAACAGGGTCGGGATTCGGGTAAAGGCTGATCGCATGATGCAACTGTGTGAGAATCAGCAATGCGGCGCAAGCGTCGGTTTGCGGCTATCATGGCGGGCATGGTTTCGCATGCCTCTCTGCATCATATCCGCCTCTTCTACGCCGCCTATTTTGCAGCCTTGGGAATCGTTC
This sequence comes from uncultured Zetaproteobacteria bacterium, assembly GCA_964596375.1. Taxonomy (GTDB): domain Bacteria; phylum Pseudomonadota; class Zetaproteobacteria; order Mariprofundales; family Mariprofundaceae; genus UBA1543. The sequence goes on along the minus strand of CAZQTO010000038.1, from coordinate 13,203 downwards.
TGCCATTTTTCCCGGTGTATTTGGCCGGCCGGGGCATGGATGTGGCGGCCATCGGCATGTTTACCGGCCTGTTGTCCATTGCCAAGGTACTGGCCCCACCCATTGCCGGGCATGCGCTTGATGCTCATCCACGGCCGGCGCGTTTCATTTTGTTTGCATCGCTGGCTGCCGGCGTGCTGGCTTGCATGTTTCCATGGGCCTCGTCCGACTGGGTGCTGGCATTTCTGGTCTTGGCCTTTGGTTGTCTTTGGGCTGCGGTTCTGCCGCTAGCCGATGGTCTATCGGTGGCAGTGTCGGAAGCGGCGCTGATCGATTATGGGAAATTGCGTGTCTGGGGCTCCATTGGTTTTGTCGCAGCCTCCCTGCTTGGCGGCTTGTGGTTGGCCGATAACGCTTCCTTAGCCTTTCCCTATTGGCTGGCGGTACTGATGCTGGTAACGGCCATTTCAGCCATCGGCTTTCCCGATCGCTCGATAGAGGCCGAGGAGCAGGCAGGGCATCCCGGCGGGATGCAACATAGCCTGAAATGGTTACTGCTGGTTGGATTTGTCATGCAGGCCTCACATGGCGCTTACTACGGGTTTTTCAGTCTGTATCTGTTGCAGGCCGGTTATGCCGGCTGGCAGGTCGGCGGTTTCTGGGTGCTCGGTGTGCTGGCCGAGATTATTCTGATGTGGCGCTTTTCCCGCCCGGTGGCCGAGGCTGCACCTGCCTTGCTGTTGTCCGCTTGCCTGTTGCTGGCGGCGTTGCGTTGGCTGGGGCTCGGGCTTACCACCTCTTTGTACTGGTTGCTGCTATTGCAACTGTTGCATGCTGCAACATTTGCCGCCTTTCATATCAATGCCGTCACCTGGGTGCAGCGACTGGCACCGAGGCATCGTCGGGCCAGTGCACAGGGTTGGTATTCGGCTACCGGATTCGGCTTGGGAACAGCCATCGGTATCATGGGTTGCGGCTGGATTGCCACGCAGGCAGGTGGTATGGCGGATTTCTCATCCGCTTTCTTCGCCTGTGCCGTTGTGGCATTGGTCGGTGTTGGTGCAAGTATACAATTGCCGCGCCGGGGGACTTCCGGCAGGTGACAGATTTTAGCCGTCGGTCAGAAGCTGTTCGACGCGCTTCCATGCCTGATGCACATCCGGGAAGGCGAGGCGCACAAAGCGAGTTGCCTGCGGAATGCGCTGATGCAGTTCACGCAGGCGATCCTGTACCGGCAGTTTGTGATGCATCTCCTCTGCCAGCTCCATCAGTGCCTGACTACGCAGCACATATTCGCTTTGCACTGCATCAGCAGATGCATCGAAGCGCGGCAGGATCAGCAGGGACATGCTTACGGGTTCTGTAGCCAGATGCCTTGGATGCCAGAGCAGCGAGGTGACGGGCTGTCCGTCGTGGCCGGTGAATGCGTAGGACCCTTCGCCAAACAAACCGGAGCCATCCATGAACTGGCGTGAGAAGGCAGGGTGTTCGGTCGCACTCCATTGCAGCGGACGTGGAAAGGGTGTGATGTATCCTGCAATATCGAGCAGTGAATATTCATCGCTGAAATAGTCGGCGCCGCTGAGCAGGGCAGCAGTGCACAGGCTGGATTTGCCGGCCCCTGATGTGCCTGCGATGGTGATACCGTGCCCCTGCCAGCTAACCGTGGCGGCATGCAGCGAGACAAAGGCTGGATAAAGCAGGTCGAGGATGCGGTTGTAGAAAGCCCATTCGAAGGCTGCAACCACCTCGCCGGCTTCCTCTCCCTGCCAGATGTGCTCGCCGTTGCAGTCCAGCATCGCGCCATCGGCGGAGGGCTGGATGGTGAAGCAAAGATCCGCATCGCCACTTTCCTTGCCATGCGCATACAGAGTGGTCAGCGCCTCGATGCCTTCGCTGCAGGCAGGATCCGTGCAATGGATGCGAATGTGCAGGTGCGCGATATTCAGGTTGATGAGGGGCATGGGAGATGAATGCTTCAGGCAGTCCTCAATCGGATGCTTCGGTATCGATATAAATCAGGCCGTAGTCGACAAAGTTTGTCAGAATGGCATCGACATCGGCGCTGATTTTGGCCTGATCGGGAGCGGCCCCGGTGGGCAGGGCTTCGGCCAGCAGGCGAGCGATTTCATCGCGGCTGCGCTTACCGTCGCATAATTCCAGGATGCTGGAGGCAGTCATGTTCAGGGAAAAGCTGGCCCCATCATCCGGGCGAACATAGATAACCTCGTTCAGACCTTCGAGTTCCTCGCCAATCAGGTTGGCAAGCTTTTCCGGATATTCAGGTAGCGACATGCGCTCCTCCCTCTATGATGGGTATGACCTGCCCGGCATCCTGCAGCAGATAGGCAATCGTCTGACAATCACTGCAGCTTAAGCTCTCCCGGCATTGCTGCCAGCGCTCTGCCGATGGCTCGGACAAGGCGCGTTGATCCAGCGATACAAAGATATCACTTAGGGACTGTTTGCGGATATTGCCCAGTGTTGTGCGCCGCGAGAAAATACAGGGAAATACATCACCGCTGGCACTGATGCACAGCTTGCCATGCCGCACGGCGACTTCCTCTTCCTGCTCCAGCATGGTGGGCTCAATCTCTTGCGGTGTATCAGTCCGATGGCTAAAGCGTTGCAGGCGGGAGGTGGTTGCTTGGTTCTCGGGCATGAATTCCCCCCGCCCTGTTGAGCGAACCACATCGGTGCCGAACTGGGTGGCATCCAGCCCGAGCTCTTTTTGCAGGAAGGCGAACGTGGCTTCCTCCATTCCCCGGTTTTCAGCCATCAGAATCATGCCGACGCGCAGGGGCAGGCCCGCAGCCTGCACACGGCGCATGGCCTTCAGGGTGCGAAGCAGGCTCCCCTGCGTTCGGGTGATGGCATCGTGTATTTCTGCTTTATGGGAATAGATGGAAAAAGCGAAGGCGGGGTGATACGGAAGAAGTTGCTCAAGCAGCGCTTCGCCTAGCGCCAGCCCGTTGGTGTAAATCTCCAGCATCTGATAGCCCAGATCGCGGGCCGTTTGCACAGAAAAGCATAAATCAGAATGCAGCAGGGGATCGCCGCCGGTGAATTGCACGGCTGGATCACCCAGCTTGAGGGCCTCCTCCAGCACGCGTTGGATTTCTTCACGACTCAGACGTGCCGAGCGCTCCGGCGCGGACTCGGCATAGCAGTGGATACAGCTTTCGTTGCAGCGATCCGTCAGCTCGATGAACAGCATGCCCAGCCCATTGCCGAGCAACAGATTTGAAGGGGCCGGTGCAAGGCTTTGCAACTGTTGCAGCCATGGGTGTTGACGGGCCAGCGGGCCCAGCTCCGGAAATGGGTAGTCCTCAGGCGCATCAAGATGTATGCACAGGCGCTCGGCAAACACCCCGCTTAGCGTGATGCTCTCTCCGCTGTGCATATGGCTGAGCCTGATCTGCCCGGCAAGCTGCTCGCACAGCACCAAGCCACCATCCGGCAAATGCAGGATTTGTGGCGCGCGGTCAGGCGAACCTTGGGGTATGGATTCAGCAGGCAAGGACGATTAAGGGGTCAATACGAAGGGGATCAACTTTTCAGGCAGTCTTTATTCACGGCATTGATGAGCATTCTTTCTGCTATTCCCTTTGTCGCTGAGCGATCGCGCACTTCACACGGTCTCTATTTTTTTCGCCATCACTTTTTTTCTTGCCGCCACTCATGCAGGGCCTACAGGCTGAGGGCTTGCAGGAGCCCTGATGGCCGCCACCATGACTGCCGCCGCCCTGATTGCCTTGCCCCTGATTGCCTTGTCCTTGATTGCCTTGTCCTTGATTGCCTTGTCCTTGATTGGCATTGCTATTGGCATTGCTATTGGCAGCAAAAGAAGATTGCGACATGCTGCTGATGATGGCCATACCGACAATGGCCGGTGGTACATAAGCACCGAGCTTGAGCAGGCGACGGCGGGACTGCAAGACAGGGTCTTCTATGCTCGCATTGATTTCTTTGTTCTCGTCTGCACTGATCTTTTTTGTCATGACTTACTCCCTGCTGGGCTGCTCCAACTGCATGATTATAGACCGCATTGCGATCCCATGCATGAGTCAACACTAATCTTGACGGGTGGAAGTCTCAATACGTTTTAGATTGTCCTGGGTGTTTGAGTGCTAAGCGGCATGAATTGCTGACGGCTTATCTATGACCGGAAAAGAATGGAAGTGTTGTTTTGGCTTACACCGTAAGCATGTTCACTTGAATTTTTTCTGTGCACTTGCACATTGCTTCTGGAGGTTTTTCAATTCTTTAGCAGTCAGTTGCGGACTGGTTAGCAAGTCAACGCAGGGCTTGCAGGCCGAGGGTTTGCATGATCCTTGGTATTTTTTTGCATCCGCCGTGCCGGGCACGCTGCTGATGATGGACATGCCGAGAATGGCCGGTGGCACATAGGCGCTGAGTTTGAGCAGGCGGCGACGGGTCTGTGAGGCCGGTTCTTCCGTGTGCGATTTGATTTCCTTGCTCATTGCCTGCCTCTCATCTATCCGATGGATTCCTTCATCTTATGCCCTAATATAGGCGCTGATGCAGAATCATATGAACGCTAAACCTGACAGTTCTTCTCTGCGAGAAAAATATACGCGCCTGTTGGGTGGCGATATCGCGCAGTTGCAGGCGGATGTTTTCTTGTCAGACAATGCATTCTGGGAGCAGGCCTGGCGCGAAGGGGTGGGGGCCAGTATCTGGCACGCGCTGCAACAGCAGGATGTCAGTCTTGATGGGGCGATAAGGGCGCAGTGTATCGAGCAGCCGCTGCGTAGCCAGATAGCGCATACGCTGCTGCTGCGGGCAGTGGCAGGCGAGGTGTTAGCTTTGTTTGCCGATGCGGGTGTCAATGTGGTTATGTTGCGCGGGCAGGCGGTTGCCGATGTGTTGTATGTGCCGGCGACGCTGCGTCCTCAGACGGATATCGATCTGATGATGGCCGAGTCGGACACACAGCGGGTTGTCGATTTGCTGGCAAAGGCGGGGTTTTCTCGCGTGCCGCATCATTCCCTGCTGTTTCTCCGTGGTGAGGTGTTGCTGGATGTGCATACCGAGCCGCTCGGTATCGAGCGCATCACCTCATGGGCGCTGCTCACGCCATTGCGCGCCGATGACTTCTTTCGTCATGCGCATCGCGGCCCTTTGCTGGGGGTTGATGCGCTGCATGTGGATGATGCGCTTCTGCTGCCCTATCTTTGCTTTCATGCCATGAAGCATTCCTTCGAGAGCCTTGTCTGGCTTTGGGATATTGCGCTTCTGGCCCGGCGCATTGGGCAAGCGGATGCATGGCAGGCCGTGCAGGGCGGGATTGAATCATTTGCTCTTCAGCGCCCCTGTTTTTATGCCCTGAGCTATGTCGATGCTCATCTCGCAGCGCCCGTTCCGACATTCCTGCTTGATGCGCTGCGTCCGGATATGGACTGGCGGGAGCGGCAGATATTTCGGCGCTTTATGCGGCATGAGCAGGTTCCATTTCTGGCCGAGCGCGTGTTTGCCCGTATGCAGCCCGATTTCTTGCACCGCATGGCCTTCTGGAAGGAAACCATCTGGCCGAGTGCTGCTGTGCGACAGCAGGTGGATGCCGATCCATCCGCGATAGGGGGGTTTTGGGGTAAACGATTGCGCCAGATAAGCAGTGCTGCGCTGATATTGCTGCGCGAGCTGGGCGCGCTGTTTCGGTCCTGAGCCCGGCTTGAGTTTTTTTAGTGGGCCGGTTTCCCGAAGGGGGAAACTTGCTTGCTTCCCTCGGCCACGCCAACGGTATCCGTGGCATTCTGCTCAAAGGCCTTGGCCTTCACCTCATCTGCCGGTTCCGGTTGTACCGATTCGCCGCAGGCGCCAAGCAGCAGGGCAGCGAACACGAGATGGAGAGGCAGGATAGATGGCATATCGGCATGCTGACTTCTGCCTATGGATGCGGCAAGGCTCGGAATCTTCAGGCGATGATCCCCTGATTGGTCTTTGCGCACGGTCTGGTCTAAAATGGATCAACTAAATGCAATGCCGGGAAGGAGAAAGGATATGAAAAAGATATTGATTGCCGTGGGTGTTCTGCTGCTTGTTGTTGCAGGCGCCCTGATCTTCGCCTGGTCGTCGCTGGATGGGATCGTGAAGACGGCGATTGAAACCTTTGGCTCTGAAGCCACGCAAACACAGGTCTCCGTTGCCAGCGTGAAGATCAAACTTCAGGACGGTAGCGGATCCATCAGCGGGCTGAATGTTGGTAACCCCAAGGGTTTTGCTGATGCGAACATCTTCCAGTTGGGTGCCATCAGCACGAAGATAGACACCTCGACAGTGACGCAGAACCCGGTGGTTATCGATGAGGTGATCATCAGTGCGCCGCAGGTATTTTACGAGATCGATAAATCCGGTGCCTCCAATCTGGATGGCCTGAAACGCAATCTGGCAGCATCTTCTTCCCCCGCATCTTCTGCGTCGGCTGCCGAAAAGCCTGCCGGCGGGAATGAGATGAAGATCATCATTCGCAGGCTCGTGGTCGAAGGCGGTCAGGCAAGCATGCGCATTGCAGCCCTTGGCGGTAAACAGCAGAGCGTGAGCCTGCCGCGCATCGAGTTGACAGATATCGGCAAAAAGAGCGGAGGGGCCACGGCGCTGGAGGTGGCACAACTGCTTTCCAATGCGATACTGAAAAACGTGCAGGGTGCGGTGATGGGTGCAGGAGTGGACCAATATCTCGGCAAGTCCGTCGATGAACTGAAACAGAATCTGCAAAAGGGCGCGATGGAAAAACTGGGTGGTGCGGTTGGTGGCTCAGGCGATCAGATCGGAGGCACTATCAAGGGGCTGCTCGGCAAATAGGCCTGCAAAGCGTTTCAATCATATGCGCCGGAAGGACTGATTACATGTGCTTCCGGCGCCTTCTGAATATGGAAAAGCCTGAGCAAAATTAAGGGTTATCTGAGCACCGCAAGCGGCGTATGGTGCGCCCAATTCAAGGAGATTTTCAATCATGGACAACATTTCAGTATCGGCTCTGGCCATCAGCATCGCTTGTGGTGCTGGGGCCATTTTTTATGCATGGAGATCCATTCAGTGGGTTCTCGGTCTGGATGCGGGGAATGAGCGCATGCAGGAAATTGCCGGAACCGTTGAGGTTGGTGCGCGCGCTTATTTAAAAAGACAGTACCGGACCATTTTCGTGGTCGGAGTGCTATTTACAGTGCTCCTTCTGATATTTGTCGGTTTCGGAACGGCGGCCGGGTTTGTGGTCGGTGCGGTGCTCTCCGGAGCGGCCGGGTTTATCGGCATGAATATCTCGGTTAAGGCCAATGTGCGCACTGCCGCCGCTGCCAGTGGCGGGCGCGATGCAGCACTACAGGTTGCCTTTCGTGGCGGCGCTGTTACCGGCCTGATGGTGGTCGGGCTTGGTTTGCTCGGTGTCGTAGCCTTTTTCGCAGCATTGCTTGTGTTTAATGGCGATGACCCGACGCAGTTGCTGCATCCCCTGATCGGTGTTGCCTTCGGGGCATCGCTGATCTCCGTGTTTGCCCGTGTCGGTGGTGGTATTTTCACCAAGGGTGCGGATGTGGGCGCAGATCTGGTCGGCAAGGTTGAAGCGGGTATTCCAGAGGACGATCCGCGCAATCCCGCGGTGATTGCCGATAACGTGGGCGATAACGTGGGCGACTGCGCAGGTATGGCCGCCGATCTGTTTGAAACCTACGCCGTGACCATGATCGCCACGATGTTGCTGGCCTCGCTCACCTTTACAAATTTCGCTAATTCGATGGTCTATCCTCTGCTGCTCGGCGGCGCCTCCATTGTGGCGACCATCATCGGCATCGGATTTGTAAAAGTCGGGTCTGATCTGAAGGTGATGAAGGCGCTGTATCGCGGCCTGATTGTCGCCGGATTGATCTCCGCAGTTCTGTTCCTGCCTATCACCATGTGGCTGATGGATGGTAATGGCATGTATTCGGTGATGAATCTGTATGGCACAACGCTGGTTGGCCTTGCCCTGACAGCGGCCCTGGTGGTGATTACCGAGTATTACACCAGCCGCCTGTTTTCGCCGGTACACAAGATTGCCAAGGCCTCGGAAACCGGTCATGCGACCAATGTGATTGCAGGCCTTGGGCTGTCGTTGAAATCAACGGCGTTGCCGGTGCTGGCGGTTTGCCTGAGCATCTATGTGGCGTTTTCTCTGGCCGGGCTCTACGGCATCGCCATTGCCGCAACAGCCATGCTTTCGATGGCCGGCATGATCGTGGCGCTGGATGCCTACGGTCCGATTACCGACAACGCTGGCGGCATTGCCGAGATGGCGGAGCTTCCCGCCGAGGTTCGTGCCGTTACCGATCCTCTGGATGCTGTGGGCAATACCACCAAGGCAGTGACCAAAGGCTATGCTATCGGTTCGGCAGGCTTGGCAGCCTTGGTTCTCTTCCAGGACTACACGCATGAATTGTCCCGCTATGTTGGTGAGGTGCGGTTCGACCTATCCGATTACGAGGTCATCATCGGCCTGTTTATCGGTGGTCTGCTGCCCTATCTGTTCAGCGCCCTGACCATCGAATCGGTGGGTCGCGCTGCACAGAGCATCGTGATCGAGGTGCGCAGGCAGTTCAAGGAAATTCCCGGCATCATGGAGGGGACAGCATGCCCGGATTATTCCAGGGCGGTTGATATCCTGACCAAGTCGGCGTTGAAAGAGATGATTATCCCTTCGCTGATTCCGGTTGCCGTGCCGATTATCGTGGGCTTTGCCTTTGGTCCTAAAGCGCTGGGCGGTCTGCTGGTCGGCAGCATCATCACCGGTATCTTCGTCGCTCTCTCCATGACCGTCGGCGGCGGTGCATGGGATAATGCCAAGAAGTACATCGAAGATGGGCACAATGGCGGCAAGGGTTCCGAGGCGCACAAGGCATCGATTACCGGCGATACTGTCGGCGATCCCTACAAGGATACGGCAGGGCCTGCTGTGAATCCGATGATCAAGATCGTCAATATCGTCGCCCTGCTGATTGTCGGTATGATTGTTTGAGCAGGGGTTTTGACTAGGGACTGTAAGCGTCTGGCTTGTGCCAGGGCCTGGTGACGCACCCCTAGAGCGTCACCGGCCCTGGCATGTTTTTTTGTTCCAATCGAACAGCTTGCTGCTGCTTTATCCGGTCGGGCGGATACCGATCCAGATGGTATGTCGACCGCCGCTCTCCGTGACAACGGCCCGTACGCGCCGTTCCTCAACATCAAAACCGACCTTCATCATGCGCTGGGCAAACGAGATATCCGGAGCCGCCGACCAGACGGTCAATACGCCGCCGGGCCTGAGGGCATCATAGGCGTTGTTCAGGCCGGGATAGCCGTATAGCGATTCATTGTCCTCGCGGGTGAAGGCGTCCGGCCCGTTATCCACATCCAGCATGATCGCATCAAAGCCTTCTTCATGTTCACGCATCACCCGACCGACGTCCTGCTCCAGCACCACAACGCGCGGGTCATCCAGCGGGAATCCGGCCAGTGCTCCCAGATGCTCGCGGTTCCAGCGCACCACCGCAGGAACAAGCTCGGATACGGTGACCGTGGCATCGGGGCCTGCATGATCAAGGGCGGCGCGCAGGGTAAAGCCCATGCCCAGCCCGCCAACCAGAAGGTGCGCCGATTTTCGTCCGGCCACGTGCGCACAGGCAAGCTCGGCCAGCACATCCTCCGAGTTGTGCGCGCGGCTGTTCATCAGTTCGCCCTGCTTATCCACGCGGATGGACCATTCCTCGCCGCGCTGATACAGGCGCATGATGCCGCCGTGGTCGGAGGCTTTATCGATTTCGTCGAAGGGGATCATATTGTGCTCACTTAGTTCGCCATCCGGCCGATTTCCATCCGGCAAGCAGCGCCAGACAGGCTTGGTTCATTTCCACGGCGCGCGATTGGCTGGCCGCCTCTGTGTAGCAGCGCAATTCCGGCGCATTGCCGGAGGGGCGCAGATGCGCCACTTCATCGGTGTCGAAACTGATACGGATGCCGTCGGTGGTATCCACACTGATAACCTTGCCGAACTGTTCTCCCAGCAATGCTTGTGCAGCCAGGATGTTGGCGGTCATATCGCCGGCCTGCAGCGGTGCCAGCTTTGCTTTTGACAATTCGGTGGGAAAATTCTTGATTCGGTCGCTGGCCGTGAAGCGTTGCGGCAGGCTTGTAAGCAGTCCGGAAACAGTCGTTCCTGAATCGGCAGAAAGCAGCAGGATGGCCAGCGGAACAATCAGCGCATCACGCGTCGGCAGGGCTGCGAGTGTGCGCCCATGCAATACAATATCACCCCCGGTCAGGAAGCCGCCGTTGGCCTCGTAGCCGACGATGCCTTTTGCGCCACGGGCCTCTGCCTGCTGCATGGCTGCAATCACAAAGGGCGAGCCGATGCGCGTGCGCTCCACATGCGCAAACCAGCCGCATTTCTCCACCGCGCTGTTGCAGCTTACCGGGGTAGCGATGTATTCAGCCTGCAAATATCTGGCGGTCAGAATGCCTGCGACATCGCCGCGCAGCCAGTTGCCATGCTCATCGGATACCAATGGGCGGTCGCCATCTCCATCCGCCGAAATGATGCAGTCAAAGCCGTATTCATGGCTCCATGCTCTGGCCAGTTTTACATCCTCGGCACGGATGGCCTCGGTATCCACCGGAATGAACTGCTCCGAGCGACCCAGACAGGTCACTTCGGCACCCAGAGCCTGCAACACTTCGGCCATCATATCGCGGGCAACCGTCGAATGCTGATACACGCCGATGCGTTTGCCCGTCAGGCAATCAGCGGGAAGAAAATCGATGTAGCGGCGGATATAGTCCTGCTGTGCAGTCTGATCGATGTCCGGCAAGGGGTGCGGCGCAAGTGCCGCGCCCGAGGTGTCAAACAGGGCTGCAGGCATCGTGATGCTGCGCGCCGTCATGGCCTGTTCGTCATCCTTGAGGATTTCACCAGCCGGTTTGTAGAATTTGATGCCGTTGCGGTCGTTCGGGATATGGCTACCGGTGACCATGATGGCGGGGATGTCGTGCTTGAGGCCACACAGCGCCACAGCAGGTGTGGGGATAAAGCCGCAGTTCAGCGGAATAAGCCCTGCATCGCGTACCGCCATATCAACGGCGGCCATGATGCGTGGCGTGCTCGGGCGGAAATCGCCGGCAATGGCCACGCGTTTGTCCTCAGGTAGCAGGCCTGATTCGCGCAGCCAGTCGAGAAAGGCTGCCGTGTATGCATAGCAGACTTCATCCGTCATATCGCTGGCCAGGCCGCGCGCCCCGCTGGTGCCGAAACCGACGCCGCTTTGCTGCATCAGTTCGGCGATATGTATCCGTTGGGCAGGCACGGCTCAGTAACCGAGATTAGGGGAAAGCCATTTCTCCGCTTCTTCCATGCTCCAGCCTTTGCGTTTCGCATAGTCCGCAACCTGATCTTTGTTGATCTTGCCGACCGTGAAGTAGTGCGCCTCGGGATTGGCGAAATACAGGCCGGAAACCGCCGCCGTGGGCAGCATGGCGTAGCTCTCGGTGAGGGTCATGCCGATATTGGCTTCCACATCCAGCAAAGCCCACAGGGTGCCCTTTTCCGTATGCTCGGGGCAGGCCGGATAACCGGCAGCCGGGCGGATGCCCTGATATTTCTCGCGGATCATGTCTTCGTTGCTGAGGGTTTCATCAGCGGCGTAGGCCCAATATTTCTTCCGCACATCACAGTGCAGCATCTCTGCCAGCGCTTCGGCGAGCCGATCAGCCAGCACCTTGATCATGATGGCATGGTAATCATCGTGCTTGGCTTCAAAGGCCTTGGCATGCTCTTCGGCACCGAAGATGCCGACGGCAAAGGCGCCGATGTGATCCTTGTTGTCCTGCGATACGAAATCGGCCAGACACAGGTTGGCACGTGTATCCTTCTTGTCCTGCTGCTGGCGGACAAAGTGCAGTCGGGCGGCTTCCGCTTTGCGGGCCTCATTGCTGTAAACGATAACGCTGTCATCACTCGTGCTTTGCGCCGGGAATAAACCGAACACGGCCCTGGCCGTGAACCATCCCTCTTTGATGATGGTGTCCAACCATGTTTGCGCTTCGTCGAAAAGTTTTTGCGCCTCTTTGCCCTTGTGCGGGTCGGAAAGAATGCGCGGGTAGGCGCCGTTCAATTCCCATGCGGAGAAGAAAGGGGTCCAGTCGATGAATTCGCGGATATCACTAAGCGGGATGTCCTTGAGCACATGCACGCCGGGCTGTGCCGGGGCGGATGCCATATTAGCTGCTGTAAGCTCGGTCTTGTTGGCGCGTGCTGTTTCAAGGCTCAGCCATTCGGTCGCACTCTGCCTGCCCAGATAGCGTTCGCGCACTCCCTTGTATTCCTCGCGGGTCTTTTTCACGAAGTCGGCGCGATTGAGTGCGGAAATCAGGTTCTGCGCTACGCCGACTGCGCGCGAGGCATCCTTCACCCAGATGACCGGATGCTCGTATTCCGGCTCGATCTTTACCGCCGTATGTGCCTTGCTGGTGGTGGCGCCGCCCAGCATGATGGGAATGGTGAAGCCCAGGCGGGTCATCTCTTTGGCAATATGCACCATCTCATCGAGCGAGGGGGTTATCAGGCCCGAAAGGCCGATAATGTCCACATTGTGTTTTTTCGCTTCTTCGAGGATGGTTGAGGTTGGTACCATCACACCGATATCAATCACTTCGAAGTTATTACATTGAAGAACGACGCCCACGATGTTCTTGCCGATGTCATGCACATCGCCCTTCACCGTGGCCATCAGCACCTTGCCGTTGGATGAGTTGGCCCCGGCAGCCTTGCCGGCCTCGATATAAGGCATCAGCCAGGCCACGGCCTTTTTCATCACACGCGCTGATTTGACCACCTGCGGCAGGAACATCTTGCCGGCGCCGAACAGATCGCCGACCACGTTCATGCCATCCATCAGCGGCCCTTCAATCACCTCGATCGGTGTGGCGAACAGGAGTCTCGCTTCTTCGGTATCGGCATCCACAAAGGCATCGATACCCTTGACCAGCGCATGCTCCAGACGTTTGCCGACCGGCAGCTTGCGCCATTCGTCATCGGCTTTTTTCGCCTTCACACCGTCGCCGCGGAAGTCCTCGGCGATGTCCAGCAGGCGTTCGGTGGCATCATCCCTGCGGTTGAGCACCACATCCTCGACGCGCTCCCTGAGTTCTGTCGGCAGGTCGTCGTATACGGCCAGCTGACCGGCATTGACGATGCCCATG
>CAZQTO010000037.1:0-17285 GCA_964596375.1 uncultured Zetaproteobacteria bacterium | reverse complement strand
CCGGCAATGCTTCGAAGATCAAGGCGAAGTCACTGGAAGAAATGATCAGCTTCTATAAGTAAGCTGATCAGTAGCACAAACACAAACGGGCTCTTCGGAGCCCGTTTTTTTTGTTCCTCAGAATAAGACCATTGAACTATTCCACAGCCCTTCCCGCTCAAACATCAAGCGGGTAGGCCGGGATCAATGCTTTATCGTTTAACGCCCTGCAGATCCGCCACCGGACCCACTGCGCCCGCCACTGCCGCGCCGCCCGCCTGAACGACCTGCACCGCCACGACGTGGTCCGCCAACGCGCGGATGACCCTGCGCAGGCCGGCCCTGACGTTGACCCTGCCTGCCGCCACTGCGCGCTTCATCAGGTTCGTTTTTTGGCTGACTGGCAAAATCAACGGTGAATCCCGGAATATGCAGCACCTCAATCTTCTTGCCGATAAGGCGTTCGATGCCATCCAGCAACTTCTCTTCCTCGCGGCAAACCAGCGAGAGAGCGTCGCCGCTGTGTCCTGCCCGACCTGTACGCCCGATACGATGCACATAGTCTTCCGAGACATTGGGCAACTCGTAGTTCACCACATGCGGCAGTTGGTCGATATCGAGTCCGCGAGCGGCAATATCTGTGGCTACCAGCACGCGAATGGTGCCTTCCTTGAATCCGGCCAGCGCCTTGGTGCGCGCCGTCTGACTCTTGTTGCCATGAATCGCGGAAGCGTTAATGCCATCTTTTTCCAGCTGTTCGGCCAAGCGATTGGCGCCATGTTTGGTGCGGGTGAATACCAACACCTGCCGCCAGTCATGGGTTGAAATCAGATGCGAAAGCAAAGCGCGTTTGTTGGTCTTGCCGACAGGATGCACGATATGCGTCACTTTCACGGCTGTACGGTTTGGCGCGACTTCGACAAGCGCCGGATTATGCAAAATGCCGGATGCCAGCTTCTTGATATCTGCGGAGAAGGTTGCCGAAAACAGCAGGTTCTGTCGTTTTACCGGCAACAGAGCCATCACCTTGCGGATATCGTGGATGAATCCCATATCAAGCATGCGATCAGCTTCATCAAGCACGAGTATTTCAACCTTGGAGAGATCGCACTTTCGCTGTCCGACCAGATCAAGCAGACGACCGGGCGTGGCAATCAGAATGTCCACGCCGTGCCTCAATTTGTCGATCTGTGGCTGAATACCGACCCCACCGAATACAATGGTGGATTTCAAGGGCAGGTATTTGCCATAGGTGCGAATGCTTTCGCCGATCTGGGCAGCCAGCTCGCGGGTGGGTGCCAGGATCAGGGCGCGAATCGGGCGCTGGCCGTGACCGGCACCTTCCCTGTCGAGCAATTGCAGCATCGGCAGGGTAAAGCCGGCTGTTTTGCCTGTACCCGTCTGGGCACCGGCCATAATGTCACGTCCATCAAGGATGAACGGAATCGCCTGAGCCTGAACAGGCGTAGGGATCGTGTAGCCCTGTTCGGAGACTGCACGCAGCACGTTCCCCGAAAGGCCGAAATTTTCAAATGTCATATGTAATGTTTTCCAGATGCACCCGCCGGGAGGAACCCGGACTGGTCCGGTGCACGTTTATTTACGGGACCCGGGTCAAAACCCATCGCCCATGCGGTGCAGACCAAATGCTGCCGCAATAAGTGGCCGCACCTTATCCATGCCCGGGGTAAATAGCAACCGAGATGCGATGAGCCTGATCCAGCTCGAACACGACATCAGAAACAGCTGGCATCGAAACAAGCTGAGATCGGGTCAGGCGCTCAAAATACTGCACAAATCGGCAAAGTTGAGTCGTGTTCATCAAACGTTCCTCACCTGCATGCGCCGCACGCAGGCTGTCCTCCTGCTCGCCCCGCCAGCGTAATACCGCGTCAAAATCAGGCACCTTGAGGAATACCCGATAATCGATAGCTGCAAACAGGGGTGGATAGACCTCAGCAAGCTGCCGATTCACATACTGCCGCCAAACCCCATCGGCATCCTCGATTCGTTCCAAGTCGTTGCAAGGTAGAAGAAGCTCGCTTTCTGTTTGCGGCAAGGCCCCGAGACACCAGCCCTCGAAGATCAGCAGATCAATTGGTCCTCTTGCCGTCTCGCGGCATTCGGATGATACGGGCTCATCATGTGCCTTGTCGAAACGGGGAAGACAGACATCCTGACCGCTTCTTGCGGCACGCAGGGCCGCGATGGTATCCATTCCCAACTGCACATCATGCGTGCCCGGCACACCGCGCGTGGCCAGCAGTGGATGCACATTCTTAGCAAGCCTCAGTCGCGCCGCACGGCTCAGATACAGATCGTCAAGCGACAAAATCGTAACATTCCAGTCAAATCGCTCACGGCAAATAATGGCTATCGTTTGCGCCATCGTGGACTTGCCGCTGCCCTGAGCCCCATTGATGCCGAGCACCTGCATGCTGTCGGATTTACTCTCAGCCAAACGCTCGGTCAGTGGCAGATAGTGATGCAGCATCATTGGCCACAGGTTGGCCGGAATCCCCTTGCCGGCGAGGTAATCGGAAAGAATATATGAAAGGGCTTGCTGCATCACATCGATCTTAACGCGGCCCCTTTACGGCCACAAACAGCAAAACCGCAGCTTGCAGAAATGTATGCTCAGGGATTCTCCGGTCCGACCGCCGGCCTGATCCATTTGGCCATGACGTGAAACATCTCGGGCAATCTGACCGGCTTGGAAATATGATCGTTCATGCCCGCATCCAGCGCCTTTTCCCTGTCGCCGTCCATGGCATTTGCTGTTATGGCCAGAATCGGCAAATCTCTGAATCGCTCTTGCTTGCGAATTTCACGGGCTGCGGTATATCCGTCCATCACCGGCATCTGACAATCCATCAGCACGCCATCGTAGTTGCCTGTTTCCAACATATTCAAGGCTTCCTGACCGTCGCTCGCAACATCGGTCTGCAAGCCATGGATACTCAATATTTCCGCCATAAATTCCTGACTCATCTTGTTATCTTCCACCAGCAACAAGTACGCACCACGCAGTATTGAGATATCCTCATCCATCTGATTTTCATCCGAACTCAACGGGACATTTCCGACCTCTTGCCTGCCTTTTATGGCCCGCTTCAGCGAGGCCTTCAGCATCGAAGGTGTCACCGGCTTGTGCAGAACCTCGCAAATCCTCCCGGTCTTTTTAACCAACTGATCGACCTCACCACGGTCGTGCGCCGTCAATATCAGCACCCGCGGCATACCTTCCCCGGGTAACATCTCTTGCAGCCTGCGAACCACTTCGATACCGTCCATGCGGGGCATTTTCCAGTCGAGCAGCACCACCCTGAAGGGGTCCGTCTCCGCCGCCTCGACAACCTCCCGAAACGCACGTTGACCATTCTCAACCGTTTCACTACGCATGCCGAATGAATCCAGCATCATGGTGACGATCCGGCGAACAACCGGATTGTCATCCGCCAGCAGCACACGCACCCCGGCAAGTGTATCATCCACTTCCGGCCTAATCCCATGCTCCTCTGGTGATCCCGGCTTCCCGAAACAGGCAGTGAAGTGGAACTCGCTTCCCCCGCCGTAAGCGCTTTTCACCCAAATCTCCCCCCCCATCACCTCCACCAGATGCTTGCAAATAACCAAGCCGAGGCCGGTACCGCTGAACTTGCGAGTGGAGGAGGCATCCACCTGCGAAAAGGGAGCGAATAACATCGACTGCTGCTCTTCGCTCATGCCAACGCCGCTGTCGCACACAAAGAAATGCAGCATGATCTCCCGCTCATCCTGCCTCTCTACCTTCGCGCCGACCACGATCTCGCCGTGCTCGGAAAACTTCAGCGCATTGCTGCAAAGGTTGTTAAGAACCTGCCCCAGTCGCAGCGGGTCGCCCATCAGCACGGATGGGATTCCGGGCTGCAGGTCAAACAGTAACTCGATGTTCTTTTCTTCCACGCTGAGGATGAACAGCGAACCCAAATTGCCGAAAACATCCTCAACGGAAAAGGCATCGTTTTCTATTTCAAGCCTATTCGCCTCGATCTTCGAGTAGTCGAGGATGTCGTTCAGAATGCGGAGTAGCGCCTTGGCCGACCGGTGGCTCTTCTCGATATAGTTGCGCTGTTGCGGGGTCAATTCGGTCTCCAGAGCCAGATACATCATGCCGATCATTGCATTCATCGGCGTACGGATTTCATGCGACATATTGGCCAGGAACTCCGACTTGGCGACGTTCGCCGCCTCGGCTTGTGTCTTGGCCTCTTCCAGCTTCTGCTCGGTCTCCCTGCGAATGGCGTTTTCGGCCTGCTCGCGCTTCGCCAGCTCCTCGTTTTCATAGCCCTGCCTGATGGCCTCGACCAGAACCTGCTGCATGTGTCTCGCCGCAAGCGCCATATACAAGCCATACAAGCCGATCATGATGCCAATGATGATGTCAACGGTACTGCCAAGCAGGACCGTACTGATGCTTAAAGAAAACAGTGCAGGAATAGACAGCGCCAAAAAAGCAGGCATAAAAATGGCGACGGTGGTGATTGCTCCTGCAACATAGCCAGAAATCAGCAGCGTGGTCAGCAATTGCTCCGCAGGATGCCCCGGAATCAGAAAGACATAGGCCCCGACACCCCAACCGATACCGGTCAGACAGATCAATAGCGTAAACAGCCTGGCCCATACCGGCATTTCGTGATCGGCCGGGGAACGTCGCCGGAAGAGCACCAGCGACATAAAGCGAACCAGTGCGAGTACCAGCATGAATGCAAGCCAGAGGGAGGAAGCCTGAGGCTTCAGATCCTGGACACCAAAGGCAACCAGCGAGGCAAGCAAAGCGAGGGTTATCGAGGACAGCGGAAGCGAGTGATACAGCAAATGAACTATCTGAGCGTATTCCTTGGCTTGCGAGGAATCGCCCTGCTTATGAATATCTTCCTCTTTTCTCATACCCGCATCCCATACATAACGTGTTTACTTCCCCCATGGTAGAGCAAGATGGCCGCTATCGGTAGTACATTGACAGCACAGGGATTTACGACAATGTTCCCCCATGAAGAAAAAGACCCTTTGCGCACTACCGCGTCCCGTACTTATCGGACTGATGGGTTGCGGCAAAAGCAGCATTGGCAGACGACTGAGCAAAAAACTGAAGATGCCACTCGTTGATCTCGATGAGGTCATTGTCGCCAAGGCTGGCATGAGCATTCCCGATATTTTCGCCAAGCTCGGTGAAGAGGCTTTCCGCGATATGGAAAGCGCTGCGCTGGCCGAACATATCAAAGACCGGGCGATTCTGGCTACCGGTGGCGGCGTGGTGCTGCGCGAGCCCAATCGCCGGCTTCTGAAGGCACATCCGCCGGTGATTTGGCTTAAGGCTGCACCCGAGTTTCTTGCCGAGCGTATCGCAGGCGACAGCAACCGGCCATTGATTGCCAATCAGGACACCCTTGAGAGACTGCGTACACTGGCTGCCGAGCGTTACCCTCTGTATGAGCAATGCGCTGATCTGATCATTGAGCGCGACGAGGCTACAAAGGATGAAATAGTCAGTCTTATTATCCAATATCTGAAAAAGGTGCAGGCATGATTGACGAGGAAATAGACAAACCGCAATACGATCGCCCCAGCAAAAGTGAACTGAAAAGGCGCGTCGAGGCCTTGCAAAAGGCGGGGGAATCACTGATCGACCTGACCACCTCCCAGTTGGCCAAGATGCCGCTGCCCGATGAATTACGTCTAGCCGTGAAGGAAGCAGCCAAAATCCGTAAAAAACATGCTGCATTCAAACGTCAGCGACAATATATCGGGAAGTTGATGCGCGAGATCGATGCCGAGCCGATTCTTGAAGCCCTCAGTGATCTTGAGTCCACGCACCGAACCGATACTTCGAACTTTCATGAAATCGAATACTGGCGGGATACCCTTCTCGGTGATGCAGGAGCCGATGCACTGACCGACTTACTGGGTAAACATCCGGGAGTGGATGTGCAAATGCTTCGCCGCCAGGTCGCCAAGGCAAAGCGTGAGAAAGAGCTTGGGCGCAGCCGGCACGAGCAGCGCGACCTCTTCGCCATGCTGCGCGGCATGTTCGAAAACGCCTAGGCCGGGTAGACATTATGGCTGAATTATTGTTCAAACTGCGCAACGTTCCGGATGATGAAGCAAACGATGTTCGCC
The DNA here is from genome assembly GCA_964596375.1 of uncultured Zetaproteobacteria bacterium. Lineage (GTDB taxonomy): Bacteria > Pseudomonadota > Zetaproteobacteria > Mariprofundales > Mariprofundaceae > UBA1543. Next base: position 11,147 of record CAZQTO010000037.1, on the reverse strand, counting down.
AGTTATTGCACGAGCATGATATCTCATTTTACGAGACCAGGGCAGGCTCCTGGGGTATTTCGATGCCTGGCATCTGGCTGCACGATGACAGCCGGCTTGCCGAGGCCAGAAAACTGCTGGATACCTATCAGAAAAAGCGCCAGACCGAAGCGCGAGCAGCCCATGAGCAAGCCCTTGCCAGAGGTGAGAAACGCACGGTGTTCACACTCGCCGCCGAATCACCGCTGAAAGTTATCCTGCTGCTCGCTGCCCTGCTGTTTGTCCTGTACATCTCCATCATGCCCTTCATGCGGTTCTAGGAAAGCTAGTTGCTCACCGGCCTACTTCGGCCAATAGCAGCCGTTCGCTTGCCTAGATTATTATTAGTGATTCAATAAATAATCTATTTGGGCTTGGACACATCCAATACAAACACATCAATAAGCCCCGCAAGTTCCGGCGGCAACGTATCTTCGATGCTTCTTTTTAGCGCTTGGGCGTTTTCGATGTCGTGTCTTTTTCGATTCGCAACCTTCTCGTCGCGTCCAAACCAAATCGCTAGGTAAATGCCCTGTTGCTCTGCATCCGGGTTGATGGAGTAGCGCTCATGTAACTGGCTTGACGCTGCTGTGTATAGATCGGCATGCCATTGCCCTTTTACCTCAGTAACAAGCAATCGTCTTTTGCCACCAATCATCTTGGTCACCGTAAAGTCACTACGCTTTGCAGCCTTTAGCTGATGCTCCTGCGTCACTGTGATGTCTTGTGGCTTAAGCCTCAGATTGAGCCGTTCAGCAATGACTTCAGTAGATCGAACTTCATCGAGCCGTTCGCCTTTCTCGTAAAAACGATTTACAGAGTTGAACTCGCCACCATCAATATCCTTCTGGAAGTCTTGCAACTCTTGAAGCACAAGCTGACGCAGCCCTTCCACAGAAACCACGGCATCTTGATCCAGTCGATTTACGATTTCCTGTGGTGTTGGAGGTTCAAAGTCTCTCAGCCCTTTCTTTTTCACTTGACCGGTATGTATGCTCTTCAAATTCATGTGCATATCGACAAAACGTGGATCAACAAGAAAACGCTTAAGGACAGGAATAGCCTCATCGGGATCATATGAATTGATTGACCAAATAAGATCGGTCAAATAGCGGTATGCATTCTCTTCTTTCGGGCTTCCCGTCCCCCAGTGATTTGGCAGGTCTACCTTAGGCCATTTATCGATAAAGGCATCTAATATGGCCTCCACTTTGCCCAATGAAAGCTCGGGCCAATAGGGACGATCACTTCGGTTCATATGGCCAGACAACTCGTATAATGAAAGCACGGTATCTTTATCAGCTTTGAGCCAGCCCCAGTATGCCGTAGGTGTATCACTTAGAAAGTACCACGAGCGAATAAGCCAAAATTTACGTTTATGTTCAATGTCGTCACTATCATTTGGGGTGGGCCATTTAGACATAATCTCTGCACAACGGTCTGCGATAATTTTGTTTAGGTCATCACGATTGCCATACTGCGCGGCAATCTCAAAAAGCTGATGCAGTGGATTAAGCGCCAGATCAGGAAAACGTTTCAACCATTCAACTGATAACGTGGCGCGCAAATGGCTGAAAGCCGCCTCGCCGCTCAGTAGCCAAATCTCAGGGTGATTGCAGTCTGGCAGTGCTAGCTGTGGTTCAAGATACTGTCGCAAAAAACTTTCACCACATAATTTATCGGGGAAAATGAGACGATCAACTTCAGCCTTCAGGGCATCATCCTCTTCATTTGAAACTACACTGTAGCCCCCGTGTATGTTAGTTCGTAATGCCCTCAGAAGTTGAATATCTACGCTTTCCAGATTGCCTTTATCGCGCATGATCTCCAGGCAGGCTGCATAAAGAATTCTTTCGGAATATAAGGCCTGTGACGCACATTGTAATTCAGCGAGTTTGTTCAGATCGGGTATGTGCGGTGCTATAAAATTGAGGCAGTTTCTGAGCGCATTCCGAACCAGCTCTTCATCGCCAACCTCGGTCTCAATTTTTTCCGGATCAAAAAGAACAAGCTCCGCGAAATGGACTAGGAAATTCCAATGACGGCCGCCTTCGACAAGTTCCCGGTTATCTTGAACATATTTGATATTCGCTGCACGGATTTTGCCTTGTCGCTTACGTTGCCGCCGCATCTTTCGAGTTCGCACACCTCGCCACACATGCTTTTCTTGTTTGAAGTGTTGCGCGATCGCTCTATTCATTTTCGCCCATTCTTGCATGAAAGATGGTTTTTCCAGCGCTTGCTCACGCATATGACGACGAAAACCATCAGGACCGAGCCCTTCCTCATTCCTATAATACTTATGCCTGGCCATGAAACTTACCCACAAATTCGGATTGTCTAACTCAAATGCCAAATCGACTAAGAACTTTTCGTCATTGGCGCTTAGCGCAAGGCCGGAGTGAGTGTGCCAGCCAAACTTGTGTAGTTTAGTCTCAAATATCTGGTTTTGGTCAGTCATATCCCTAAATACATAAGCAATAATCTCCTGGCGCAGGCTATCGTCTTTTTTAAGCACTTGGATTGCCTTGCTTTGGTCTGCAGATTTGGCCTGATGGAAGTATAGATTTCCAGCCCATTTCCAGATACGTATTGGATCAAACGGAGGTTTGGCCAGATCAAAGTAGCGATCCAGCATTGATCCCATAATCTTGCATATGCCGTTGCGACAGTCGCATTCATATGGTTTCTTGCCACATACGCAGGTCAGGTCGTTGGATAATTCATCCAAAAGCCATTCCACGGTTGCCAAGTCCATCTCGCCTACGAAATGTTTGACGAAGTATCGCTCACCTATTGTCCGCTCTTGGTGGCTTGGGTATAGCTTTGCACAGGCTCGCAAGAAGTCTGCGAGGAAGGCGCGCTCAAACTTTTTCAGGTCTAGTGCTTCAATCGTATTTGCTGCAATTTCGAGAGAAGTGCTAGTACCTTCTGAAATAAGTGCGGCCAAGTCGGAGTAAGGGTTGTAATCGGTTGTGTCGAGCAAACATTTGCTTGCCAACCTTCGACTGTCCGCGCTTTCATCTGGTGATATAACGAGTTTGCTTAACTCATCTCTCAGCTGTTCGGCTGCTGGTGCCCCCGTCATAAGTTCAAGAATAAGATTGCGCAAATGCCCACCACTTTCATCCACAAGAAGAGGTTTTATCTCTTCCATTACATCATGCGAGAAGAAGCCTGAAACACTGAATCGGCGCCCGAAATCTCCTCTTCGGAAGTAGGGGTCAAGGGCCTCAGCCTCTTTCAGCTTCTTCATTAACAGGAGCTTCGACGAATGTTCAAGCTGGGAAGGATCGCCGTTTGCCAAAACGGCATACGGATCAAGCGCGATCACGGCTTCCTGTATGGATCTATTGCCTAGCGTAGCCATCCAGCCCAGTAGGCCTCGAAGTTCATCACGAACTGTGGAGCTTGGAGCAACAATCGGCAGACACTTTGGTAGAGTCAGGGGGTCAGCTGAGTCTGCTATCCGATTGGTGAGATAATCCGCCGCACAGTATTCTGCGACGATTTTGTGAACTGGGCGGTGCTGGTCCGCACTGTCGCCCGGGATAAAAAGCCGAGTTGCCAGGATCCCGTGAGACTCAATATCGCCGTTAAATAACGACGACAGCAACGGATACATTCGGTTTTCGGTGGCTTCGCTTGTACATAAACCTTCGGCACCGGACAGCAAAAGCTTGGCGAAAACTTCCGACGATATCTTAACTTTTTGTGAGGTCGAAAGTGCTGTGTTGGCTCTCGCTACATTAACGTTTGCTTCCTTTGCCAATCGCTCGACCGCTTGTGAGAATATTGATCGTTTATCAGTGAAATGTCTTCCGCTCTCGATATACGCGTCAGCAAACAGCTTCAAAAACTGGGGATTTGGGAGAAGTGTTTCTAAATCAAATCGAGTAACCTCGGATTGGAACGCTGCAAAGTCCTCTCCTGGCACATGATGATCAAAAATCGCTCGCTGTTCCTCTTTGCCGAACTCACATAGTCTGACAATCAAAGGCGAGTGACCAAAAAAATCTTTGAATGCATTTGTAGCCGCGATATCCCACTCGCTGGATCGGCTTGATAAGTATACATGGGTAGGGTTTGCCGCTTCGGCCCGGCTCAGAAGTTTATAAATGCCGGATGCATCTACTTTTGCCAGCTCATCGAATGCATCAATTACTAGCGGGACGTTATTTTCTTTTGCTCCTACATAACTGAATTTACTCGCTGTCATGGCTGTTGTGCCCAACTGTTTAGCAAGACTGGCCATGAGCTCAGTTTTTCCACCACCCGGTTCGGCCAACACAACGACGTAATTAGAGGCGGCTAGAAGCTTCGCTTCAGAGAAAGTCTTCTCATTACTTGAGAGGCTACGTGGAAGGTAGAAAGTTGAACTCATATGAGCACAGTAATTAATGTTCTTATTTTATTCTACCAAGGGAATTCCCGGGACAGTATATCTATTTCTGAATGTCCGCTTCTGGCCGAGTATCGCCTGTGGCGCGACCGGCGAGGTGCGGCCAGAAACGGTCATTCGTTTAACGTTTAACTAAAGATCGCAGCTTCCCTGCGTCGCAGTGCGCCGAAGGCGAACGTGTTTAAGTTACTTGATAGCTGCTCGCGTAACACCGCACTGCCCACAGTTGCAGTTGAATTCTTGCTTTCCGTTGGGAAATCGCATTTGACTTAGTACCGCTGCGCCTTTGCACCGCACACAGGTGCACTTGCCGTAATACGGATAGCCCCATTTTGTTCTTTCACCATTAATCTCCAGTAACCAGTAATCTGGTAGCCCGGTGTTGAATTCACCGTGATAGTTAAACCAGGTTATTCGGTTGCTGGCTACTGAATCAGTGCTTCCGCATTCTGGACAAGTGCCACCCTCCATTTCAGGTAGCATTGGCACCGCTTGTTTATGGGGCCACCCTTTCCATTCGGGAAGAACCTTCCTAGCACAATCTTCGCAATATTCTGTGAATTGCTGTTCCATGCTTTTTTGCAGCTAACGTCAGGCATACCCGGATGCAAAAAGCGGAGCGAAGCGCTGCTTCTTACGGTCCGAGTTTATGGCCTTGTTATGCGATTTTTCATTCAAAATCAAAGCATCTCACCCCTGTCCGGAGGATAATCCTTTGAGCAGATTTCAATTCTCACATCAATTTTGATTTTGCTTGGATGATGCAAAGGATTTGCATCATCAAAACCATTGTGCTCAACAGATATTTCTGACGGAACAACGCGCGCTATGCGTTTTGCTGTTTTTGTAGCCAGCTCATGGCGTTTGCTGCTCATGCGCTTGAGAAGAAATTCCTTTAATTCTTCATGGCCTTGACTTTCTAACCATGCCATTTTGAGAGTTTCGCCAAGTGTTTGCTGTAAAACCCATATGCATAAACCTGCGACCGATACTGCGACAATTAAAGAGCCTGGCCGAAGCTCATTTATTAATACCGATGAGTTTCGATGCTTTTGCAGACGGTACATCGCTGCATCAAATGCAACATTTGGTAGATCTGGGAATTCATTTTGAATTGCTCTGAGATCCTTCTTTTCTGATTCGAATACTGCAGAATTAACAGCGTCCGTGATTTGACGAAAGACGGAGTATGGTATTTGTTCAGTCCCCATTTGATGAAGACGAACTTCTATTTCAATCCCTAGCCCTTGACTCATTCTGAATTTCCTCGGTCCTTTTTACGCATAACAGTGTTAATTCAGGGAAAAACTTCCATGTATTATTTCCATATAAACGGACATAACTCCCCCTCCCGTATTGAGTTGCAAATGCGGAATGGGGCTACGATGTTCCGATTCAAGTTGCAGGTCAACTCGATTGGTTTTGAATGACCGGAAGTGGCCAGTAACAGCCACTCAATAGAAAGGCTAACTCCTCAATCAACTGCCGTTTACTGCAGTTGGCTTCTTAAACTTATACTTACCTGCAACATATTTTGCCGAATTCTCAATATATGGAAACACTGTGCTTTCATTGATATTCAACAAATCCAGTTCTTTTAAAATGGCATCTTTGTTAGTGATTGTGAACCTTGATACGGTGATTTCAGGGGTACCGCTTTCAACGAATTCCGCATCAAGACCAAACAATAGAAATGCGCCTGATTGAGATGATATCCTGACATTGCTCTGTTTTCCTTTTACGCAAACTATTTTCCGAAGGTCGTCTGGATTTATTTTTGGCTCAAAAAAAGGTTTCTCTTCCCTGATGAAATGAAGAAGCCGCTTAATTGGCAACTGCGCATTAAAGCCCTTCATGTCGACTTTGATTTCAACCTTTTCCGACTTTGGCAACCTTGCGAGATTAGCAATGCAACTCGCAACGTCAGAATCGAAATATTTAACATCCTTTCGTTTCATCGAGAGGACGATCACCTCTCCATCTACTTCAAGCGAAGATTTGCATGCAAAATAGAGGGCCATTAATGGGTTCGAGGTCATATCAAGTAGCCTCGTTGGTAAGGAGTAATGCTGCATTCGAACAAGACGATCGAGCGTGTACACATCTGACTGAAAGTCAGCGGAATTTGAAACTAATAGTTCTCTATAGAGGATATGCTCATTATCCAGATAGAGATAATTTCCTTCTTCATCCCTTCTAAATAAGGATGGAACTAGCTTGTATTTATTCTTGTTTGAATGACCACGATAGAACACTTCATAGCCATCTTTTTGATCAAGAGTTAATACTTTTCCAATAAACCCTTTGACTGTACTGACCGTAGAGCTTGTAGACCTTTCCGAAGTAGGCTTTTCTTGCTTTCCTGTCTTCGATTCACGATTCGGTTGAAGGATTCCGCCAGATTTTAGCCTTCCAAATAAATCCTCGTCTTTAACAGCCCAGTGAGTCCTATTCATTTCCCAACCGCGAATATCTAAAAGAGGAGCTATTGGTTGGACTTGTTCAAATGGTATTGGGTCGATGTCTTGCTGGAACTCAAATTCAATTAAGATGCTGCGGCCACGTACCTTAATTGAAGTTAGATAGCCGATGCGCACATCAGAATCTTCCCCTTCGTATGCAAACAGACAGGGATAACTCTTAAGGTTCTCAACGTGAGACTCGCTCAAAACATTGAGGGCAGATGCGATATCTTCGTTTGTATACTCAAGGAACCGGCTCTTATCATATTCATAGAAGCCTTGATCCCAAGACCCTTTCGCCGCTGTTACAAGTAAATTGTACATCTGGATATTATCCCCTTAAAATCACATAGCATCCGGCTTCAGCATAGATATTAAAATCGATAAATTCACCTATCAACTCTTGATCAAATGTCTGCTAATGCCCGGTGATCGCCTGTCGCGACGGGCAATGTGCGGTCAAAATCGGCCATTCATTCAAGTGTCAAATAAATTAGCCCGACGCTTTCTGTGATGCTTTTTCTCTGATCCAATCATCAAGATATTTTCTTGGCCTACTGCCTTTGAAGAAATGCCGATGGGCATAGGCTTCTTTCTTTTCATTCATTTCTTCAGAAACTGCTTTGCCTATTAAATCAACAGCTTCTTGGTAAAGTGCTTTCGCGCTACCAATATCTTTTAATGAAACTGGTAAGTTTTTGACCTTCATTAACTCTGAAATAACGTATAAAATGTAATACGTCGCATGAAGAATAAACGAATTAAATTCATAATTTTTTCCGCTTTCTAGTAGTTGTCTCTTTATGAACAGCTTATTTTTTTCTATTTCATCATAAAGAAGATATATGAAAACAATTTCTTCTGCTGTTATGGAATCAGAATAAACATCATCATATTTATCAGCAAATATTAACCGTTTATCATTTTTTGATTCGCCAGGCATCTGGTTATTAAATGCCATTAAAGCTTGGCCTGCTTTTTCAGCATCAATTCTTTTTGCTCTCGCCTCCTCAGAATGCTGCCCTTTTTTCCGTTCATAGAAATATCCAAATGCTGAAATCTCCGCTTCATATTTTTTCTGAATGTAATCATTAGAGCGAATGTCCCTGCTTTTTACAGGATTTTGGCTATTTGTATATTCAGCAATATCTGTGCTTAATTGTATGTTTTGAGTTTCGTATATTCTGCAAAGAATATCCATGTCATCAAACTTTTCAGGGTTATCTATAAAAGCTTCATGTAGTGCATGGATGGTTTGGCTTCCATTAACAATCTGCAAATCCATTAAGTCAACAATTGGACTTCGTCGATTAGGGTAGCTAAAGCTTTTACATGTAATCGTTATTCCATTGTTAAAATAAAAAAAGCGATGAGCATCCTCAGACAGCGCGGTTTCCTTGATATTTCGGTTTATTTTTGATCTTTGGCGTAAATATATTCTCACGTTATCTTCAAAAGAATCTTCTAATATTTGATTGCTTTGCAAAAAACTATAATCACTTGGCTCAACATTGAATCGAGCTTCCTCATCATCAATAACAATTCGCAGTAGGTCTCGAACATCGACATTAATGACTAGTGCCCTGATATCACCATCAGATTTTTCAAAGAAATTTCTATCGATAATTCTTACCCTTCCATTGACTTGTAGTTTACCCCTGCTGGTTAGCTTCTGAACATAATCAGGCATTAAATGATATTGTACATTAGCCTGAGAAAACCTACTTAGATCTCGTTCGAACCTTTTCTTTTCGCCTTCTTCAAAAGGTAAATAACCGTTAGTGCAAATATGAATCTCAAAACTTGGATTTTGGGTGCTGAATAAGTCCCAGATGTCTTTCACTTTTTGAAATAGAACAGGATTGATTTCATCGCGGAGACATTCTTCCTGCCCCATAAGAGCTGTAAGAAACCCTAAGATTTTATCGATCTCCCCAGCTGGAAAATGGCTCGGATCTGGCTTGAAGGCCATCTTATACTTGAAATTAAACAAATGGACTATTGCAGGAGTCGTTGATTCATCTATGTAAACCGCATCAATTCCTCGGTCATGCCCGCCTGCACCACTTCTTGTATTTGTTAAATAATAATTATCTGTTTGAGCATCTTCAATTTCATCAAATTGGAGATTTAATATCTGATCTAATGAGAAAAAAGCAAATCCAATGGAATCATCTTGAAGATTATAATCAGAGACAGCCTTTCTGACATACGTACGCAAAAGACTATAGTCTGATAATGATGGTGAATTTGGACCCAGCATAAGCTCCCCCTTATTTCCCCACTATGTTAACTCAATTCCCAGAAAGTGCGAATGTCCTTTTTTGGCGCAATCCGACGGTTGGCTAATGCCAACTCCAGTCATTCGATGGACGTTATACATAACAGGGGATATTAATATTTCTTGTTATGTATAACGCTACATAATCAGGATATTTTCGTGCAAAAGGATGCTGAGCAATTAAATTTGCTACCGGATAGGAGCCGGTCTAGGCTCTAACCCTGATAATTAGGGGAGCGGAACTATGATCTTCTTGCAAATAGATACTGTATACCTACTAATAAGTTATAAGCCTAAATTATAAACCAGGTGTGAGTCAAACCATCCTTAGAGGAGGACAAAAAATGAAGAAAACTATTATTATTCTTTTCTTTACACTGAGTACCTTATTGTCTAGTGGGAGTCTATTTGCAGAGAATATAAATGGGTATGAAATTAAGCCTGATGCAGATTTGGCAAATGCTAATTTACAGGGAGCAAACCTACAGGGAGCAAATTTAGAGGGATCAACTTTATTTAGTGCAAACCTGCAAAATGCAAATCTAAGCGACGCAAATCTGAAGATGACTAATCTACAGAAAGCAAACCTGCAGAACGCGAATTTATCCAATGCAAATTTGCTAAATGCCCTTTTAAGAAATGCGAATCTCCAGAACGCGAATCTTCAGGGAGCAAATTTCATTGGAACACGAACGTATAAAGTAAACCTACAAGGGGCAACATGTGTTAACGGCTTGAAATTTTCTGGTTCGATCGAAAAATGTTTGAGGTAGTTAGGGCTTATAACAAATCACTTCAGCGGACTGGAAAAGGCTCGGCGGCGCTAACGCGGCAAGCTTTGGTGGCCAGCCGCTGAGTTCAAACATTAGTAGATGATGTGAATGACTGGAGTTGGCCGAACAAGGCCGGTCGGTCGCCAGTGGCACTGGCAGGTTTCTTTTCATCATGGCTGGCCGATCTGGGCAGCGCACTCAATCAGCGGGTTGTTTTCTGCGTGGGTGAAATTACAATGCATGCGCACGCAACAGGAGAGGCCCTTTTTTTATGACTACCAAGTCATCGCCGTTCAAGAAAACAACAGAAGACACTCAGCTTGAATCTTGCGGCCAGGCCACCCTCCCGCCCGAACCGGATAACCTGATACACCTTCAACAAACCCGACATGCAGCACGAGGCAGCATGTCCTGATAATCTGCACAACCGTCGCAAAATGGGTAAAAAGAAAAAACACTGGAGAAAAACATGTCTGATAAGAAATACGTCTACTCCTTCACCGAGGGAGACGGTAAAAACCGAATGCTGCTCGGAGGCAAGGGCGCCAATCTGTGTGAAATGACGCAGATCGGTTTGAATGTGCCACCGGGATTCACCATCACGACCGAGGCATGTATCGAATATATTGAACAGGGCAACAAGATGCCCGACGGCGTCATGGAAGAAGTGAAAGCGCAGATGATTGCCCTTGAAAAGGCAACCGGAAAAATCTTCGGCGATGCGCACAACCCGCTGCTGGTTTCGGTTCGCTCCGGCTCCGCCATGTCGATGCCCGGCATGATGGACACCATCCTCAACCTAGGCATGAACAGCGATACCTTGCAGGGCGAAATCGAGCAGACCGGCGATGAGCGCTTTGCCTACGACGCCTACCGCCGTTTTATCCAGCTGTTCGGAAAAATCGCTCTGGGTATTGGCGACGAGCATTTTGACGTGCCCTTTGAAGCCATCAAGAAACGTGAAGGCGTGAAAGAGGATGTCGGCCTGAGCACGGAGAACCTGAAAGAGATTTCAGAGGAATACCTTGAGGTTGTGCACGCCCAGACCGGACGCCGCTTCCCTGAAGATCCGTATGAACAGCTGGATCTGGCCATCAAGGCCGTGCTCGGCTCATGGTCGGGCAAACGCGCAGTGGATTACCGCCGTGAGTTCAACATCACGCCGGATCAGGCCAACGGCACTGCCGTGAATATCTGCACCATGGTATTCG
>CAZQTO010000036.1:0-17372 GCA_964596375.1 uncultured Zetaproteobacteria bacterium | reverse complement strand
AGGCAGCGGCTCACAGGGCCAAACTCACAGAGAATCAGGTACCAGAACCGTGTCGCGAGCCTGAGCCAGCAATTCCGGATGATCGGTGGAGTAGTGCAGGCCGCGTGATTCCTTGCGGCTTTGGGCTGCGCGGACAATCAGTTCGGCAACCAGGGAGAGGTTGCGCAACTCAATCAGATCACGGCCGATGGGGTGCTGCCAGTAGTAGGAGGCGATTTCCTCGCGGATCATGGCAAGCCTGCGGCGGGCGCGACGCAGGCGCTCATCGGAGCGCACGATTCCGACATAGTTCGACATGGTGGCGCGAATTTCTTCCCAGTTCTGTTTGATCTGCACACGCTCGGTTTCAGGTTCCACGCCGCTGGCATCCCATTCGGGCAGACGGGGCAGTGCTCCTGAATCGTGTTCGGCGATGGATTCGGCACACAATTCGGCCATGACCAGGCATTCGAGCAGCGAATTGCTGGCCAGTCGGTTGGCACCGTGCAGTCCGGTGCAGGCCGATTCGCCGATGACATGCAGCCCGTCGATGGACGTGCGGCCGGCAACATCTGTTTGCACACCGCCGCACAGATAATGCGCTGCAGGCACAATCGGTACCGGCTGTTCGCGCAGATCGATGCCGATAGCCAGCAGGCGCTCAAGAATATTCGGGAAGTGCGCCTCGATCTTTTCCTTGCCCAGATGGCGGGCATCAAGATACATGTGGTCTGCGCCCTGTTTCTTCATTTCGTGGTCGATGGCGCGGGCCACAACATCGCGCGGTGCCATTTCGGCCTGTGCATCGTAGTCCGGCATGAAGCGGCGGCCGCTTGCATCGCTCAGGTAAGCGCCTTCACCGCGCAGGGCTTCGGTCAGCAACTGGGTGGAGCCCAGCGGGTTGTACAGGCAGGTGGGATGGAACTGGATGAATTCCATATTCATCACCGGACAGCCGGCTCGCCAGGCCATAGCCACACCGTCGCCGGTCGAGACATGCGGGTTGGAGGTGAAAAGGTACACCTTGCCCGCACCGCCGGTGGCCAAGATGGTATGCCGGGCGGCGATGGTGATGACCTCGCCCTCGGGCGTAAGCACATAGGCGCCGAGGCAGCGATCCGGCCCCTGCGTGTAGCGCCCGAGGTGACGGGCGGTGATGACATCGACTGCCATGTGGCGCTGAAAAGCTGTAATGTTCGGGTTGCTGCTGACTGGTGCGAGCAGCGCTTCGCCAAGCGCCTTTCCCGTAGCGTCCTTGGCATGCGCGATGCGACGATGCGAATGCGCTGCTTCCTGAGTGAGGTGCAGCACGCCGTTATCCGAATCAAAGGCGGTGCCGAATGAGATCAGTTCCTCGATGATGCGGTTGCCTCGACCGATGATGTTGCGCACCGCATCCTCGTGGCACAGGCCACTTCCGGCCTTGATGGTATCGGCAATATGCTCTTCAACCGAGTCGGAGGCATCCATGACACCGGCGATGCCACCCTGCGCATACCAGGTGCTCGATTCGGAGAATTCGCCCTTGTTGACGACAGCAACCTTGCCATGTGCCGCCAGTTTGCTGGCCGCAAAAAGGCCGGCTGCACCGCTGCCGATGATGAGATAGTCGAATTCGTATTTGTTATTCATAGAGGAATTACGCACATCTTACGCGAAGGGGAGGGTTGCGGTAAACTTCTTGCTATGCGTTTGGCGTAATCATGGGAAGATGAGGTGTGAATGGAGCAGGCAGTTATCGTGGTGGATGTGGCGAACGGCGAAGCGCTGGTGCGCGGCCAGCGGGCCACGGCCTGCGGCAGTTGTGCCGGCAAAAGTTCCTGCAGCACACTCGGCTCATGGGTGGAGCGCTTTGCCGAGATGCGAGTGACCAATGCGTTGGGCGCTAAAATCGGCGATGAAGTGACCATTGAAGTGCCCGATGGCGAATTTCTGCGTGCTGCGCTGCGTCTTTACGGTGCGCCCATGCTGGGTTTCTTCGCCGTTGGTTTTTCCGTGCGGGCGATGGCTTTTTCCATGCAGGCAGCAGCGCCTGAGCTTTGGGCCGCATGTGGCGCGCTGGCAGGGATGTTCGGTGTGTTTATGTGGCTAAGGCTGGCTGAGAAAGAACGGATGAGCGGGGCGCGTATCGTGCATATCCGCGCGCATGCAGTGAACATTCCGGTACAGTCCATATAATTTGCGAAGGTCTGAATAAGTATCTCCCTGTACTTATTCAGTGCGCCAAGGCAAAAGCGTGGTTTTTCCTTGGCTCACAAAATCAAGCACTTACGCGCATGATTTTGGCGGCCCGTCCATGGGCCGCACGGATACTCTGAGTTTCTCAGAGCATCCTTAGCGAAAAAAAGCCGATTTTTTCATTGGTTTTTCATCTTTTTGTCTACACAATACCGGCCGCTGAACATAGCCAAGGAGTTCTATAGGTGAAATTTTTCCGTTTACTTGCTGTTTGTGCCATCGTTTCATTCTCTCTTCCGCTTCAATCCCACGCCATGCCCGAAAGTTTTGCCGATCTGGCAGCCGAGCAGGCCGATGCCGTTGTTAATATCAGTACGACTCAGGTTGTTAGGGGTCAGGCAGGTGGTCTTCCTCCAGGTTTCGGCTTTCCTCCCGGCTCACCATTCGAGCAATTCTTCCGTGATTTCCAGCAGAATCGGCCGCAGCAGGAACGCCATGCGCTGGGCACAGGCTTTATTATTTCATCCGACGGTTATGTAGTGACCAATAACCATGTCGTGCAGGAAGCATCCGAAGTGATGGTCAAGCTCAGGGACGGCAAGGAATACAAGGCCAAGGTGATTGGCACTGACGAAAAGCTCGATGTCGGCCTGCTGAAGATTGAAGCCACTGGTTTGCACACCGTGCATCTTGGCGATTCGGACAAGTTGCGTGTCGGCGATTGGGTGGTTGCCATCGGTAATCCGTTCGGACTTGAGCAGACAGTGACCGCCGGTATTGTTTCCGCCAAGGGTCGGGTGATCGGTGCAGGCCCTTACGACAGCTTCATCCAGACGGATGCGGCCATCAATCCGGGCAACTCCGGTGGTCCCTTGTTCAATGTGAAGGGCGAGGTGGTCGGCATCAATACGGCCATCTATTCGCGCAGCGGCGGCAATAATGGCATTGGTTTCGCCATTCCGATTGCCATGGCCGAATCGGTGATTAACGAATTACGCGAGACCGGGCATGTCACTCGGGCGCGGCTTGGCGTGTATATCGCCGAGGTGGACAAGGAAACGATGGAGGCGCTTGGCCTGAAGGATCAGAAGGGCGCACTGGTACGTCAGGTGGAAAATGACTCGGCAGCCGATAAGGCCGGCATCAAGGCCGGCGATGTGGTTGTTTCTGTGGATGGCAAGCCGATCCAGAATGTGCATGAATTGCCGATGACCATCGCCAGCCATCGTCCGGGTGACAAGGTTGAAATCGGGCTGATCAGGGACGGCAAGCCGATAATCAGAACGGTTGAGGTTGAAAAGATGCCTGAGACCGATACGGCCAGCGCTGAGGATCAGAAGACGCCCATCCGCTTGGGTCTGGCACTGAGCACGCTGGATGCGGATACCGCGGCCAGCCTGCAGGCAGGCGTCAAGGAAGGGGTGGTCGTGCAGCAGGTGGCCGAGGGGTCTCCCGCACAGCGCGCCGGTATTATACGCGGGGATGTTATTTTCTCGGTCAATCGCAAACCGGTGAAAAGTGTCAAGGAGTTCATGAAGATGGCTGAGGAATTCAAGGGCGGCGATGTGTTGCAAGTGCTTCTGGACCGGCATGGCAGCACCGTTTTTTCTGTTCTTCGCCTGCCCAAGGATCCCTCCGAGTGAGTGATTCTCTAGCGCATGTACAGGTGATGAGCCGCAGGCAGTGCTGCCTGTGCGACGATGCCAAGCAGGTGGTGGCGGATGCCGCAGAACAGGGTCTATGCACATGGGAAACGGTGGATGTGGATACCGACAAGGCGCTGTTGGTGAAGTATGGCAACGATGTGCCCGTGTTGCTGATTAACGGAAAAAAGAGTTTTGAACATCGTGTCAGCGCCGGAGATTTGCACAGCGCACTGGAGCTTGTCGCATGTTGAAGCGCTGGCTGACAGTAGGCGGCATTCTCGCCGCGATTGGCATACTCGGATGGTTTGCCCTGCCGGCGCCAGCGGGCCGGGTGGTGGAAGGAGACATAGCGCCTGTATTCTCATTGCCGGATATGGATGGGGTGGAGCAGGCTTTGCCGAAGGGAAAGGTGGTGCTGCTTAATTTCTGGGCGACATGGTGCCCTCCGTGCCGCGAAGAAATGCCATCGATGATCAAGCTGCACAATCAGTTGCAGGACAAAGGGCTGGTCGTGATGGCGGCCTCCATCGATAAGGATGTCGACAAACTGAGTGCCTTTATCCGCGAGCACAGTATCCCGTTTCAGGTTTTGCAGGACTCCGATAAAAATGTGTCGCGCCAACTCTATGGCGTTATTCGCGTTCCGGAGAGTTTTCTGATTGATCGCGAGGGCAAGGTGCGCTTCCATTTGATCGGTGCCGTGAACTGGACCGACCCGACGGTGCTCAAAGCCATCAATGCCATGCTTGCGGAAAAGACACCAGGTTGAGCGGGGAATTATCTCTCCGTATTGCGGCGCTGCGCGCCGAACTGAAGGACCATAACTACCGCTATTATACCCTTGATGCGCCGGTCATAAGCGATGCCGAATACGATGCCCTGTTGCGCGAACTGGAGCGGCTGGAAGAAGAATTCGGCGAGCCGGTCCCTGACGATTCACCCACCCGGGTCGTTGGCGCGCCGCCAGCCACGGTGTTTACCACCCGCACCCACGCCATCCCCCTTTTATCGCTGGCCAATGCCTTTTCCGAGGAGGAGGTAAGAGCCTTCGACAAGCGTCTGCGCGATATACTGGGGGGCACATCTTTTTCCTATATCGCCGAGCCGAAGATTGATGGCCTGGCTATCAACCTGCGTTATGAGCATGGTCATCTGGTGGTGGCTGCTACGCGTGGTGACGGGCGTTCCGGTGAAGATGTCACCGATAACGTACGCACCATCGCTGATATCCCGTGGAAGCTCGCGGGTAATGGGGTGGGTGGGAATGTTCCCGAACTGCTGGAGGTGCGCGGCGAGGTGTATATGGGTAAGGCGGCTTTCGCTGCCCTGAACCAGGCGCAGGAAAGCGTGGGCGACAAGGCTTTTGCCAATCCGCGCAATGCTGCTGCCGGCTCACTCAGGCAGCTCGATGCGAAGGTGACGGCAAAACGTTCGCTGAGCTTCTTTGCCTATGGCGTCGGTCTTGGCGGAGCGGGGCTTGCGGATACCCAGTCCGGCTTGCTGGCGCGACTGCATGGCATGGGCTTCCCGATTCAGCAGGTGGCCGTGCTGCCCGATACCGAGGCACTGCTATCCCACTTTGCCGATATGCAGGCCAGGCGCGCGGCGATGGACTACGAAATCGACGGCGTGGTGTACAAGGTTGATGAACTGGCCCTGCATGATGAACTGGGTGAGGTGGCCCGTTCGCCGCGCTGGGCGATTGCGCACAAGTTCCCCGCCGAAGAGGTGGAGACGCTGCTGCTCGGCGTGGATTTTCAGGTGGGGCGTACCGGAGCCATCACACCCGTGGCACGCCTGAGGCCGGTTCGCGTTGCCGGTGTGACGGTGAGCAATGCAACCCTGCACAATATGGATGAAATCAGGCGTAAGGATGTGCGTATCGGCGATACGGTGATTGTGCGCCGCGCCGGCGACGTGATTCCCGAAGTGGCGCGCGTGCTTGCGGAGAAACGTCCGGTGAATGCGGGCATGATCGATCTGCCTGCGGCCTGTCCGGTGTGCGGCTCGGCAATCGTACGCCCGGAGGACGAGGCGGTGGCGCGTTGTTCCGGTGGTCTGTTCTGTTCCGCACAACTGAAGGAGGCCATTCGCCATTTCGCATCGCGGCGCGCCATGGATATTGATGGCCTGGGCGACAAGATTGTCGAACAACTGGTCGATGCCGGCCTGATCGAGCATGTGGACGGCCTGTACCGCTTG
Organism: uncultured Zetaproteobacteria bacterium; assembly: GCA_964596375.1. Classification (GTDB taxonomy): domain Bacteria; phylum Pseudomonadota; class Zetaproteobacteria; order Mariprofundales; family Mariprofundaceae; genus UBA1543. Next base: position 11,367 of record CAZQTO010000036.1, on the reverse strand, counting down.
CAGATGGAAGACGTGGCGGGGCTTGAGCGCATGGCCGAGAAATCGGCGGCGAATCTGATGGCCGCCATCGAATCCAGCAAACAGACCACACTGGCCCGTTTCATTTTCGCGCTCGGGATTCGCGAGGTTGGCGAGGCAACCGCAGCCTCATTGGCGAGATTCTTCGGCAAGCTGGATACGTTGATGCAAGCGGATGAAGAGTCTCTGCAACAGGTGCCGGATGTCGGCCCCGTGGTAGCGCAGAGCGTGCTGAATTTCTTTGCACAGCCGCACAACCGCGAGGTGATTGAGCGGCTACTTGCCGCAGGTATTGCATGGCCCTTGGCAGAGCAATCAGACTCCCGCCCCCTGGCCGGTAAAACATATGTGCTGACTGGCACGCTGACTTCCATGCCGCGCAGCGAGGCGAAGGATAAACTGGAGGCGCTCGGTGCCAAGGTTGCCTCCTCGGTCTCGAAGAACACAACGGCAGTGTTCGCTGGAGAGAGCGCCGGGTCCAAGCTCGACAAGGCGCAGATCCTCGGTGTTCCGGTTCTCACTGAAGTCGACTTGGCATCTCTTCTCAATAGCTGAGACGGCCATGACAAATCAGCAGGAAGAAGCGTTCAAGACATTATGCCGCGTGGTGGATGGGGAATGACTGTCATGCAGGCATGGCTGTGGCTGGGGCTGGCCATTGTGCTGGAAGTGTCCGGTACGATGTGCATGAAGCTGTCGGAGAGCTTTACCAGATTGTTGCCGACGGTATTGGTTGCGGTGTTTTATATCGCTTCCTTCTCAGCCATGATGATGTCGCTCAAGCGCATCGAGCTTGGTGTGGCCTATGCAGTGTGGGCAGGTATCGGCACGGCGTTGATTGCTGCCCTCGGCATTATCGTTTTCAAGGAGGCGGCAACGGCCATGAAGCTGGCCGCCATCGTGTTGATCATCAGTGGTGTGGTGATGCTGCACCTTTCAGGTGATGCGAGTTAAGACCTTTCAGGGCTGAGCGGCCAGCCAGTCTTCCAGCAGTGCCTTGACCTCATTGAGTCTTTCCTGACTGCCAGCCTCACAGCGCAGCACCAGTGCCGGCTGGGTGTTCGAGGCGCGCAGTAGCCCCCAGGCATCGTCGAATTCGAGGCGCATGCCATCCACATCGATGATGGTGTGCCCCTGCGCCAAGAACCATGCCTTGGCTTCCTCGACCAGCGCGAATTTGCGTTCCTCGGCGCAGTCGAGGCGAATCTCCGGGGTGACGAAGGATTCGGGAATATCGGTCAAAAGTTTGGACAGCGGTTTGTCCTGTGCGGCCAGAAGCTGCATCAGGCGGGCGCCGGCATAGGCTGCATCATCGAAGCCGAAGTAGCGGTCGGCAAAGAAGAAGTGCCCGCTCATCTCGCCGGCCAGCAGCGCGCCGGTTTCCTTCATTTTGGCCTTGATGGGCGAGTGTCCGGTGCGCCACATAACAGCGGTTCCACCGTTTTTTTCAATATCGGCATACAGGTGGCGCGAACTTTTGGCCTCCGAGATGACCGTAGCCCCGGGATAATCGCGCAACAGCTCGCGGGCAAGCAGAATCAGCAGCATATCGCCCCAGATCACCTCGCCCCGCTCATCCACCACGCCGATGCGATCGCCATCGCCATCGAAGGCGATGCCGATGTCGGCCTGATGTTCGAGCACACTGGCTTTCAGGGCCTGTAAATTCTCTTCCACGGTCGGGTCCGGGTGATGATTTGGAAAGCGACCATCCGGTTCACAGAACAGTTCGATGACTTCGCAGGGCTTACCGGGGCACAGGTCGCGATACAAGGGTGCGGCGATGATGCCCGACGGGCCGTTACCGGCATCGATGACCACCTTCAGCGGGCGCTTAAGCTTGATGTCGGCCAGAACGTACTCATGATAGGGGCGGCAGATATCCTGCTGGCGCACGTGGCCGGGGCTTGCAGCCTTCTTTTCCTCGAAGTCCTGCTGCATGCACAGCATCAGGTGCTGGATCTCGTCGCCGTGCAGGCTTTGCTTGCCGCGCATCAGTTTGAAGCCGTTGTATTCGGCGGGGTTGTGGCTGGCGGTGATGATCACGCAGCCGGCAGCGTTTGTTTGAAAAACGGCAAAGTAGGCTAAAGGCGACGGCACCATGCCGATATCCAGCACATCGCGTCCGGCGTCCACCAGCCCATGAATCACTGCCTGCTGCAACTCGGGGCCGGAAAGGCGCACATCGCGCCCGACCACCACCTGGCCTTTTTCATCGGCAGGCAGCATGCCGGCAAATGCATGTCCCAGACGATAGGCCAGATCGACGGTGATTTCCTTGCCGGCAATGCCGCGAATATCGTACTCGCGGAAGGCCTGCTGCGGGATGTCGAGTTGTGGCTTGGGCATGGAATGAGTATAGCTCCGTGTCTTCCCTTCGCTCAAGTCTTGCAGTCGGCCCATGCCTGACTATGCTCGCCTTCCCATGTCCGGCAATTCATCCAAAACCAATCAACTCAATGATGCGCAGTACGAGGCCGTATTTCATCGCGGTGGGCCGCTGCTGGTATTGGCCGGTGCCGGTTCGGGCAAGACACGGGTGATTACCGAGCGTATCGCAGCGCTGGTTGAGCGCGATGTGCCGCCCGATGCGATTACCGCCGTGACCTTCACCAACAAGGCAGCCAAGGAGATGCGTGAGCGGCTCGGCAAACGGCTGGGGGCGCGCGGCGATGATCTGCGCATCTGCACCTTCCATGCGCTGGGTCTGGCCATGCTGCGCCGCGATGCGGGGCATTTTAACCGCCGCGCCAATATGTCCGTATTCGCCGGCGGAGAGCAGCGCGGCATCTTGCGCAGTGTCTTGCAGGACATGCGTCTACCAGCCGATACCAAGCAGGTGGATACGGTGCTGGGGCGCATTTCATCGCTGAAGAATGGCTTGCTTGGCACAGAGGAAGGTCTGGGCCCCGTACGTGATCGTTACGATGCGCTTCTGGAAAGAATGAACGCCGTGGATTTCGACGATCTGCTCCTGCTGCCCATTCGCCTGCTGCGCGAGGATGCCGCTGCGCAGGCCTGGTGGCGGGAACGCTGCCGGCATTTTCTGGTCGATGAATACCAGGACAGCAGCCGCGTGCAATACGACTTCCTGCGCCTGCTGGTGCCTTCTGACGGCAATCTGACCGTGGTGGGCGACGACGACCAGAGCATCTACGGTTGGCGCGGTGCCGAGATCAGCAATTTGTTTCAACTGGATAAGGATTACCCCGGCCTGAAGGTGGTGCGTCTGGAGGAGAACTATCGCTCCACGGCCGCGATTCTGGGAGCCGCCAATGCCCTGATCTGCAACAACAGTCAGCGGCTTGGCAAGGCGCTGCGTTCCAACCTCGGACGCGGCAAGCCGGCGCGCATCTGGGAAGCGGCCACACCGGATGATGAAGCCGAGCGTGTGGCCGGCGATATCGCGGCACGGCATGTGCCACAAAATTCAAGCTGGGGGGATTTCTGCGTGCTTTATCGCGCTTCCTATCAGTCGCGTCCGCTGGAGCTTGCCCTGCGGCAGCTCAGCGTGCCCTATCATGTGAGCGGCGGTCTTTCCTTCTTCGAGCGGGCCGAGGTGCGCGATGTGCTTTCCTATCTCCGGCTGGTGGCCAACCCGGATGATGATCTGGCCTTCATGCGCGCCATTTCAAGGCCGCGACGGGGGGTCGGCGACGGGGCGCTCGGCGATCTGGGGGTCTTTGCCCGGGAACATGGTTGCTCCCTCTTGGATGCCTGTCTGCACGATGATTTTACGCACAGTAAAAAGACTGTGTTTGCCGCATTCGCCAATATGGCGGTTTCCATCGGGCATCTGTTTGCCCACTCCGAGGCGGATGATGCCTTCGATGCGCTGATGAAAGAATCGGGGCTGGAGCAGGCCATCGAGGCCGATGCCGGGGATGAGAAGGAACGCGACGCACGCCTGGGCAATGTTGCGGAATTGCGTCGCTGGTGGCTAAGGCATGCCGAGAGCGGTGGCGGTTCGTCATCATCAGCCCTTGCCGATTTCATTCAGCGGCTGGCGTTGTTTGCTGATCGTGATGAAGAGGCGGGCAGCGATGTGGTTCGCCTGATGACGGTGCATGCCGCCAAGGGACTGGAGTTTGACCATGTGTACATCATCGGCATGGAGGAGGGCGGCTTTCCGCACCGCAATGCGGTGGAGGAGCAGCGCCTGGAAGAGGAAAGACGGCTGATGTATGTAGCCGTGACCCGGGCACGTTTCCATCTCACCTTGAGCTGTTCACGCAAACGTAAACGCTATGGGCAGTTGGAGTCGCTGGCCCCATCTCCCTTCCTGCAGGAGCTGGGTGAGGAGCATGTGCGCTGGGTGGATAAGGATACGGATTCAGAGGAAGCACACGAGGAAGTCGAATCGCATATGGCGGCCATGCGCAAGAGGCTGGGGCTCGCATAGCGTTCAATGTCGGGAGGGAAAGGGCGCGCGCGGCACAGGAGTCGAACCGGCGGCTCTCCGCGGCCGGATGACTAAATAAGCTGCAAGTGAGTTAGGCCTTCTTAACCATACTGATGAGATATAACAAAATAACAGCACCAATCGTGGCCATAATGATGGCACCCAGTAAGCCGCCTGTTGTGATGCCGAACAAACCGAATAACAGGCCACCCAATACAGCGCCAACTATTCCCACAACAATATTGCCGATGACACCAAATCCTCTTCCCTTCATGATGTTGCCAGCCAGCCAGCCGGCTAGTGCGCCAACTGCTAAAAATATTAGCAAGCTAATGATATCCATATTGCCTCCGGTGTTACCTTTTTGCGAAAAGGTATATGCCGACGACAAAACTGACCGCGCCGGCAATGTAGTAAGTCATTACCTTATCCGTATCCGAACCTGTAACAGCTTGTGTTACTTGTGATCCGACAGAGCCGGATAATTGATACCCCCATATTGCAAGGCCAATTCCTATTACTAATAGAACAAGACCAATAATTTTCGTTGTGGTTCCTGAACCTGTTGCCATGTTGTACTCCTATGGTTGAAAGAGATGAAATGCTTTTAGTATTATAGTTAACATTAATACTGCCTGTTTATTTCTTTGCCTGTGCCAGGTTGTAGAATGCCGCTGCCGCATCCTGGTGATAGAACGTGCCAAGCTTATACTTGCCGACATTATTCACTATTACCCACAACCGTCTGTTCGCTAACGCACACATTTCTTCTCCTCGGTCTGAGCCTGGGTCCAAGATTTTCACCGTCTACCGAGCGGCCAGGGTGAGGTGGCAATTGCACAAGGGGCTAGCATTAATGAGATGTTCTGGGCTATGCTGATGGGCTGGTAGCGGCTGATGGTGGTCATATTATTGCAGCTGCATGTGCTTTTGTTCAGAGAAAGGGGGTCCGGATGTCTGAGCAGTATTCTCCGCTTGAAAACCATCTGCTTGAAGCGCTGCCTGCGGATGTTTACGAGCGCATGCTGCCCAATCTTGAGCCCATTGATATGCCGCTTGGCAAGGTTCTTTACGAGTCCGGTGAGGCCCTGCGTTATGTCTATTTCCCTACCGATTGTATCGTATCGTTGCTGTATGTCATGGAGAATGGCTCGCCGGCCGAGATTGCCGTAATCGGCAACGAGGGCATCGTGGGGCTGGCCCTGTTTATGGGCGGAGAAACCATGCCGAACCGGGCGGTCGTGCAAAGTGCGGGGCAGGCCTACCGCTTGAGCTCAGCCCAGGTAAAGAAAGAGTTCGGGCTGAACGGGCCGCTGCTGCGCCTGCTGCTGCGCTACACGCAGGCGCTGATCACCCAGATGTCGCAGACGGCTGTGTGCAACCGGCATCATTCGCTGGATCAGCAACTGTGCCGCTGGCTGCTGTTGAGTCTGGACCGGCTCGCCGGCAATGATCTTATCATGACCCAGGAATTGATCGCCAATATGCTGGGCGTGCGCCGCGAAGGCGTCACCGTGGCCGCAGGAGATTTGCAGGACGCTGGACTGATTGAATACCAGCGCGGCCACATCACGATTCTGGATCGACCGGGACTGGAGAAGCGGGTGTGCGAGTGCTATCAGGTCGTCAAAAAGGAATTCGATCGCCTGCTCCCATACACCCCCCCGAAGTAACATCTGGAGAGTCAGGGGTGCTATGATGAACATGCGATCTCTTGGGCTCAGAGGTCTTGTTTCGCGCTTCATAGTCACGAGGGCTCTGTTACGATTGCTTCAGGGTATACAGGTTGGAGCTGGGAGGAAGATCATGAATGAGTCAACCCTTCGCAAGTCAGTGACGGCCTCCACGGCCAGGGGTCCGCAGATACGGGTTCCCATGGGAGTTCGATGCGCAGCATGGTTTGCAGTGCTGATGTTTGCGACTCTTCCCGCCCTCGCCTTTGACCAATCTCCATGCCCCGGAATTCACGTGAAGATTCTAAACATAAAAAACAGCACTGGAACCATAGCGTGCGCGCTGTTCGAATCGCAGACGGGTTTCCCTAAGAAATTCCTGAGAGTTGCAACGAATATTATGATCATCAAAATTCGCAAGACTCAGGCGAGTTGCAACTTTGAAGACATCTCGCCGGGTAAATATGCAATAGCCGTCGTTCATGATGAGAATATGAACGGCGAGCTGGATGCCAATTGGGTGGGTATCCCCACGGAAGGCTACGGTTTTTCTAACAATGCCAAAGCATTGCTGGGCGCTCCTTCATTCTCAGCCGCCAGCTTCCGCTACGATGGGCAGAACATAGAAATGACGATGCGCTTGAATTACTGAGCGCCCGCTGAATCGCTTCTTCACCCTCCGCTCCTGGGCGGATTATCCCAATTTCGATTCGGACCTTTTTAAGGGGAGCAGGCCTCTGCCAACTAAATATATCTTGATGCAATGTGCGGTAACGTACGGTGACGAGGCATTGAAAAGAACAGACTACAGATTCAATGCTGTGAAAAGCATTGAATCTAAATCCGGGGTCTTGTATCAAGTCGCCCCAATAATTAGGAGTTTATTATGATTGGTCTCTTGGTCGTTATCATTCTCGTGATAGTCATTGTCCAGCTAGTAAGTTAATTCGGGTGTGTTGGAATCTTGCGAAGATTCTCGGTTAATCATGCGAAGGTTTCAGAATGATGGCGGCGTTTGCCTTTGCTTAGCATTCGCCGCCAACCTATCAGAATGAACAACAACTACGTTTGCTTCAGGTCGCACAGTTCGATTCTGCTGCACTTGAATTTCCATCAATAACAGATAGAACGATAACTTATGCAGCTCGAAATCCGGAATCTTGCAAAGCTCTATGATCAAAAAAGGGGGCTTGCACCAACCAGTTTTGAAGTCAGCAAAGGCGAACTGATTGCAATTGTCGGTCATAATGGCGCCGGAAAATCCACACTTCTGAAAATACTGGCAAACTGGATCATTCCGGATGACGGTAGCGCTATGATCGACGGGATCGATCTGGGAAACAGAGCGGCTATTGTCGGGAAAGTGGGCTTTATTCCGGAAGTACCCAATCTTTTCGACGTTTTCTCCGTTGAATACAACCTCAAACTCTTCGCCGCGCTTACCCGAACCCCCACCTCCAGAGTGGAAGAGATTCTGGGTGAGTTCAATCTGCTACCGTTTCGAAAAACCAGGGTCGAGACGCTGTCAAAAGGTTTGAAGCAACGAGTGAATATCGGGCGCGCACTGTTGGCGGATCCTCCACTGCTTATTCTGGATGAGCCCACATCGGGCCTGGATTTCGAGATGACAAGGGAAACCTACCGGCTGTTGAACACGATGCATGACGCCGGAAAAACCATTCTTTTTACTTCCCATCGACCTGAAGAGATAAAAAGCCTAGCAACGCGTATCATGGTTTTGCACGAAGGCAGCCTGATCTTCGACGGCCCCCCCGAGGAATATTTTCGCTCCGAAATCCATGAAAAGCTGTACGCATGATGATGAGAAATATTCTGCTACTTGTATCCAACGATCTGGCTATCGCATTCAAGAATAAGACGTTTCTTCTGATTCTGTTTATTCCGCTGTTCGTATTTGCTTCCCTGAATCTGGTAGACGGGAGCGGCACAGAAGCAGGCAAAGTCAGGATCGGGCTGGTTCAGAACTATGCTTATGCGCCCGAGATAACCCGGAGCATTAATGCAGCCAAACAACTCGTTGATGTGACATGGGTTCAGGATGAAAGGGATGGCGTGCGCCAATTGAAGGAACACAAGATAGACGGGATATTGACCAATAATGATGATGTGAGCGGCAGCCTTGCATTGCTGGTTTTAAAAAAGGGTTCCATCTCTACCATTGCAATCATGCAGAATTTTGCTGCCCTGCAGAAAGCGACGGAAGGAAATAATCGGGACTGGATCACCAGCATCAAATCACTGCATCAGGGCGGCGTTCAAAGGGAGACTTTGCCTACCTTTGTATTGATGCTGGTCCTGCTTGTCGGCTTCATTATTCTTCCGGCGCAAGTTGCTGAAGAAAAAGAAAAGAAACTGCTCCTTGCTCTGCTCCAGACTCCCATACACGAAGTTCAATGGCTTATAGCCAAATCGATCCTGGGAATGGTTCTGATCACCACTGCCGTCCTGTTTCTTCATCTGTTGAGTAAATTCGGCCCGGTACATCTTTTCGACTATATTGCCATCATCCTCGCAGGCAGTTTTTGTTTCAGCGCCTGCGGGGTTTTCCTGGGGTTTCTCTGCCGCAATCAGGCCAGCGCCAGAACGCTGGGCGTTATCATTTATTTGCCACTCCTGCTTCCTGCGGCGATGTCCGATGTTTCACAAAAATTGACCGCCGTTGCACCTTTGCTGCCTTCATATCAATTGTACAGTCCTCTTCAATCCATGCTGCTGGAAAACGGCAGGTTGGCGGATATGACTTTTGATTGGGTCTATTTATTTGGGTTGGGATTGCTGATGTTTTATCTCGCCTACCTATTGATGAAAAGACGCTGGCTGATGTGATTCATCAACTATTACAATACCGTCAAACCCCACACAGGAAACGATGGGGCAACTCCGTACGAAAAGCTCCTTGAGCATTAGACTTGGTACTCGCTATCGGTTACCAGCGGGCCAATTGGGGAGAAAAATTTCGGGCGCACTTCAGAGCCCGGTTATCCTATGCGAATGCTTAATATTATTTGGAAAATGGCGCGCGGTACAGGAGTCGAACCTGTGGCCTCAGCCTTCGGAGGGCTGCGCTCTATCCAGCTGAGCTAACCGCGCGTTGGGATATTACGGAAGCCCGAATGGTACTTGCTCGCATCGTGAAATGAAACAAGCCCTTGTTAATTGCTCTTTTATCGCAACCCTTGAAAGCGTCGGTTTGTACCCATACAAAATATTTACCGGGATGTGTCCCGGCATGATAACGACTTGTGAAGGAGGCTATTTATGACTTTAGTACGCTGGGCTCCCTGGCAGGAGCTCGAATCCATGAATCGGCAAATAAGCCGTCTGCTTGACGATGGCAGGAGCGGAATCAGTGAAGAAAGTGCCGGCCACTGGGCACCATCGGTTGATATTCGGGAAACCGAGGATGCATTGCTGGTGCAGGCCGAGTTACCGGGTATCGACAAGAAGGACGTGAAGGTGGAGGTGCACGACGGTGTGCTGAGCATTTCCGGCGAGCGCCGTTATGAAAAGGACGTTACTGAAAAGAACGTACACCGTGTGGAACGCGCCTATGGCAGTTTCTCGCGCAGCTTCAGCCTTCCGGCCAATATCGATGGCCAGCATGTCGAAGCAGAGATGAAAGACGGCGTGCTTGAGGTTCGTCTGCATAAGCGCGAAAGCGCCAAACCGAAGGCCATCGAGATTCGTTGAGGTGGCAGACATTTGCCGATAAATCACCGGGCTCGCCCGGATTAGGGCCGCATTCGCGGCCCTTTTTGTGCCATAATACGATCATGCGGGAGTAAGCAATGAGTGCAAAAAGGATCGGTCTGGCTTTGGGTAGTGGCGCGGCGCGCGGCTGGGGACACATCGGTGTGATTCGCGCCCTTGAACAGCGAGGCATCCGGCCGCATATTGTATGCGGCTCATCGATGGGGGCGATGATAGGCGCAGCCCTTGCCTGCGGGCATCTGGACGGGCTTGCCGCCTGGGCTGCAAAACTCACCAACAGGCAGGTGTTACGCCTGATGGATTTTTCCCTGAGCAGCGGTGGTTTGATTGAGGGTGGTCGTTTGATGGAAGAGTTGGCCGTCTTTGTGGCGGATGTGCCCATTGAATCCCTGCCGCTTACCTATGCCGCCGTGGCTGCCGATCTGGATAGTGGGCAGGAATTCTGCCTGAGTGACGGCGCGCTGCCTTTGGCAGTGCGCGCTTCCATGGCCTTGCCGGGTCTGTTTGCACCTGTTCGCTATGATGGGCACTGGCTGGTGGACGGGGGGCTGGTTAATCCTGTGCCGGTATCCATCTGCCGTTCTCTGGGGGCGGATATGGTGATTGGGGTGAATCTCAACGGCGAGGTGGCCGGTCGCAAGGCACGTTTTGCAGGCCGCGAAACCCGACTTTCGCTGAGCCTGCCGGAGAATGAGCTATTCCAGCGCATTTCCGAAGGGCTGGCACCATTCCGGGAACGGATGCAGGCATGGCTTCCGGATGAAGAGGATGAGCTACGCCGACCGAATCTGTTTGAGGTGGTGGCAGGTTCCATCGACATCATGCAGGACATCCTTACCCGCAACCGGCTGGCTGAGGATGCGCCCGATGTTCTGATCGAGCCGCGTCTCGGGCATATGGGCCTGATGGAATTCGACCGAGCTACGGAGGCCATGGAGGAAGGGGTGGCTGCCGTTGAGGCCGCCGAGCAGGCCGGGGCATTGAAGGTTTTGTCAGCCTGACACAAAAAAAGACGCCCTGACATACAGGGCATCCTTGTTTGCGGGTTTCTTTTTTTAAGCTACTTCGAATCAGCCTGTCGGCTGGAAGTCAGATGACTCCTGCGTGGCCATGTGCTCGTAGGTGTTCCAGCGCCGCTCCAGTGTTGCCTGTGCCTGGGTCATCAGGCGTTCGGCTTCTTCCGGGTTGGTGCGCAGAATCGATTTATAGCGCATTTCGTTGTAGGCGTAATCCTTGAGCTTGATGCGCGGAGCCGGGGAATCCAGCACAAAAGGTTTCTTGCCGGCGCGTCTCAGTGCAGGGTTGTAGCGGATCAGTGGCCAGTAACCGCTGGCCACAGCCAAGTCCTGCTGGGTGAGCCCCTGGGTCATATCAATGCCGTGGGCGATGCAATGGCTGTAGGCCAGAATCAGCGATGGGCCGTCGTATTCCTCGGCCTCACGCATGGCCAGCAGTGTCTGCTGCGGGTTTGCACCCATGGCGACGCGTGCCACATAAACATTGCCATAGGAAATAGCCTGCAGGGCAAGATCCTTCTTGCCG
>CAZQTO010000035.1:0-18227 GCA_964596375.1 uncultured Zetaproteobacteria bacterium | reverse complement strand
GGTGGCATCCACCACGGCATCCGGATCGGAGCCTTCACGGTCGATCTTGTTGATCACCACGATGGGTTTGAGGCCCAGAGCGAGCGCCTTGGAGGTCACAAACTTGGTCTGCGGCATCGGGCCTTCGCGGGCATCCACCAGCAACAGCACGCCATCCACCATATTCAGGATGCGTTCGACTTCGCCACCGAAATCCGAATGCCCGGGGGTGTCGACGATGTTGATGCGCATATCGCCGTAGAGCAGGGAAGTGTTCTTGGCGAGGATGGTAATACCTCTTTCCTTCTCCAGATCGTTGGAATCCATCATGCGGGTTTCTGTTTCTTCACGTGCGGCGAAGGTGCCGGACTGCTTGAGCAGTTCGTCCACCAGCGTGGTCTTGCCGTGGTCCACGTGGGCGATGATGGCGATGTTGCGGAGTTTGGTGTTCATTGGCTGTCCTGGATGAAGCTGTTTGAGATAGGCCTCTTTTGAGGCGCGCGCATGGTAACAGCTTGTCCGCCGAATAGAAGTACCACATAAAACCTGAACCACAAAGGCACGAAGTCACAAAGAAAAACAATTAGATAAGGGTTTGCTGCCAGACATTCAAAGCAGTGCCGGACCATACACTCGATTATTAGCGTCGAAAGCAAAGGGTTCCAATCCTTCAACTCTTATGCCTTTCCTTCGTGTTCTTTGTGTCTTCGTGGTGAGTGTTTTTCCTGTAGCCTGCGGCCATGAAATTTGAGCTTGTTGGCGATTTTACTCCGCAGGGCGATCAGCCAACGGCCATCGCGGAGCTGGTCGGCGGCGTGCAAGCCGGTGCCCGTCATCAGACCCTTTTGGGTGTTACCGGTTCCGGTAAAACGTACACCATGGCCTGTGTGATTCAGGAGGTGCAAAAGCCGACTCTGATCATGGCGCCGAACAAGACCCTTGCCGCCCAGTTGTATGGCGAATTCAAGCAGTTCTTCCCCAATAATGCCGTCGAGTACTTCGTATCCTACTACGATTACTACCAGCCTGAGGCCTATGTCATCCAATCGGATACCTATATCGAGAAGGATTCGGCCATCAACGAGCACATCGACCGCATGCGCCATGCCGCCACGCGCTCGCTGCTGGAGCGCGAGGATGTGATTATCATCGCCTCGGTGTCATGCATCTATGGCTTGGGCTCGCCTGAGGCCTATGCCAACATGCTGCTCTACTTCGAGGTGGGCCGGGAGCAGGGCATGCGTGCCGCCATTGATAAGCTCGTGGAGCTGCAATACCAGCGCAACGACACCGATTTCCATCGCGGCACCTTCAGGCTGCGCGGTGATGTGCTTGAAATATTCCCGGCGCATGCCGAGGATTTTGCCATAAGAATCGAGTTTTTCGGCGATGAGGTGGATGCGATCTCGCGCTTCGATCCGCTCACCGCCAAGCGCATCGAGTCCCTGCACAAATACACCGTGTTCCCCAAATCGCACTTTGTGACGCCCAGAGGCCAGCTAATCAAGGCCATGGATGCCATCCGCGACGAACTGGCCGAGCGATTGGCCGAACTGCACGACAACAACAAGCTGGTCGAAGCACAAAGGCTGGAGCAGCGCACGCGTTTCGATCTGGAGATGATTCAGGAAATCGGCTACTGCACCGGTGTGGAGAACTATTCGCGACATCTGACGGGCAGAGGGCCCGGTGAGGCTCCACCGACGCTGCTCGACTACCTGCCCAATAATGCGCTGGTCATGCTCGACGAATCGCATGTCACCGTGCCGCAGATCGGTGGCATGTATAAGGGCGACCGTTCACGCAAACAAACACTGGTGGATTTCGGCTTCCGCTTGCCTTCCGCGCTGGATAACCGGCCGCTGCGTTTTGAAGAGTTTGAAGGCGTGGTACCGCAGGCGATCTACGTATCGGCCACGCCCGGCAAATACGAGATGGAGAAATGCGGCGGCGTGTTTGCCGAGCAGGTGATCCGTCCGACTGGTCTGGTCGATCCGGAGATCGAGGTGCGTCCGGCCATTTCGCAGGTGGACGATTTCGTTTCGGAAGTGGCGGGGGTCATCGAGAAGGGGTGGAGGGTGCTCGCCACCTGCCTGACCAAGCGCATGGCCGAGGATCTGAGCGAATACCTTGATAAATTGGGCCTGCGCGCGCGTTACCTGCATTCAGATATTGTCACTGTCGAGCGCATGGAAATCCTGCGTGATTTAAGAAAAGGGGAATTCGATATCCTTGTGGGTATCAACCTGCTGCGCGAGGGCCTCGATCTTCCCGAGGTGGCGCTTGTCGCCATCTTCGATGCCGACAAGGAAGGTTTCTTACGCTCATCGCGCTCGCTGATCCAGACCATCGGGCGTGCGGCGCGCAATGTGGAAGGGCGGGTGATCCTGTATGCCGACAAGGAAACCGATTCGATGCGCTTTGCCATGCACGAAACCTCCCGTCGTCGCGAAAAGCAGGTGGCCTACAATATTGAGCACGGCATCACACCGACCACCATCATCAAGGAAATTCGCGACATCCTTGGCTCTGTGTATGAAATGGATTACGCCCACATTCCCGAAGTGGCCGAGCCCGAACCATCTCGCCTGACCGGCAAGGCCAAAAAGGCCCGCATCGAGGAATTGACTCGCCTGATGTTCGAAGCCGCCGCCGACCTTCGTTTCGAAGATGCCGCCAAGCACCGCGACGAACTGGACCAGTTAAGCAAAGGAATCAATCGAGCTTGACCTCATTGATTTTTGCCATCCAATAGTTTGCAAGGAGTTATTGTGAATGCTCAACACAAAATGAACTCAGCGATGAATAACTACCTTCAAGTAGCTGAAATCCTTTCAAATGACCTTATGACGATCCTAGAGCAGGAAACTGAATGCGAAACATGGAAGCGAACATATATCAGACATGTATCCGCAATGATCGAAGGCGATAGCTATTGTTTTCAACAAATGGCGGTCATTGGCCTTGAGGTCGAATCCCCTTCGTTAACATCTAAAGAGGAAAAAGCACTGAAATCGAGCATTAGCTTCTCAGCTTCAGATCAGATTAAATATGTTCTCCGGGCAGCATATAAAATGTTTGATTTAGGCGATCCTCCAGACTTTAGTGGAAGGGAATGGGAACTCGCGAAAGAGTTTTTTTTGAAAAGACACAAGTTAATGCACCCCAAAAAACTGGAAGATATTCGTATATCAGGCGAGGAGTGGGAGAAATTACATGACGGTAGTAAGTGGCTTGTTGCTGAACACTTTAATATCGTAAGCCGATTATATGAGCGATACGCAAAACATTAAAACGAACTGGAATTACGGTGACAGTTTACTACGAAAAACGGGGTCGGGAATCGTTTTGCTCCGCTGAGCCCTGCGCGGTTAATCAGCATGGCTTGCGTGAAGCATCAACGGTATTGTGAAGCGATCGGACTGTTATGATGCGATGATTGATTTCCCTGGAGGCCTGACATGCAGAAAATATTTTATCCTGTTCTTTTAGCTCTTTTATGCCACGCAACGCCTGCACAGGCTTTTGATTTCAATCCGCTGGGGTATGTAAAAAGTGCAGTGGAAGCGGTGGCTGAGGATCGCAGCTCATCGGATATCGGCAAGGATACCAACATCAAAGCGAGCATTGTCTCAAAGATCACCGATCAGATGGGTTCGGATGTCATTTCAGTATCCACGGATGTCTATGAACAGGATGTCATGCTTACGGGAACGATCGAAACCGAAAAAAAAAGCAACAGGCCGGTACTATCGCGAAATCAGTAAAAGGTGTTAAAAAGGTTTACAACGAAGTCATTGTGCACAAGAAAACCGACAAGGATAAAGGTGCTGTCGAAGGCTTTGTAGATGATACCGTCATAGAGAAAAAGATTAATGCCCTGCTGTTGGAGGGGAAGGACGTGAATGTCACCAACTTTCGTTGGCATTCTGTCGGCGGGCATGTGTTCCTGTTTGGCCGGGCCTTATCCAAAACGGAGCTGAACAAAGCGATCAAGATCGTAAAAGGTATTAAAGGTGTTTCGATAGTAACCAGCAGGGTCAAGGTTAAATCAAAAAAATAGCTCTGCTCCCTTATATTTTCCTGGTTGTTCCTCCGTTTCGGTTTGTTTCCCCTCATGGCGGGAGTTCAGACAATTCGTCGGCGCACGCTTTCATATCTAAAGCCGCAGATGATCGAGCGCTGTTGGACGCCTGTTGACTATGCCTGTGCCTACCCGATAGTGCGGGAATGGATATAGACGAGATTCTGCACGGCATAAGCATCTGGGCTTTGCCGGTGATGCTGGCCATTGTGCTGCACGAGGTGGCGCACGGTTGGGTGGCCGACAGACTGGGCGACGATACGGCCCGCTGGATGGGAAGGCTGACCCTCAACCCCCTCAAACATATCGATCCCGTCGGCACGATTCTGGTGCCATTGCTGCTGCTTGTGTTCGGTTCTCCGATCCTGTTCGGCTATGCCAAGCCGGTACCGGTCAATTTCCGCAAGCTCAGGAACCCGAAGCGGGATATGGTCTGGGTGGCGCTGGCCGGACCTGCCACCAATATTGTGCTCGCCTTGGCCTCAACGGCCTTGCTGGCTGCGACGACATTTCTTCCGCTGAACATGGAGTGGCTGGCCATACCCGTGGCCTCGATGTGCTATGCATCCATCCTTATCAATCTGGTGCTGTGCATCTTCAATCTGATTCCCATTCCTCCGCTGGACGGGGGTAGGGTGGCCGTCGGTCTGTTGCCGGGTCGCTTCGCCTACCCATTGTCGCGTATAGAGCCTTATGGCTTCGTGATTATCATCGTGCTGCTGTTTATGGGCGTACTGCAGGAATTGATTGGCCCTGCAGTCCTGGGCGGCACCGACTGGCTTGTTGGCCTTGCCGGCGTGCAATAAATGCATTTTTTGCTTGCTTCCAGCGGGTTGTTTGGGTAGAAAGCGCGCCACTTCACACACCGCCCCACATAACGATTGTGTCGGTTGCAGTTTTAACCGGTACCGGGCGGTGGAGGGAACAAACAATCGGAGGTAGACGTAATGTCTCAATTTACCATGAAGCAACTGCTTGAGGCCGGTGTTCATTTCGGCCACCAAACCCGCCGCTGGCACCCCAAAATGGCACCGTACATTTTCGGTCAGCGTAACGGCATCCATATTATCGACCTGCAAAAAACCCTGAAGATGGCCAACGAGGGCTATCAGTTTATGCGCGAGCTGGCTGGAGCCGGTGGCCGCGTGCTGTTTGTCGGCACCAAGCGTCAGGCCCGCGATGCGGTCCGCGAAGAGTCCGCTCGTGGCGGTCAGTACTATGTCAATCACCGCTGGCTGGGCGGCACCCTGACCAACTTCGCCACCGTGCAGCAGTCGGTGCGCAAGATGAAGGATCTGCAGCGCCAGAAGGAAGAGGGCGTGCTTGAGCTCCTCACCAAGAAGGAAGCTTTGGGTCTGGAACGCAAGCTGGAGAAGCTGGAGCGCTCGCTCGGCGGTATCCGCGATATGCTGTCCCTGCCGGACTGCCTGTTCGTTGTTGACCTGCGCAAAGAGGCTCTGGCTGTTGCTGAGGCCAAGCGCCTTGGTATCCCTGTTGTCGCGGTTGTCGATACAAACTGCGATCCGTCCGGTGTCGACTACATCATTCCTGGTAATGACGATGCAATCCGTGCCATTCGCCTGTTCTGCAGCAAGATGGCCGATGCCATGCTCGAGGGCGGCGAAGCCTGGCGCCTTGAGAATGCCGACGAAGCAGAAATTGAAGCCACTGGTCTGGTTGATGACGACGCTGCGGTAGAAGTAGTGGCAGAGGAAGTTGCCGCTGCACCAGCTGCGCAAGCCGAAGCAACACCTGCGGCGGATGCCAAGTAAGCAATCAACTATTCAATCACAACGGATGGAGGAATAAATGGCCCAGATTACGGCTGCTGATGTTAAGAAACTAAGGGAAATGAGCGGAGCAGGGATGATGGACTGCAAAAAGGCTCTGGCTGCATGCGATGGCGACATCGATGCTGCTGTTGACTACCTGCGCACACATGGCCTGGCTGCCGCTTCAAAGAAGGCTGGCCGCGTGGCTTCTGAAGGCATGGTGGTGGCACTGGCCGATGGCGATCATGGTGTCGTAATCGAGGTCAATGCAGAAACTGATTTCTCCAGCAAAAACGAGACGTTCACGTCCTTTGTTAACAGTGTTGCTGCACTCGCCCTGGCCAAGAAGCCGGCCGATCTGGAAGCACTGAAGGCACTCGACCTGAACGGCACCAGCGTGCAGGACACCCTGACCAAACTGATCGCCACCATCGGCGAGAACATGGCGATTCGTCGCTATGAGCTGGCCGAGGTGAAGGGCGGTGTAGTTTCCGCTTATGTGCACGGTGGCGGCAAGATCGGCGTGCTCGTCGGCATCTCCGGCGGCAACAATGAAGCCCTGCAGGAACTGGGGCGTGGTGTGGCCATGCATGTGGCTGCAGTGAACCCGCAGTACATCAATCGCAATCAGGTATCGGAAGATGCTGTTGAGCGCGAGCGTGCCGTGCTGACCGAGCGTGCGGCCGGTTCCGGCAAGCCAGCCGAAATCATCGACAAGATCGTCACGGGGCAGATGAGCAAGTTCTACTCCGAGGTTTGCCTGCTGGAGCAGGCATACGTCATGAACGGCGACCTGACGGTCGGCAAGGCCGTGCAGGCTGTTCAGGCGGATGCCGAGGTTGTGATCGTGCATCGCTTCCAGCTTGGTGAAGGCATCGAGAAGAAAGAGAGCGATTTTGCCGCAGAGGTGGCTGCACAGATCAATGGCTGATACCCCGATTCCCTCCTCGACGACACAGGATAAGGCGCAGCATCCGTATAAGCGGGTGCTGCTCAAATTGTCCGGCGAGGTGTTGATGGGAAACACCGAGTACGGCATTGAGCCAGACACCATCGAGCGTATTGCCCTTGAGTTGATCGCGGTTCACAAATCGGGCGTGCAACTGGCTGTGGTGATTGGCGGCGGCAATATCTTCCGGGGCATGAATGGCACTGCGAGCGGTATGGACCGGGCCAGTGCCGATTACATGGGCATGATGGCAACCATCATGAATGCCATTGCCTTGCAGGATGCCATTGAGCGCAACGGTGCCTACGTGCGTGTGGTTTCAGCACTGCATGTGCGGGAAGTGGCCGAGCCCTACATTCGCAGGCGCGCCATTCGCCATCTGGAGAAAGAGCGCATCGTCATTTTTGCGGCGGGCACCGGTAATCCATATTTTACCACAGATACAGCAGCCAGCCTGCGCGCCATGGAAATCGGTGCGGATGTCGTACTCAAAGGCACCAAGGTGGATGGTGTTTATTCTGCTGATCCGAAGAAAGATAAAAAGGCGCATCGTTACGACACGGTTTCCTTTACCGATGCCCTGACGCTTAAACTGGGTGTCATGGATGCCACGGCCCTGTCTCTGTGCCGTGACAACGATATGCCAATCATTGTATTTGATGTGAATACTCCGGGGAATCTGCTGCGTGCCATACAGGGTGAGCAGGTCGGCACACTGGTGCGGGAGTAGGGGAGGAATTATGATGAACGATATCGAATCACGCATGAAAAAAACCATCAGCGTATTGAAGGAAGAGCTTACCCGGATTCGTACCGGCCGGGCCAATGCCTCGCTGCTGGATCATATACGCGTGCCGTATTACGGCAGTGATGTACCAATCACTCAGATAGCCAACCTTTCCGTGCCTGAACCGCGCTCCATCGTCATTGCTCCTTGGGAAAAGACCATGCTGGGTGCAGTGGAGAAGGCGATTCTCGCCTCCGATCTGGGCCTTACACCGAACAATGATGGCGTGATTATCCGCCTGACCCTGCCTGAATTAACCGAAGACCGGCGCAAGGAATTTGTGAAACAGGTCAAACAGATTGGCGAAAAGGCCCGTGTGGCCGTACGCAACATCCGTCGCGATGCCAATGAAGAAGTCAAAAAACTGGTCAAGGACGAGGCTCTTCCCGAAGACGAAAGTAAACGCCGGCAGGATCAAATCCAGCATTTGACGGATCAGTACATTGCCGAAATCGAGCATGTGTTGGAGCGCAAAGAGCAGGACATCCTTACTGTCTGATGTGGGCTCCTTATCGCCTGATGGCGGATTCCGGGATCCGATGACTACTAAACCGATGCTGCCGCGCCACGTCGCCGTTGTAATGGACGGCAATGGGCGATGGGCCAAGGCCAAGGGCCTGCCCCGGCTTGAAGGGCATCGCCGTGGTGCTGCGAAAGCCCGGCAGATCGTCGAATGGGCTTCCGACGCCGGCATTCAGCAGATTTCCCTGTTTGTTTTTTCCTCCGAGAACTGGTCGCGCCCCAAATTAGAAGTGCGTGGCCTGATGTCTCTGCTGTCCACGCTGCTGCCGCGCGAGATTCCTGCCATGCAGAAGCAAAACGTGCGGGTCAAAGTGCTGGGGGATATCAGTGCATTGCCCGACAGGGCACAGCGCGCTATTGATCGGGCCTGCCGGGAAACAGCCGGTAACACCGGTATTGATCTGGTGTTTTGTCTGAACTACGGCGGGCAGCAGGAAATTCTGGCCGGTGCTAAGCGCATGTGCAGCTGGGCAGCCACGCAGGATGATATGCAGGCCGCGCTGGACTCCGTGGATAGCGAAGCATTCCGGCATTTTTTATGGTGCGATGATCTGCTTCCGGTTGATCTGTTTATCCGCACAGGTGGCGAATACCGTATATCCAACTTTTTTCTCTGGGATACAGCCTATTGCGAGCTGTATTTCAGCAAACGCTACTGGCCCGATTTCGAACATGAGGATTTCCTTGCCGCCCTCGATGATTACGCCAGCCGCGAAAGACGTTTCGGCCGCATCAGTGAGCAATTGCCAGGGAAGGGGACATGACTGAACTGTTCAAACGGGTGCTGACCGCATCCATTCTGGCTCCATTGGCCGTTTGGTGGCTGTTGTTTTCCCCCTCGCCATGGTTTGAAATCCTGCTCGCTATCGTGAGCGTGGCGGCTTTGTTCGAACTGATTGTCATGCTGTCACTGCCAAAACGTGCCATGTTTATACTCAGTGGAGCAGCTGCTTTTGCCCTGATCCTGCTAACACATCAGGCGATTGCTGCGATTTTATTACTGGGCATCATCTGGCTGGGGCTATTCATGCTGGCCGCGCGCTCCGCAGGCAAAATGCCAGTGGCCGATCAAACCTTCCGTTTTGGATTGGCTTACTGGGTCGCCGTCTGGCTTCTTATCTTTGTCTGGGTACTGAGCATGCTGCATCATCAGCCATCCGGTCATATCTTTATGCTCGGCGCCTTTGTCGCCGTATGGGCGGCAGATATCGGCGCTTATTTTGCCGGCCGGGCCTTTGGCAGACACAAGCTGTGTGCCCCCATCAGCCCGGGGAAAACGATTGAGGGCGCGATTGCCGGTGGTCTGTGCGGCATCGCTGTTGCTGGCTGGATATGGGTTGCTTATGCCGGGCTGGAACTGATTGTTGCCATCTTGATTGGCCTGGCTCTGGTGCTGACTGCGGTTTTGGGCGATCTTGGTGAGTCTGCTATCAAGCGGGCGGTTGGTGTCAAGGACAGCGGCAGCCTGCTCCCTGGTCATGGCGGCCTGCTGGATCGCATTGATGCACTGATTCCTGCTGTTGCCGTAGCCGGCGTTCTGTACATGTACATGACGCTGTTCTCAGGGGCAGGGCTTTGAAGCGTATTACCATCCTCGGGGCAACCGGCTCCATCGGCGCCAGTACCTCTGATGTTGTACTGCGCCATGCCGATCATTTTGCCGTTCATGCACTGGTTGGACATCGCAACCATGCTCGCATGCTTGAACTGGCGCATGCGCTGAAGCCTGCTTGGGTGGTGATGACCGACGCACAGGCAGCGGCTGCCTTGAAGGGCAAGCTGCCGGCAGACACCCGACTCGGCTGCGATATGGATGCAGCCATTGCTGCGGCTACGGATACATCGGTTGATATCGTGCTGGCCGCCGTGGTTGGCTCTGTAGGCTTACCGGCTGCCCTGGCTGCCGTACGCGCTGGAAAAAGAGTGGCACTGGCCAACAAGGAGTGCCTTGTCACAGCAGGCCGGCTGTTTATGCAGGCCGCGGTCGAAAGCGGGGCGGATGTGGTGCCCGTGGATTCCGAGCATGCGGCTGTGCATCAGTGCCTAGTCGGACACGATAAAGGCTCGATACGGCGCATTATCCTGACTGCCTCCGGGGGGCCGTTCCGCGACCGGGATGTCTCGACGATGGGTGATATCACACCGGAACAGGCGATTGCTCACCCCAACTGGGATATGGGCGCAAAAATCAGTGTCGATTCGGCCACCATGATGAACAAGGCATTGGAGCTGATTGAGGCGCGCTGGCTGTTCGATGTCGCCCCCGACAAGCTGTCCGCCGTTATTCACCCGCAGAGCGTCGTGCACGGCATGGTTGAATACACGGATGGCTCGGTGGTCGCCCAATTGGCCGAACCCGATATGCGCGGACCCATCGCCTATGCCCTGCAAATGTCTCCTCGTCTTGCCTCCGGCATATCTTTCCTTGACCTTGCAAGCCATGGTCGGCTTGATTTTCAGGCTGTGGATGAGACGCGTTTTCCAGCCATGCGGCTGGTCAAATCGGTGCTCAGTGGTGCCGATTCTCTGGCTATTGCCTTCAATGCAGCCAATGAAGTTGCCAATCAGGCATTTCGCGACCGGCGCATCGGTTTTATGGACATTGTGAACCTGGTTGAACAGGTCATGCAGGACTGCGAAGATGTTTCCGTTCAGACCTTGGATGAGGTATGGTCCCGCGACCGCGAAAGTCGTGCTAAAGCGGAATCCCTGATTCGTGATAAAACCTAAAGTATTCGGAGGATAATTTGATCGAAACCCTGCATACCGTGGCAGCCTTTGTTGTTGCCATTGCCTTGCTGATTGCAGTGCATGAGTACGGACACTTTATCGTTGCACGTAAGCTTGGCGTCAAGGTTGAGAAATTCTCCATCGGTTTCGGTCCGGCGCTGCTGTCGTGGCGCAGCCGGGATCAGGAAGTGCTGTACGTGATAGCAGCCATTCCGCTGGGTGGTTACGTCAAGATGCTTGGCGAAAACCCTGATGAACAGGGTGAGGAAGCCAAGGTGGAGCTTTCCGAGGCCGACAAGATGCGCGCCTTTGATGTGCAGCCTGTCTGGAAGCGCGCTGCCATTGCCGTAGCCGGCCCCTTGTTTAATTTTTTCTTTGCCATTGCGGCTTACATGATTGTCGGCTGGGGTGGCCAGTCGGTATTGCCGCCGGTGATCGGGCATATTGCCCCCGCCTCCATTGCCGAGCAGGCCGGTTTGCTGGAGCAGGACCGCATTGTGTCTGCAGATGGCACCCTGGTGCATTCATGGCAGCAGGCGGAGGAGATCGTCAAGACTCGCGTCGGCGGAAATCTTTCCATGCTTGTCTATCGTGGTGGCAGTCAGCGCAAGATTGAGCTGAGTGTTCCACTGCCGGAACGTGATCCGCTGCTCATCAATGTGGCAGCGGAAATCATTGGCATGGGCCCGGGTGCGCAGGTGATGGTCGCTGAAGTGGTGAAGGACTCGCCCGCGGATATGGGCGGCCTGAAGGCCAATGATATTATTCTGGATATCGCCGGGAAGCCGGTATCCGGCATTTCTGGCTTTATCCATGAGATTCGTTTGCAGGCCGGCAAGACGATCCCGGTCAGTGTGCAGCGCGGTGATGTGGTCGTTAATCTTGATATCGCGCCACAGGCGGATAATAGTGGACATGGGCGTATCGGTGCTAAAATGACTGCCCGTTCGGCACTACCGCCTGAGATTTATCATATGGGCCCGGTGGAAGGCTTCCAGTATGGCTTTGTACGTACCTGGGAAATGACCTCCATGACGCTTGAAGTGCTGGGTAAGATGCTGACCTCAGCCATTTCGCCAGAAAACCTTGGCGGACCTATTGCCATTGCCCAGATCGCCGGCAAAACAGCAGAACTTGGCATCATCGCTTTTATCTCCTTTCTGGCGCTGATATCGGTCAACCTGGGCGTGCTGAACCTGTTGCCTATTCCTGTTCTGGATGGCGGTCATCTGGTTTATCTGGCTATCGAAAAGCTGCGCGGTTCGCCTTTGTCAGGCAAGATGATGGAGCGCACGCAGATCGTCGGCATCGTGCTGATTGCTGCGCTGATGATTTTTGCTTTCTATAACGATATTTCTCGCTGGTTGAAGGGGTAGGGACTGCATGTTTGGCGTGTTGACAAAAACAGCATATACGACGCTTGTGGTGCTCATTCTGTTGCTCTGCAGCATGGGGCAGGCAGTGGCTGAAGAAGCGGTTCCGGCATCACCGGCAAGCGCCCTGGCGCCCGAGATCGTCGCCTCCATTGAGGTTTCCGGAAACAAGGCTGTCGAAAGCGACGCAATTCTGGAGCGCATGGTCACCAGAGTCGGCGACAAGCTGGATCGTAAACGCATCAGTCGCGATGTGCGCAAACTTTATGCTACCGGTTTTTTCAAGGATATTCAGGTGCTTGGCGTGGTCAAGGCTGACGGGCGTCACCTGACGATTAACGTGGTTGAGAATCCGGTGATTGCCACGCTTGAATATGACGGCATGAATGAGCTCAAGGAAAAAGACGTGAAACGGCGCATGAAGCTCAAGGCCGGTCATATTTTTAACGATCCTGAACTGCATGCCGATATCGCCTCGATCCGCAAGGGTTACCTGAAGAAGGGCTATTATCAGGTGGATATTCAGCCGATTGAGAAAGCTCGTCCGGATGGTCGTATTGATCTGACTTTGAAGATCACTGAAGGTGAGGTGACTCGCATCAAGCGCATTCACTTCATCGGCAATGAAACCTTTGATGATGCTGAGCTTTCCGAAGCCATTGCCTCGCGTACAACCGATCTTGTTGCCTGGTTCAAGGACACAGATGTGTTTGATCGCAAGCGTCTGGATGTCGACAGTCAGATGCTTATTGAGCACTACATGAACAAAGGCTTTCTGGATGCCAGGGTTGAATCCACGCTGCTTGCCCTTTCGCCCGACAAGCACTGGTTCTATGTCACCTTTTCGATTCACGAAGGCCCGCGCTATCAGGTGAGCTCCATCAAGCTATCCGGCGATCTGGTGCCTGACCGGGAAACGCTCATGGATTTGGTCCAGATTAAGGAAGGCGATCTTTACTCGCTGGAGAAGCTGCGCAACAGTGTTAACGATATAACCACCCGGGTCGGTGACGAGGGCTATGCTTTTGCTACCGTAACGCCGCTGTTCCAGCGTTATCCGGAGCAGAAACGAGTGGATATCAATCTGGATATTGAAAAGGGCCGCGAGGTCTATGTTGAGCGCATTGAAATCACCGGCAACCTGAAAACCGAGGATATGGTTGTGCGGCGTGAAATGCGTCAGCTGGAGGGAGCCCGTTTCTCCAGCAGCAATCTGGAAACCAGCAAGAATCGCATCGGCCGACTGGGATTCTTTGACGATGTGCGCGTTTCCATGCCACGGGGAAGCGCTCCGGATAAGGTTGACCTGAAGCTCGGCCTGAATGAAAAATCGACGGGCTCGTGGACATTCGGCGTGGGTTACTCGCAGCTGGAGAAGGTGTTCTTTCGCAGCTCTATCAAGCAGAACAACTTCCTGGGCAAGGGCTATGCCACCAGCTTGTCCGGCGAGATCGGTACCAAAACGCAGAATTTTGATACGAGCATTACCGACCCCTATTTTCTGGGTGAAGACCTGAGCGCCTCTGTGAATCTATTCAAGCGTCAGACACGCTTGCAAACCATCACCTCGTATAAGGAAGACAGCTACGGCGGTGGCATTGGCTTTGGCGTACCGATTGCCGAAAGCCTGACCTACAATCTGTCCTACCAGTACAGCCAGACGAACATCTTTGATGTGCCTGTAGGATCGTCGGCCGCACTGCTTTCCCAGGTTGGCAAACAAACCACGGGTGAAGTCACAAACAGCCTGACCTGGGACTCGCGTGACAATTCACTTTCCGCCACCAGCGGCTCGGTGTTTGCAGGAAGTGTCGGCGCAGCCGGATTGGCCGGAAAGAACCGTTTTATCACCTCTTCTGCCGAGGCCCGTACCTATTTCAACTTTGGCGATGGTTTCGTGCTGAACCCCGGAGCGCGGATTTCGTACATCAAGGGCTTTGGCGGACGTACAGTACCCATTTACCGCCGGTTTTCTTTGGGTGGTATCGGATCGGTACGCGGCTTCGATTCGGCGGGTATTTCTATTCGCGACCCGCTGACCAACGACGTGACAGGGGGTAATAAATTTGCCACGGCTACCCTGAACCTTTTCTTCCCCATGCCATATATGGGCTCATCTGGATTTCGTGGTGTGG
Source organism: uncultured Zetaproteobacteria bacterium (assembly GCA_964596375.1). Lineage (GTDB taxonomy): Bacteria > Pseudomonadota > Zetaproteobacteria > Mariprofundales > Mariprofundaceae > UBA1543. Next base: position 3,896 of record CAZQTO010000035.1, on the reverse strand, counting down.
TGTTTACGGATGCCGGCGATGTTGCCGACTTCAACCAACAGCTTAGTTTTGGCAGAGCACGTATCTCAAGCGGTGTAGGTATCGAATGGCTTTCCCCAATCGGACCGATTGGGCTATCATGGGGCTTTGTGCTGCGCGACCGTCAGGGTGATCTGCGCAAGAAGTTCGAATTCGCTTTAGGCTCTGGGTTTTAATGATGAATATCTGTAAAGGAGTACATATGAAGATTCGCTTGTTAATGTCTGGAGTGCTTGCACTGGGCTTACTGGCTGCATCCGGGGCTAGCGCAGCCGAGTTGAACGTGGTGTTTGTCGATGTGAAAACCGCCATTGAGAACACCGCGAAATTTCGCGAAGGCCTGCAACACCTTGAGGGCATCAAAAACAATAAGCAGAAGGAACTGGAAGGTCTGCGAGACAAGATCAACCAGATGGACAAGGATCTGTTGAACCAGTCCATGGCCATGTCTCCGGAAAAGCTCTCCCAGAAGCAGCAAGGTCTGGATGACCTGAAAACGGATTTCCAGCGTAAGCTGCAGGATGCCCAGCGCGCCATGGAGTTGGAGAAGAATCGTTTACTGCAGGGTGTCTACACGAAATTCGGTGAGAAGATTCAGGAGTTTGCGGCCAAGAAGGGTTATGATTATATCCTGACCAAGCCTTCGGTGTTATATGTCAAACCCGTGCATGACGTGACGGCCGAGGTAACCAAGCTGCTCGACGAAAGCAAATAAACGATGAGCAACGGGGCCCTGTCCCTTGGAGAAGCTGCCCGGCTGGTGTCGGGAAAGCTTTTCCACGCGGAAAGTGATGCAATCATCACCGGTGTCGAGTCCCTTCCCGGAGCAGATGTAACGCATGTCTCATTTCTGGCTAACAGGAAGTACACCAAGGATTTCTCCGCCTCAAAGGCTGGCGTCATTCTGTTGGCTGAGGATGTGCTTCCTGAAGCATCACGTCCTCTGATTCGTGTCAAAGATCCTTATCTCGCTTTTGCCATTCTGCAACGGCACTTCCATCCAGAGCCGCAGGCCTCGGGCCAGCGCCACGAATCAGCCGTGATTGATGCCTCCGCCAAGCTGGCGGGGGATGTCGATGTCGGCGCGCAAGCGGTCATCGGAATAAATGTCTGCATCGGCCCCGGAAGCATCATCGGGGCGGCCTGTGTGATTGAAGACGGTGCGCAATTGGGCGCGAATTGCCTGTTGCATTCAAGATCCACCATCGGCGCAGCTTGCGTTCTGGGTGACAGGGTGATTATTCAGTCGGGTGCGGTCATCGGGTCCGATGGTTTCGGTTATGCATGGAGCGGACGGGAACATCTGAAAATCCCCCAAACCGGCCGGGTGGTTCTGGAGGATGATGTCGAGATCGGTGCCAATACCTGTATCGACCGGGGAGCCATCGGAGACACAATTATTCGTCGCGGCGTGAAGCTGGATAACCTCATCCAGCTCGGTCACAACGTTGAAATCGGAGCCTTCAGCATCATGGCCAGTCAGGTGGGGATTTCCGGTTCCACGACGGTGGGGCAGGGCTGTCAATTTGGCGGACAGGTCGGGACGGCCGGGCATATTCAGATTGGCGATGGCTGCAAGATTGCAGCAAAAAGCGGCGTTGCAGGAAATCTTGAGGCAGGCGGCACCTATGCAGGCATTCCGGCGATGCCACATCGTGTATGGCTTAAGGTTTCAGCCTTATTACCGCGTCTGCCGGGACTGTGGAGCAAGCTTTCCGCCCTTGGCCTCAAATAATATAACAACAACGGAGTAAATGATGTCCGGACAGATGAATATTGATGAAATCATGAAGCTGCTTCCTCACCGTTTCCCCTTTCTGCTGGTGGATCGGGTGCTTAGTTTTGAAGTGGAAAAATCAATTACCGCCATCAAAAATGTAACCTACAATGAGCCGCAATTTATGGGGCACTTCCCGGATCACCCGGTGATGCCGGGCGTGATGATGGTGGAAGCCATGGCACAGGTTGGCGGTATTCTTGCCTTCCAGTCCGTCCCTTCGGACCGTGAATATCTCGTTTATTTTACCGGCATCGACAAAGTGCGTTTCCGCCGCCCGGTGCGACCGGGAGATCAGCTTTTGTTTTCTCTCACCCTGCTGCGTCGCCGGGGATTGGTATGGAAATTCCACGGTGAAGCAACCGTGGATGGGCAGTTGGCCTGCGAAGGTGAGTTGATGGCAACGCTGATGCCGCGGGACGAAGTATGAGCAGCAGCATCCATTCGACAGCAGTTATTGCTGACGGGGCAAAGCTGGCTGAAAACGTAAAAATCGGTCCTTACTGTGTGGTCGGCGAGCATGTGAGCCTTGGCGAAGGTTCGGAGCTGATGTCGCATGTAGTCATCGGCGGCCGCACGACCATCGGCAAGGGTAACCGTTTCTTTCCCTTCGCTGCCATCGGCATGGAGCCGCAGGATCTGAAGTATCATGGTGAACCTTCGACGGTACAGATCGGCGATAACAATACCTTTCGCGAGAATGTGACTGTTAACTGCGGTACCGAGGGTGGCGGCATGGTCACCAGCCTGGGGAACAACAATCTGCTCATGGCTTATGTGCACATTGCCCATGATTGCCATATCGGTAACGAGGTGGTGTTGGCCAATTGCGCCACACTGGCCGGCCATATCACAATTAACGATGGAGCTATTATCGGTGGCATGTCCGCCATCCATCAGTTTGTTCGCATCGGGCGCTTCTCCATGATCGGTGGCATGAGCGGGATCACCAAGGATGTACCGCCATTCTGTCTGAGCGCAGGCGGCTACAGGCCCGGCCTTGTCGGCCTGAATATCATCGGTCTGAAACGGCGCAACTTTTCTCTCGATGATATTGGCCACCTTAAAAAGGCATACCGCATTCTGCTTCAGGGTTCCGGAAAAATGAGTGACAAAATCAGCCGTGCCGAACAGGAGTTGGACGACACGCCCATTATCCGTGAGCTGCTCGATTTTGTACGTCAGGCTGAGCGCGGTCTTATCATGCACAGGCGAGATGACTGCGACGAATAAGCCTCTGCCAGCCAGACTGGGCCTGATGGCAGGTTACGGCGCTTTCCCGCTTGAGCTGGCTGAATCGCTGCAAAAGCAGGGGATTGAAGTACACACTGTGGCGGCCCGTGAGGAGACCTCTGCAGAGATCGAGAACTTTTCCACCTCCACATGCTGGCTGCATGTCGGCCAACTGGGCGGCATGGTCAAGGCATTCAAGGCCGCCGAGGTTGATTCCGTTATCTTTGCCGGCAAGGTGCAGAAGCTTCATCTGTTCCGCAATTTCCGGCCTGATCTGACCGCTATCAAGACACTGGCCCTGCTGCCGGATCGTCGCGACGATACCATTATGCACGCCATTGTCGGCCTGCTGGCCAAGGCTGATATTGAGGTGCGCGCGCAGACCGAGTTTGCCGGTGAAATGCTGGCAGAAGAAGGGCATCTGTTCGGCCCGAAGCCATCGAAAGAGATGATGCAGGATATCCGTTTCGGCTATACGCAGGCATCGGGTATTGCCGCGCTTGATATCGGGCAGACGGTGGTTGTGCAGCAGGGAGCCGTGCTGGCTGTGGAGGCCATCGAGGGTACCGACGAAGCGATACGCAGGGGTGGGACGCTGGGTAACGGCAAGGCTACTGTGGTCAAGGTGGGTAAACCTGGGCAGGACCTGCGATTCGATGTTCCGGCCTTTGGTCCGGATACCCTGGAAACCATGCATGCATCCGGATGTCGCTCTCTGGCCGTGGAAGCGGACATTACGCTGATGATCGAACGGCAGCGTATTGCCGAAATGGCCGAGCGTTATCGCATCTGTATCTACGGTTATCGCCCTGAATCTGACTGAGAAGATGCGATGAAGGTATTCATCTCTGCCGGAGAGGCGTCCGGC
>CAZQTO010000034.1:0-18349 GCA_964596375.1 uncultured Zetaproteobacteria bacterium | reverse complement strand
TGCCCCTTAAGCTGATTTTTCTGTCTGGACTGTAATGCCGTACAGTGAATTTTTTCATCCCGACCACTCGTCGTCCCCAGGGGGCCAGTCATCAATACCTGTCCGGAATGGGCCAGCAAACGGTCAATAAGGCACTCCCTGCGATAAGGATCAAGCGCCTCAAAACAATCATCCAGCAATAATACCGGAATCAACCCACGATGCTGCATCCTAAGCCGGCATTCCGCCAGCCTCAAGGCAACGCCGGCAAGTTTTTGCTGGCCGCGTGATCCAACCGCACGAATGTCCTGTTTACCGAAATATATCTGCAAACGATCGCAGTGCGGTCCGATACGCAGCACGTGCTGTCCCTGTATCCTCTGCTCGCGCAGTTTCACTACCCAATCAGCAGTTGCTTCGGGTGCTGAACTCTGCAAATTGAGCGTTAGCCGGGTTTCACTCAGTTGATCCTCGGCAACAAGCTCCTGATTCAAGACCCCTAAGAGTTCGTTGCGCGCCTGCACCAACACATCACCGTGCACCACCATCTGATGCTCCCAAACCTCAACCTCGCTGCCCGGAGCCCGCCGGCGAATCAGTCGGCTGCGCTGCATCATACAACGCAGATACGCCTGATAGTGACGCAGGACATCCGGCCGGCAATGCAACATCATCTGATCCAGCCAACGCCGTCGCTCGGCGGGGATACCATCCATCAACCGGGCCGACTGCGGGGATTCCACCAGCACAGGAAGGGACTCGGTCAGATCGCTACGCCGCAACAACTGGCGCCCCTGCAGGAAAATTTTTACCCCCGACGATCCCCCGTCTACCCCCACATGCACCGGACCATAACGCGTCCAGACACCGTGGATATTGAAGCCTTTACTACCGTGGCGCGCCAGAAAGGGATCACGCGCCTGACGAAATGAGCGGCCGTGCCCCATAAGAAACACAGCTTCCAGCAAGCTTGTTTTACCGCTTCCGTTTTCGCCGGTTAACAGATTAACGCCTGCCTCACACTGCCAGGTAACCTGCTCATGACAGCGAAGATTTTCAGCACGAACCTCTCCCAGAAGCAGCACGGATCCGTTCATGCCTGATGTTTCCCTGACGGTAATATCAGATTCGCATCGGCATAATCACATAATGCTCTGCCGAATCCAGATCTTGTTTGATGAGCACAGGTGAAAGCCCGTCCTTCAGGCTTAAGGTCACGCTATCGCTCTTCAAAGCGCCAAGGACATCCCTTATATAACGGGCATTGAAACCTATTTCGATATCCGGGCCACTATATTCAATGGCGATGGATTCATTGGCCTTCTCCTGCTCGGTGTTATGCGCTGACACCTGCATTTCCTCACCACTAAGCTGTAAGCGAACATCATGGGTAAACTCATTGGCGACAATCATGGTGCGCCGCAATACCTGATCAAGAGCAAGGCGCTCGACAACGGCGGCGTGAGGGTTGTTCTTCGGAATAACATCCTCGTAATTGGGAAAGCGTGCATCGATCAGTTTAGAACTCAGATGATGATCCCCGGCCAACAATGAAACCTGGCGGTCGCCCATACGCAGTGTCACCTGACCAAGCACTTCCTCACTCAACTTACGAATCTCGCTCACGGCCTTGCGCGGCACAATACACTGACCCGAACGGGCGTTCTGCTGCAGTCGGACACGCGTCAGAGCCAGGCGATGCCCATCGGTTGCAGCCAGGCAAAGGTTTCCCTGCTTATCAACCTCGAACAATGTACCGGTGAGATATTTTCTGGTTTCATCGCTGGACATGGCAAAGCTGGTTGCGGCAATCATCGCAGCCAGATCGGCGCCATCCAGCTCAATATTTATTCCCTCTTCATCACGCTGCATTTCAGGAAATTCTTCGGCAGCCAGTGTTGCCAGACGGAATCGGGAACGACCGCTCTTTAAAGCAATAAATCCATCGGCAACTTCCAGTTCAACATCGGTATTTACATCCAGCTCCTTAATAACCTCAAAGAGCTTCCGTGCTGATACGGTAACACTTCCCGGGCTTTTAACCGTGGCCGAAGTACTGGTAAGAATACCAACCTCAAGATCGGTAGCAGAAAAATACAAGGTATTATCATCTGCATGCAAAAGAATATTCGACAAGATAGGAATGGTGTGCCGCCGCTCAACAATATTTTGACAACGCTGCACTGCCTGCAACATATCCTGACGGGAGAGTAAAACGTGCATGAAGGTTCTCCTTTTTTTATAAAGCCGTTTTATATCAAATATTTCGTCATCATCATAGGGCCTGTGTATAATGTGAAGAACTTTATTTTTCTTTTCTTTCCAACTGTTTAGATAACTATCCAGCTGTGGATGACTCGGGCATGAAGGGGGTGAAAAAATGTTCAGGAATCATGCCAGAATAAACAATCAGCGGAAAATATCACCAACCCACAATCTATACACAGGTGTTTAGGCCACTATACAGAAACATTTTGCAAGTACGTTTAGTTAATTGCGCAGTATCTGCATCATGCGCTCAACCTCAACCTCCATACTCTCGTTTTCTTTCATCATTTCATCGATTTTTCGAACAGCATAAAGAACTGTGGTGTGATCCCTTCCCCCGAAGGCTTCCCCAATCTCCGGTAAAGAGAGTGAGGTAAGCTGTTTGGAACAATACATGGCTACCTGGCGTGGAAAGGCAACATTGCGCGTACGTTTTTTAGAGCGCATGTCCTGAAGCCGGATATTGTAGTAATTGGCCACATGTTTCTGAATATCTTCAACCGAGACCGCGCGTACTTCTTCATGCAGTAAATCACGTAAGACACGGCGGGCAAACTCCATATCAATGATTCGGCCGGTCAGTGTGGCGTGTGCAGTTAGACGGGTTAGCGCCCCTTCCAGTTCACGAACGTTGCTGGTGATTCGACTGGCCAACAGGGAGGTTACATCATCCGGAAGCTCAATACCGGCAAGCTCCGCCTTACTGTTAAGGATGGCCTGACGGGTTTCCAGAGAGGGGGGTTGAATATCGGCAACCAGTCCGCAACCGAAGCGTGATTTCAAACGTTCCTGCAAATGGTTCATTTCTCGTGGCGGTCGGTCTGAGGTAAGAATAATTTGTTTCTGAATCTCATATAATGCATTAAATGTGTGAAAGAATTCTTCCTGCGTACTGGCCTTGCCGGCGATAAACTGCACATCATCCACAATAAGCACATCCACCTGACGGTAGCGATCACGAAATTGTTGGGTTGTGCCGTTGCGAATGGCGGAAATTAGTTCGTTTGTGAAACGCTCGCTTGTCCGGTAGGCAATTTTAAAATGATTTTGATTGAGTAATTCATTGGCGACAGCATTGATTAAATGTGTTTTACCAAGGCCAACACCGCCATAGATATAAAGCGGGTTATAAATAGATCCGGGATTCTCTGCCACAGCACGACAAGCGGCATGGCAAAATTCATTGCTTGGGCCAACCACAAAATTAGCAAAGGTAAAACGATGATCGATAAAACCATCGATATGCCCGCTTCGGGACTCACCGGGCTTGGTTGCTATTACTGGCTCAACGGCCAACTCAGGATTCACTGAGAACTCAATCAATACATCGTCGCCGAAGTGTTGTTGTACCTTTTTACGAATCACATTCTCATGATGATCGCGAAGATTATCCAGAAAAAACCGGCTGGGCACGGACAGGGTCAGGGTGCGGCCCTCCACGGACGATCGGACCGGGCGAATCCAGGCATCAAAGCGGGCGGAAGGAACCTCTTCGGCCAACTCATCAAGAATACACTGCCAGTCAATTCGCTGCTGTCGTTCAGTCATAGGCCAAGACTACGAAATAAGATATCAAAGGTCATTAGGTATGTCGGATGGTGAAACACATTGCAAAACCTGCCGGAACAATAGCTGGAAAGGTTTGAATGGTTTGTCTTGACAGTGAGGGATGCGACTTTACTATTCGCGACCCTTTTAAGGAGTAGACCATGAGTTTTACGTTTAAACCCAGCCGAATTCGCCGTGCACGAAACCATGGTTTCCGTGCGCGTATGGCTACGCGCTCCGGCCGTGCCATTATCAAGCGCCGTCGCGCCAAGGGCCGCAAGCGCCTTAGCGCTTAAGACCCTCTTTTTCGGGGTCTGGGATCTCTACATTTTCTGCACGTGATCGGCTTCGCACAAAGGCCGATTTTGCGTCTTTGCGGGGCGGGATAAAGCTTGTTAGCGGAGGGGTTCGCCTGATTTATGCCGCCAATGATTTGCAGCACGCCCGGATTGGCCTCGCCGTTTCACGGAAATATGGCAACGCAGTGCAACGCAACAGGCTCAAGCGCTTGTGGCGCGAGAGTTTCCGCGTCAGCCCCATTCGTTGCATAGGGGTGGATGTTTTGGCCATTCCTTCCTGCCCCGAAACACGCATGAAACATCCGCGAGAAGATTTTCAGAGGGCTCTTGAATCCCTTGGTAGCAAGCTGCAGCGGAACACATGATGAAGCGTCTTTTGATTAGCGTGGTTCGTTTGTACCAGTATGCCATTTCCCCGTTTATGGCTGCGCGTTGTATCCATTACCCGACATGCTCCAGTTATGCTGTCGAGGCGCTGGATACGCATGGCTGGTTGCATGGTTCTGTTCTTGCCGTGCGGCGACTGCTACGTTGCCACCCCTTTGCCAAAGGGGGTTATGACCCTGTTCCCGAGCACCATTCGGGACAACCCATTGCTGATAGAATGAAGGAGCAACAATAATGGAACAGCGCAATATGATCATGGCGTTTGTCTTATCCATGCTGGTACTGGTTTCATGGCAGGCCCTGTTTCCCACCGAGGAAGTGGTGGTTCAGCCGGCCGACATGGCTCTGGAAGCACCAATGACGCCACAGAGCGGAGTGGCGCAAGCCCCGCAAACGGCGAGTAGCGTTCCGGATGTCAGTTTGTCATCCCGGGCCGCGCCGGCGCCAGTCGAGGCGGCGGGCAACCAGGAACTGGCTGTGTTGCACAATGATGTGCTGATCCTCAAGGTGGATGCCCAAGGAGCCGTTACTTCGGCAACCGCATCACAATATCACCAGACCATTGAGGCGGGCTCTCCGCCGGTTTCAGTTCTGGATATTGCCACCGAGCACCCTTTATATATCAACTCCGGTCTTTTGGGACAGCCCCTTCCCGCCTTCACGATCGATGCGCAAACACAGACGACGGACGAAGCCACACTTCGCTTAAAAGCCATATTGGCTGATGGAAACCTGTGGATACGCAACATTTCGCTAAAGCCGGGGAGCTATGCGCTCAAGGTGGTGGATGAGATTAGTGGCAACGCTGATTATGAGATGTTCCGCCAGGTTGTAGCACGTAATCCAAACAGGGATAAGAGTAATATATATCAGTATGTCGGTCCGATTTCTTTGTTTGAGGACAAGTTGATTGAAAACAGTTACGACGATCTGGATGAAAAGAGCCCGGTCAAGCAAAAGGCCCGGGGTGGCTGGACCGGTGTGATGGATCATTATTTCATTGCTGCGATTGTCGGTGATCAGGATAGGGTCTACGACTACTACTTTAAGGGTGATGGCAAAACCTATCAGGCCGGCGTGTTGTCCGCAGGTGATAGAAATGCGCATGGCACGGTGTTTACCACAGACATCTATATCGGCCCCAAGGCCACGCCTATTCTGAAGCAGTTTGGTGCAGGCCTGGAGCGCAGTGTGGATTACGGCTGGTTTGCCGTGATTGCCAAGCCATTGCACACCCTGTTGCTCTGGCTACACGGCTACCTCGGCAACTACGGTCTGTGCATCATTGTACTGGTGCTGATGATCAAAATCCTTTTCTACTGGCCTACCCAGAAGGCGTACGAGTCGATGGCGGATATGCGCAAGCTGCAGCCGGAAATGGCGCGCGTGAAGGAATTGCACGGCGATGACCGCCAGAAGATGGGTCAGGAAATGATGGCGCTGTACAAGAAAAACAAGGTGAATCCGATGGGGGGTTGCCTGCCGATTGTGATTCAGATTCCGGTGTTTTTTGCCTTGTATAAGTCACTGCTGGTTTCCATTGAGCTGCGTCAGGCACCGTTTTATGGCTGGATCACCGATCTTTCTGCGATGGATCCGTATTATGTGCTGCCCATCGTCATGGGCGCTTCGATGATTATTCAGCAGCGATTGAATCCGGCGCCGATGGATCCGATGCAGGCCAAGGTCATGAAGTTCCTGCCGGTTATCTTCACCTTTATGTTCCTGTTCTTCCCATCAGGCCTGGTGCTCTACTGGCTGGTCAATAATATCCTTTCCATTGCCCAGCAGTGGTACATTCTGAAGGTCAAGAACGCCCTGTAAGTCATCTGGCCTGATATGGATACGATAACCGCCATCGCCACCCCTTCCGGTCGGGCTGGGGTAGGCATTATCCGGCTTTCGGGCGCAGATGCCGAAACCATTGCCAGAGAACTTTGCCGCACGACAAAATCTTTTGCGGCTAGATATGCGCAGCATTTGTCTTTCTTCGACGCTGATGGAGCCGTTCTGGATAGTGGGCTGCTGTTGCATTTCCCTGCTCCTGCATCCTATACCGGCGAGGATGTCATTGAATTGCAGGCGCATGGTAGCCCGGTTTTATTGTGTGCACTGCTGGAGCGGGTCATCACCTTGGGGGCGAGGCTCGCTGAGCCTGGCGCATTTACCCGGCGTGCAGTGGAGAATGGGAAGCTCCATCTTGAACAGGCCGAGGCCGTTGCTGCATGTATTGATGCTGCAACCTTGCGAGCGGCCCGGCAGGCTCAGCGGCATCTACAGGGCGAATTCGGTCGTCAGATTAGTGCTTGGATGGATGAGTTAACCGGCCTGCTTGCCCATGTGGAGGCATGTCTCGATTTCCCCGAAGAAGAAATCCCGGACTTGTTGTTTGAGCAATTGCGCGCAGGCCTTGAAGACGTGCTGCTAGAGCCTATTGATAAAGCACTGGCGACCTCAGGCTTTGGCGAGCGGCTTTTTCAGGGGGCGACCGTAGCAATTATCGGTGCCCCCAATGTTGGCAAGTCAACGCTGCTGAACCTTTTGTCCGGCAGAGACCGTGCAATTATCAGCCCTCAGCCGGGCACGACGCGGGATGTCCTTGAGGTCGATTTCGAGCTGCATGGCATTCCTGTTCGTCTTATCGATACCGCAGGCCTGCGTGAAAGTAGCGATATGATCGAGCAGGAAGGTGTGAAACGCGCCCGGGCTGCAGCACAATGTGCAGATATAACCATTGTGATGGCCGATGCAACGAATGCGGACACATGGGATGTGGTTGCCGATGCCGACACCTACGTCATGAATAAATGCGATCTTGTTGATGATATGCGCAGCCTTCCTGAGCGCTATCGCGTGATTTCGGCACATAGCGGAGAAGGGGTTGAGCAATTACTGACCCATGTGGCGGCACAGTTGGGGGAGATTCCGGCGGATGAGGAAGGCCTATTGGTCACCAGCCGCAGGCATCGGCAACTGCTTGTGCGCGCCAGAAGCCACCTGATAAGCGGGGGTGGCATGCTGGGGGAGGCGATGTCGCTGGATCTGGTCGCTCTTGAGTGGCGGCGGGCCTGGGCCTGTATGGGGGAAATTCTCGGTATTGGGGATGTTGAGCATATTCTTGACCGCGTTTTTTCACAGTTTTGTATCGGTAAATAACCCCATGGGCTGGTTGGCCCCTTGAAGCCGACCCCTATTGTGCGGCATAATCCGTGACCGCAAGAAATGGATGGCTGCCTGAAAGACAGGGATGGCATGCTTGTTGCCATGTAACCACCCGTTTTTTTTAAGAAAATTTGGAGGGGTATATGTCTGCAAAACATCCAGTAATTTCGGTGACCGGTTCTTCGGGCGCTGGCACCAGCACCGCCAAGGTGGCTCTGGAGCACATTTTCCGGCGTGAAAAAGTAACGCCAGCCATTGTGGAAGGCGATTGTTTCCATAAGTTTGATCGCTATGAGTTTCGTGAGAAGTCCAAAGAATTCGAAGCTGCCGGCAAGCGCCTGAGCCATTTCTCCGACGAGGCTAACCTGTTCGACAAGATTGCCGAACTGTTCAAAGATTACGGCGACAAGGGTTTTGGAAAGGCGCGCACCTATGTGCACGATGACGAGGAGGCCAAGCTTTATGGTGTAGATGCAGGGCGCTTCACGCCCTGGCGCGATATTGGCGAGGGTTCTGACTTGCTATTCTATGAAGGCCTTCATGGTGGCGTGGAAGAGGTTCGCCCGTACGTCGATCTGTTGATGGGCATTGTTCCTGTGGTCAACCTTGAATGGATTCAGAAAATTCATCGGGACACAGCTATGCGCGGCTATTCTCCAGAAGCTGTGGTGGAGAACATTCTTTCCCGTATGCATGACTATGTGCACTATATGACCCCGCAGTACACCAATACGGATATCAATTTCCAGCGGGTACCATTGGTGGATACATCCAATCCCTTCGTGGCTCGCGATATCCCGACCCCGGATGAGAGTGTGGTGGTTGTTCGTATCCGCAAGCCGGAGGAACTGGGTATCGATTTTCCTTGGCTGGTCTCGATGCTGAAGGATTCATTTATGTCTCGCCGCAACACGCTTGTGGTGCCTGCTGGCAAGATGTTGTTTGCCATGGAGCTGATCCTTGCGCCGATTATTCATGACATGATGGAGAAAGCACGCAAAGGCTGATTGATCGTTCTTTATTAAAGGGGGGCTTCGGCCTCCCTTTTGTTTGCTGTGACAAGATTGAACCCCTAGTCTTGCGCGTTCCATGAAAACAAATGCGAACACGTTTCACGTGAAACATCCTGATGGGCCGGTGGATGTTCTCGTTATTGGCGCAGGCCATGCCGGTTGCGAGGCTGCGCTGGCGGCTGCTCGTCGCGGGGCCCGGGTTCGCCTTATTACCCAGAATTTGGACACCATTGCAAAAATGTCCTGCAATCCTGCCATTGGCGGCGTGGGAAAGGGGCATATGGTGCGGGAGCTGGATGCCATGGGCGGGGCGATGGGCCTTGTTGCCGATGCTTCTGCGTTGCAATACCGCCTGTTGAATCGCGGCAAGGGACCCGCCGTGCAGGCCACCCGCGCGCAATGCGATCGTCGCCTGTACCACATTCGGATGCGTCAGGAGCTGGCGGACTCTCCCGTCATGCTGCATCAGGGAAGTATCCGCAATCTTCTTTTTGATCAGGGGCGGGTGGTTGGCGCCATCGATGAGTTTGGTGTTGAGCATTCGGCCGGCGCAGTCATTCTGACGACGGGCACCTTCCTGGGTGGCCTGATTCATGTCGGAGAGACCAAGATTGCAGCGGGCCGGGCGGGCGATGCGTCGATTGACGGCCTGACAGATGAATTATACCGCCAGGAGCTTAAAGTCGGGCGGCTGAAGACGGGAACGCCTCCTCGCCTTGATGGGCGCAGCATATGTTGGGATGGCCTGGCAGTGCAGGAGGGCGATCGTGATGCGCTTCCCTTTTCCTCAGACAACCCATCGATAGGGGATGATCAGATTCCCTGCCACATCACCCGTACTACAGCCCGTGCACACGATATCATCAGGGAGAACCTGCACCGGTCGCCCATGTATGCGGGGGATATCCAGGGCATTGGGCCGCGCTATTGTCCGAGTATCGAAGACAAGGTCGTGAGATTCGCGGATAAAGACAGCCATCAGATATTTCTGGAGCCGGAGGGCAGGGATCACGAAGAGATTTACCCCAACGGCATCTCTACTTCGCTGCCAATTGATGTGCAGTGGGCTTTTTTGCGTGCCATTCCAGGGCTTGAGTCTGTCATCATGATTCGTCCCGGCTACGCCATCGAGTATGACTATGTAGACCCAACCGAATTAAGGCAAACCCTTGAGTGCAAAAAGGTTGCCGGTCTTTTCCATGCTGGCCAGATTAACGGCACGACAGGCTATGAAGAGGCTGCGGCTCAGGGTCTGATAGCAGGTATCAATGCTGCCGCCCTGTCCTGTGGATTGGAGTCTTGGGTTCCGGATCGATCAGAAGCATATATCGGCGTGATGGTGGATGATCTGGTTAACAAAGGCATAACCGAGCCGTATCGCATGTTTACAGCCCGAGCTGAGTTTCGTCTGCATTTACGAGAGGATAATGCTGATATGCGTTTGGCAGAAGCGGCTATTCGCCTTGGTCTTTACACGGATGTGCGGAAGCAGGCTTTCGAGGCAAGGCATAAGCGCTTGCAGAAGGCAGAGGCAGAGGCGCGCGCCCTGCTTGTAGGCCACGGTCGGGCATGGCGGGAGCGCCTTGAGGCAGTGGAATTACCCGTTCCCGAGAACGGCATGGCATTTACCGCTTATACACATCGCCGGGATGTTGATGCGGAACGCGCCATGAAGCTGTTGTCATCAATGGAAGGCCTGACGGAAAGGGATAGGGCGAGCCTGAAGGCAATCATTCATTATGATGGCTATTTACAAAAGCAGGATATGGAGGTTGCCCGTTTTCAGCAGCTTGAAAGGCGGCTTATTCCGGAGGGCCTGGATTACCATTCCGTTTCTGGCTTGAGTATGGAGTGTCGGCAGCGCTTAAGCATTATGCGCCCTCAGAATCTTGGTCAGGCGGCGCGCATGTCGGGTATTACACCGGCCGCGATTACCAGCCTGATGATGCATCTGCAAAAAGGCGAGGTATCGCGTGCAGGCTGATATGCAGCGATATATTGACGAAACATTGAGGTTTACCAAAGCGCTAAACCTGACGGCCGTCAAGGATGCCGATGAATTTTCACGCCGTTTTATCGCGCCCTCAGAGGCCTTGTGCCAATGGATTCCCGATGCGGGGATCCTGCTTGATGTCGGGAGCGGCATGGGCGTTCCCGGGATTCCGATTTTACTTTGTAAGCGTGGATTGCATGGTGTTCTTGTTGAGCGGCGAAAGAAAAGGGCTGAGTTTCTGCGGCACATTGTTCGCCTGCTCAAGCTGGATGCAGAAGTGCATGATTGTGATGTGCGTGATTTAAAAGGGGTTAGAGCGGATGTTTGCGTGGCGCGAGCGGTGACACGTCCGGATTCATTGCTGCCGATGATTGAGGAAAGCATGGTGAAGGATGGGCTGGCTGTTTTGCCTGTGCCCGCGACAATGGGAGCTTGGCCGGTTCCCAACTGGGTTGTTGAATCGGTTGCCGATGTTAAGTTTGAAGACATTCAGCAGCGCATTCATTGCTATCGAAAACAAGGGGTTTCACGTGAAACATGATGCCATGAAGCGGGTGACAGCTGTCGCCAATCAGAAGGGCGGGGTAGGCAAGACAACGACAAGCATCAATCTTGCCGCGTCGTTGGCCGCTCTCGACAAGCATGTGTTGTTGATCGATGTAGATCCGCAGGGCAATGCCACAACAGGATTGGGGATAGATAAAAGGGAAGTCAATCAGGGTAGTTACGAGGTGCTCATTAATAGCACGCCGCTTGAGGAGGCGATGATGCCTACCGCTTGCGAAGGGCTGATGCTGGTTCCTGCAAGCATGGATTTGGCTGGAGCGGAGGTTGAGCTTGTCGATGTGGCTGGCCGTGAAGGGGTGCTTGATCGTGCCCTGTCGAGCTATGTCGGAAAGTCGTTTGACTATGTGTTCATTGATTGTCCGCCGGCACTGAATCTGATAACCCTCAATGCCTTCACCGCGGCAGACCGGGTGCTGGTTACCTTGCAGGCCGAGTTTTATGCGATGGAGGGTCTCACACAGTTAATGGATACCATCCGTCGAGTGAGAGGAAGCCTTAATCCACACCTGAGTATGGATGGCATCTTGTTGACCATGGTGGATCGGAGAAACAATCTAAGCGTTCAGGTTGAGGAAGAGGTGCGTAATTATTTCGGATCGCAGGTTTACGAGGCATGTATTCCCCGCAACGTCCGCCTTTCGGAGGCTCCCAGCTTCGGGGTGCCGGTGATGTACCATGATGTTCGTTCTGCGGGAGCCCAGGCTTATCTCCTGGCTGCGCAGGAAATGATTCGGCGAGGATAGAGGTGAAAATGGAAAATGTGCAGAAAAAACGGGGCCTTGGAAAAGGCCTGGGTGCTCTGATTAGCGATGTTTCAAGCCCGGAAGCCTTGGCGCAAGCCAGTCGAATACCCATCTCCAGAATTCGCCCCAACAGATTCCAGCCGAGGAAGCGCTTCTCGCAGGAGGAGTTGGCCAGTCTGACAGATTCTGTCCGCCGGGAGGGCGTGTTGGCGCCGATTCTTGTGCGGCCGACTAGCGATGGCTATGAACTGATTGCGGGAGAGCGACGTTGGCGGGCATCTCAGGCAGCTGGCCTGCAGGATATCCCCGCTGTCGTTCGGGACGTTGATGACCTGCAGGCGCTCGAACTTGCCATTGTTGAAAATGAGCAGCGTGATAATTTGACCGCCATTGAATCAGCGCGCGCCTATCAGGTGATGATGGCTGAATTTGGTTGTACACAGCAGCAGGTTGCTGAGCGCATCGGCCGCTCGCGTACGCAGGTGACCAACCTGCTTCGTCTTTTGCAACTGCCTGAAAAAATACAGAAAATGATCGAAGACCGCGTGCTGGATATGGGCCATGCCCGTCCGTTGATTGGCTTGCCCGAAGCTGTGGCCGGGAAGCTGGCCGAGCAGTGTGCTGAACACGGTTGGAGCGCACGCCAGATGGAGGCGCACGCCAAGAAGGCCCAGGCCTCCATATCGAAGCCGCCGTCTAAAAACATGATGGATGCCGATGTGGCTGCACTGCAGGATGAATTGACGCGCCGCCTTGGCCTGACAGTTGAGCTTGTCTGTCGAAAGAATGGCAGCGGAGAGCTGCGCATCAGATATTCGCGGCCGGAAGAGCTGGATGGGGTGCTGAAGAGGCTGCGCGCGTGAAAGTAGCAGGAAAGGATTTTCGTTCGGTAAACTGGTATATGGAGAATGGCCGGAACACCCTGGCTGTGCAGTGGATCGAGCAACGTCTCTTGCCGCACCGGTTCGAGCAGGTGGTCAGCAATAAGCCTGAGGAAGTCGCCGTGGCCATTGAGAGCATGCAGGTGCGCGGCGCGCCAGCCATCGGGGCTATTGCCGCACATGGTCTGGCGCTCGCCTATTACCTTGATAAGAAAGGTTTTTTCTCTCATTGGGTGCCTCGGTTCCGGGCGACAAGACCGACAGCCGTTAATCTGTTTCATGCCTGTGATGCGATGCTTTCATTGGCCGAGCAGGACGTTTCAGCGATGGCCATGGTAGAGGCTGCGCAGGCTTACGCAGATGCAGAGGCGCTGGCCAATGAGCGAATTGGCGCCCATATGGCTGAACATCTGGCGGTCGGTGAGCGGCGCATTCTGACCCACTGTAATGCAGGCTGGCTGGCAACGGTGGACTGGGGAACAGCCACATCGGGAATCTATCATCTGGCGCGGGCCGGAGAGTCCCCTTTCGTATGGGTGGATGAAACCCGTCCACGTCTGCAGGGCGCCAGATTGACGGCCTGGGAGTTACATCAGGAAGGGGTTGCCTGCCGTATTCAGGCCGACTCAGCCGCCGCCTGGATGATGCAGCGCGGCCTGGTGGATGCCATTGTGATCGGCGCGGACCGGATCGCGGCCAATGGCGATGTGGCCAATAAAATAGGAAGTTACATGCTTTCATTGGCGGCGCGTGAGCATGGTGTGCCGTTTTATGTGGCCGCGCCATCAAGCACCTTTGATGCCGCTTGCGTAAGCGGTGCGGATATACCCATTGAAGAAAGGGAAGACGAAGAGGTGCTCATGATGGACGGCGTGGATGCAGCTGGTGTGTCACATCAGGTGCGCATCGCGGCCCCAGATGTGCCGGCCAACAATCCGGCATTCGATGTGACGCCATTTACCCATATTTCCGCTATTTTCAGCGAAACAGGTATCTGGAAGCCGTAATAAGCTGTTTTTTTTACGGGCTGCCGCCCTGTCAATAATGCGGTGGCGGCGCCTCTTCATCTGAATGGCCGGTTTGCATCTCTTGGGGCGATTCCATCATATCGCTGATTTTCATGATCTGCCGTTTCAAATCATCCAATTGCCGCTGTTGGCTGGTGAGGGCGTCATTCAGATTTTCGAGCAGGTGCTCCTGAAAAGAAATTTTGGTTTCTATATCCTCAAAACGGTTGTCGTTGTGTGTCATGGCGGGCTTAATCCTTAAAATACTGCGGATCGATGTGATACTGGCGCAGCAGTTTGCGCACAGTATTCCTGTTCAAACCAAGGGTCTGGGCGGCCTTGATCTGGTTACCCTTGCAGTGCGCCATCACCAGCATCAATAAGGGGGGTTCGACCTCCGCCATCAGATGTTTGTACATATCCTCAGCTTCAGCGTGTCCAAGGTGATTGAGGTAGTTGCGCATACAGCGGTTCACGGCATCAGACAGGGTTTCCTCGTCATCGTTGCGATTACTCTGGTTGCCCAGTGCCAGCGCCACATCGGACAATGTGATGGCTGCACCAGGCGTTAACAGAGCGAGCCTGCGCATCACATTTTTCAGCTCGCGCACATTGCCCGGCCAGTCATAGGACTGTAGCAGACCAAGGGCCTCATCAAGCAAAATGGGGGGGTGCATGCCAAGCTCTTTACCCGCAGCATCAAGCATGAATGTGGCAAGCTGCGGCACATCGTCCTTTCGCTCCCTGAGGGGCGGGATGTGAACGGGAATAACATTCAGTCGATAGTAAAGGTCTTCACGAAAGGATCCGGCCTCAATTTTTTGCAGCAGGTTCTGATGGGTAGCGGCAAGCAGGCGAACATTGACCCGCCTGTCTTCGCGCCCGCCGACGCGCTGAATGACTCCCTCTTCAAGCACGCGCAGCAATTTAACCTGCAAAGAAGAAGGCATATCGCCGATTTCATCCAGGAACAGCGTGCCGCCGTTGGCTTTCTCAAAATGGCCAACGCGCTCCCGATCGGCCCCGGTAAAGGCGCCCTTCTCATGACCGAACAGTTCAGCTTCCAGCAATTCGCCCGGGATGGCGGCAGTATTGATGGGGACAAAGGGTTTATCAGAGCGCCGGCTTTGACGGTGCAAGACCTGGGCGACCAGCTCTTTTCCCGTACCGGATTCGCCGGTAATCAGCACGGTCAGATCGGATGCGGCAACGCGTCCCAGCGTACGGAACAGGGTTTGCATGGCGGGGCTGCGCCCGATGAACATATCGTTATCTGCCACCACGACTGGCGCAGCACTGGGTTCGCTGGGTTTGATGCGTCGGGCCAGGGAGCGCACCTCTTCAAGATCGAATGGCTTGGGAAGGTATTCCATCGCGCCGATGCGATAGGCCTGAGCGGCATTGCCGAAGGTGGATTCGGCAGTTAAAAGCACCACGGGCGCAGAAAACATCCCGCTCTTCAATGCCTCCATGCCATTGCCATCGGGCAGGTAAATATCGAGAAAAACCAGCGAAAACGGACCGGTTTGCAGTGCGGCTTCGGCAGCGCCAAGGCTGTCTGCCTGAATGACCTCAAAGCCCTCCTCCTGCAAAACCTTGTTCAGCACCCAGCGGATGCCGGCATCGTCATCGATAACCAGCGTGCGCATCAGTATTGCACCAGTGGCAGGCGCAGGATGAATGTTGTCCGGCCGTTGCTTGATTTTACGGCAACCTGACCTTGATGCTCCTGCATGACCCTTTGAACCAGCGCCAGACCCAGTCCGCTGCCGCGCTTCTTACCGGCGGTGACGAAGGGTTCGAAAATCTGATCAAGCAGGGTTGGCGGAATGGATGCGCCGTCATTGCTGATGCGCAGCTCAAGAACAGCTCCCTTATAGCCATGCAGGCGGACGGTCGGGTTGATGCGGGTTTCCCATTCGACATGCCTTGCCCCTGCCTCCAGCGCGTTGCGCCACAGGTTTTCAATGGCTTGCCGCAGACGGGGTTCGTGTGCCTGCACGGTGGGCAGGCCGGGATCATAAACGCGGCGCAGGGAAACACCGCTACCGGGACGGCACACATCATCAATCATTTGATGGATATTGACCTCTCCCATGCCGACATCGGCTCGCGGCCCAAGTTGCAGAAAATCATCGATACGCTGGCGAATGCGGTCCACCTCACCCAACATCATGGTGATGGCTTCTAGTTGCTCATCATTGGTCGGTTGCTCTGCAAGCCACTGGGCGGCCCCCCGCAGGGCAGCCAGCGGATTCTTTACCTCATGCGCCATTTCGAGGGCGATTCTGGCTACGGCTTCGGCCATTTCCTGACGCTTGGCATGCAGATCATGCTCCTGACGATTGGCCTCGGGAACCATGATCATCACATAGCCATCTGAAGACGGGCCGATGTGTACGGCGCAGGGTTCGCCGCTGGTACGCAGATAAAGGCCATGATCGGAGAGCGGCTGCCCGCTTTCGATCAGGTGCTGCATCACACCATTAACCTCGGACTCCGGGCCAAGCAGATGGCCGATATGTTGACCACGCAATACCCTTTCAGAGATGTTCAGTTTGGACTGGGCCTCAATATTGGCCGCCGTGATTTCACCCCGGCGGTTCAGGATCAGCATGGGGAGCGGTATGTCCATGGAGGCGGCGAGTTCATGCGGCATGCAGAAGCTCGGCTTGCACTGCATGGTTGGTGAAAAAGGCCTCGGCAGCTTCCAGTTGCGCCGGCCATTCGGTAAGGCGCTGGAAATCCCCGCGAAACTCGGCGGAACCGGTGCAGCCCTTGCTGTACCAGGCAACATGCTTGCGTGCCAACTTGCCGGCAGTGCGTTCTCCATGATGCTCATGCAGTGCGAGAAGGTGTTCAAGCACAACAGGCCAACGTTCATGGGATAAGGCTTCCGGGCTTGCCGGCTGACCCAATAGTGCAGCTCGAATCTCGGCGAATATCCAGGGGTTGCCCTGCGCAGCACGACCGACCATCACGCCGTCGCAGCCGGAGATGCGCAGCATTTCCAGGGCAGAAGAGGCATCCACAACATCGCCGTTTCCTATCACGGGAATGGAAACAGCCTGTTTGGCCAGACCGATATCTTCCCAGTTGGCATGACCGTTGAACATCTGGGCCCTCGTTCGCCCGTGAACGGTCAGCATGGACACACCTGCTTCTTCGGCAATGCGGGCGATCTGCGCTACATTTTTAGAATGCGCATCCCAGCCGGTACGAATCTTCAGGGTCACCGGGACCTTCACTGCCGCAATGGCTGCAGCAAGAATGCGTGCGACACGCGGCTCATCCTTGAGCAGGGCGGAGCCTGCCACCTGTTTGCATATTTTCTTTACCGGGCAGCCCATATTGATATCGATGAAGTCTGCACCATGTTGCTCCGCCCAGCGTGCGGCATCCTCGATATAGCCGGTGTCGGAGCCGGCAATCTGGATGCCGACCGGATGTTCATCTGCGCCGATTTCAGCCATGCGTTCCGTGCGTTCCCGGCCAAACTCCACTGCGCGCGATGCAATCATTTCGGTGACCGTAATGCCTGCGCCGAAGCGCTTGCATATGCGCCGGAACGGAAGATCGGTAATGCCGGCCATCGGCGCCAGCGCCAGCGGCATATCAACACGATGCGGACCGATATGAAAACCGGGTAGCAGGGGGGTAACAGTCGGGGTATCGGCAAGGGTGCACATAATTTAGGCAACCCTAAGTGCTAGGTCAGCCCATGTCACGCGCATAGCTTATCCTTGAAGGTCATCTACAAAGAAGCCAGTCTCGCGACATGAAAATCACATGGGAAAACACCAGTTTTATTCAGTCGGTTGCCGATGATCGCAAGTTTCCGCTCATTGAGCTTCCGCAGGTCGCTGTGGCCGGACATTCCAATGTCGGCAAGTCCAGCTTGTTGAATGCCCTGTTCGGCAGGAAGGGGATGGTCAAGACATCCAAGGCGCCCGGCTGCACCCGCCTGCTGAATCTCTTTGACGTGGATGGTGCGATGCTGGTGGTTGATCTGCCGGGCTACGGTTTTGCCCGTGCATCCAAGGGCGATCAGGCCCAATGGCGCAAACTGATCGAGCACTATCTGAGCGGAGAGAGCAAGCCGCAGCTGGTCCTGGCCCTGATGGATATCCGGCATGGCCCGAAGGATTCCGACTTGCAGTTGATTGAGTGGCTGAATGAGCAGGGCTTGCGCTGGCTTCCCATCGCCACCAAGGCAGACAAGCTCTCCGGCAATGCGCGCAGCAAGCGTTTGCAGGAAATGACACAGGCCATGGGCGGCATGCTTTCGCCGCTGCCCACATCGACCTTGAGCAAGCGGGGTGTGGAAGATTTGCGGGCCTTGCTTGAGAAGGAATTGTTTCCGGTTTGAATTGCACTGATTGATCTGGCGCACCGATTGAACTGGCTTGGCGAACAGGAAATGGTCGGGATGAGAGGATTTGAACCTCCGGCCCCTGCCTCCCGAAGACAGTGCTCTACCAGGCTGAGCTACATCCCGATTC